>DASSGA010000199.1:0-4118 GCA_035693805.1 bacterium | reverse complement strand
ATCGTGACCTTTGGAGCGATCCCATCAAGCGTCGCGGGCACGGGCCGGGGTAGGGCCATGCGCTGCTGGATCACCGCGGGATCCTTCAGCCCATGTCCCGTGAGCACACACACCACGTCGTCCGGCGCGCGGCCGGCACGCTGCAGCTTCAGCCATCCGGCCACCGATGCCGCGGAGGCGGGCTCGACGAACACGCCCTCGCGCCCGAGGAGATCTTGCGCAGCGAGGATCTCCCCATCCGTCACCGTGAGCAGCTCGCCCGCGGATTCCTCGACGGCCCGCATGGCGCCCTCCCACGATGCCGGTCGGCCGATGCGGATCGCCGAGGCCACGGTTTGCGGGTGCTCCACCGGCCGGCCGCGCACCAGCGGGGCCGCCCCCTCGGCCTGGACGCCGATGTGTCGCGGACGGGTCGCTATGCGACCCGCCGCATAGTACTCATTGAATCCCTTCCAATATGCCGTGATGTTCCCCGCGTTGCCCACCGGGATGACGAGCGCGGCGGGCGCGCGGGCAAGTGTGTCGCAAACCTCGAACGCCGCAGTCTTTTGCCCCTCCAGGCGATACGGGTTCACCGAGTTGACGAGGGTCAGGCCGAACCGGTCGGCGGCGAGCCGCGCGAGATCGAGGGCGGCGTCGAAGGTGCCGTCCACCGGGATGATCGTCGCGGCGTGCGCCCAGGCCTGGACGAGCTTGCCGAGCGCGACCCCGTCGGAAGGAATGATGAGCACGCAGGGCAGGCCCGCTCGCCCGGCGTACGCGGAGGCCGAGGCCGCGGTGTTCCCCGTCGACGCGCAGATGACACCGCGTGAGGCGGCCTCGAGCGCCTTGCTGACCGCGACCGTCATGCCGCGATCCTTGAACGAGCCGGTCGGATTGCCGGCTTCGACCTTCAGCCAGACGGTCGGACCACCCGCACCGGGAAAGCGGGCACGCAGCAGGGGCGTGCTGCCCTCCAGGAGGGTGACGACGGGCGTGCGCTCCGTGACGGGGAGATGCGCCCGGTATTCCTCGATGACGCCTCGCCACACACCCCAAGTCTACCAAACCGTCGCGTCTACCAGACGGCGATGAGGCGCGTCGGCCCCCCTGAGCCGTCCTGCACGCGCGGGCCGCCGACGAACACCGTCGCGCCCTTGGCCGGGATCCGGGCGAGGTTGGCCACATTCTCCAGCCCGTACTTGTTCGCGCCGAGGATCGTGACGTGCGTCTTGAAGTCCGTGCTCGCTCCGTAGTCCAGGCTGAGCGTGTCCACGCCGATGCCGACGATGTCGCGATCCTTCACCAGCATCTCGGAGGCCTCCGGATGGAAGCCGGGGAAGTGCATGACCCCCTTCGCATCGGCGTTGCGGAAGGCGTTCTCGTCGTTCACGCGCGACTCCCAGCCGCTGTGCATGAAGACCAGGGCGCCCCGCGGGATGCGTCCGTTGCCGCGCTCGTACGCGCGCACGTCGTCGGGGGTCACCTGGCTGTCCGCCCGGCTCATCGCGCGCTCGTGGATGTGGATGACCACCGCGGGCGCGATGAGGCGCCCGGCCGGGATCTGGTGGACCATCCACCGCCCCGTGACGAAGTGGTGCGGGGCGTCCATGTGGGTGCCGGAGTGCTCCCAGTAGGTGAGGACGTTGCCGTAGAAGCCGTCCTTCTTGATCGTGACGAACGTCTTGCGCTCGAACTTCGGGAAGAAGGCCGGGTTGAAGCTCGGGAACCCCGGATGCAGGACGTGGGTGAGGTCCTGCACGTTGTTGACGTTGATGCTGCGCGCCTCGGCACTGAGCGGCGCCGTCCACTGCGCCACCCCCGCCATCGCCGTGCCGGCGGCGGCGCCAGCGGCGAGCTTGAGGAAATCCCGGCGGCTGCTGCGGACTGCCCGGAACGTCTCAGGAACGCACATTGCGGCTCACCTCCGTACCCCCGATGGGAATTGAGGGCAAGGGTTCGGTGCCGGAGAGTGCGTTCCTACCGGATCAGAATCGCGGCTGGACCGGTTGGAAGCCCGGCCCCTGCGGCTGCGGGGCGCCGCCGGGCGGCAACTGGAACGGGAGACCCGGGATCTGCGGCCCCTGATAGGGCTGCAGCGGGAAGTACTCGGGCGGGCTGCTGGGCCGCCCCTGCTGGTCGCGCTGCGGACCCGGCATCAGGCGGTACAACCGGCCCTGATAGTAGAAGAGGATGACGGGTTCACACTCCTGACCTTGACCCTGGCCCTGATCCGGCCCGGGCAGCGGGATCATCTCCTGGAGCGGGACCTGCACGGGGACGGCCGGGACGGGCTGGACCGCGGCGGCGGGCCGGCCGGCGACGAGCCATCCGGCGGCGAACATGAGCAGTCCGAAGGCCGCCACCGTGCTTCCAATCAGGATCGCGCGTGCCGTCCGAGCCGTCATCGTCCATCCTCCCGCCTGGCAGGTTCCCTCCATTGTAGCAGGTCCGTATAATGGAGCCATGGCATTGGTGTTCACGTTCCCCTGCGGGGGCTGTGGTAGGCGCTACAGCGTCTATTACCCGAAGTCGCTCCTCTACGAACTGAGCGGGTCGGCCCCCCGTGAGATGGGGCTGGCCGAAGACGAGGCCGAGGCCAAGTCGGGGGCGATCGAGTCGGCCCGCGCGGCCGCGGAGCAGGCGGGACACATCTGGATCGACGCCTCGGCCGAGCTCGCCCGCACGTGCGTGTGCGGGAAGAAGCTCGACTTCAACCTCATGCACCATCCCCGGGTGCCGCAATCAAAGGAAGTGGCCCAAAAACGGCAAACCGGGTTGATCCCGTTCCCGACAACTAAGAAGACGTAGGACTATCGCTCGGCCCTTTGGGCCTCGTGATGACAACCTTCGTCGCCTTCGACCCCTGCTCCGTCTGGCGCACATCGTACTCGACAGCCTGTCCGGGCAGGAGGCGTCGCACGTGCGCGCTGTCCTGCAGCACGCGGCGGTGAACAAAAACATCGGGGCCGCCGTCCTCGGGGATGATGAAGCCGTATCCCCGGCGGGCGTCGAACCAGCGGACGGTTCCCCTCATGCGGTCCTCCGTCACCGCGTCCCCGCTATCGTGTTCCCGCGAACGACAGTTCCGAATTGACGGTGATGTTGCATCGGGTGTATCGTCACTGGTGCCAGCGGATGCGTCTACCTAGGTGGGAGGAAGTTAGCCTCCTAGGTTAACCCGGCCTAACTGGGTGACGATCCGCTGGTGTTGCTTTCGTTCAGATCCCCGCGACGCGCATCGCCACGCTCTTCACGCGCGTGTAGAACTGCAGCCCCTCGATGCCGTGCTCCTTGAACGCCGAGCCGGACTCCTTGAAACCGCCGAACGGCGTGTGCACGTCCCATCCCACAGTGGGCAGGTTCACCGCGACGCAGCCCGTCTCCACCCCGCGCGCGAAGGCATGGGCGGCGGCCAGGCTGCGCGTGACGAGTGAAGCCGAAAGCCCGTAGCGCGTTCCGTTGACGAGGTCGATCGCCGCCTGTACGTCATCGGCCTCCATCACGGCCACGACGGGGCCGAAGATCTCCTCCTGCGCCACCTCCATCTTCGAGGACACGTTCGCCAGGATCGTGGGCTGCACGAAGTACCCGCGGTCGTACGCCGGCCCGCTCAGGCGCTGACCGCCGAACAAGACCTGCGCGCCCTCGCGCCGCCCGCTCTCCACCGCGTCGAGCGTGGTCTTCAGCTGGCTCTCGTCGACCACGGGACCCATGGTCGTGGCGTCGTCGAGGCCCGGACCCACCTTCACCTGCTTGGTGCGGGTGAGGAACTCGTTGAGGAATTCATCCTTGATCCCCCGCTCGACGACGACGCGACTGGTGGCGGTACACCGCTGACCTGACTGGCCGAATCCGGCTGAGACCGCCAGCTCCGCGGCAAGTTTGGGATCTGCGTCCTTCAGGACGACCATCGCGTTCTTGCCGCCCATCTCCGTCTGGATGCGCATGTTGCGCCCGGCGATCTTCGCCTGCAGGTCCAATCCCACGCTGGTCGATCCCGTGAAGGTGATGGCCCGCACCGCGGGGTGCTTGATGAGGGGATCACCGGTGGCGCGCGCCGGCCCGGTGACCATGTTCACGACGCCCCGGGGCAT
This sequence comes from bacterium, assembly GCA_035693805.1. Classification (GTDB taxonomy): domain Bacteria; phylum Sysuimicrobiota; class Sysuimicrobiia; order Sysuimicrobiales; family Kaftiobacteriaceae; genus Kaftiobacterium. The sequence continues at coordinate 42 of DASSGA010000199.1, read as the reverse complement.
GCCCGCGTCGTGCAGCGCGCGGAGGAGGTGCCAGGCCGACAG
>DASSGA010000198.1:0-18136 GCA_035693805.1 bacterium | reverse complement strand
GTTTCATCCGGGGACCCCTCACTCGGTGACGTTCGACACCTCGCAGTTCTCCTATACCCGTACCCGTTCACGGGACAGTCTTCGCCGCCATCTTTGATGAGCACCGTCGGATCCCGCTCGTCAAGCGCAGCTATGGACTATGGGACTGGACGCTCCCGGGCAAAGCACTCGAGCCCGGCGAATCCCTGAGAACTCGGTCCGGACCGAGTTGCATCGGTCCAAATGGGGCACTTGACAACTTTCCGCGAGGCGTCTCGAGGTCCGCCAGCAACCATTCGTGGAAGGCCTCTACGCGGTCCAGCGCAGCCTGGCCAGTCCTGAGGCGTTCAAAACCCCCATGGTATGTGTGGGCCACGCCGTGTAGTCTCCGGCGAAAGTATTGTATGCTTTACGGTAGAGGATTCATCATGGCCCAGGCCCCTATCGGCTATTTCGCGCTGGTCCTGCACACGCATCTGCCCTTCGTTCTGGGCCACGGCCGCTGGCCGCACGGCAGCGACTGGCTTTCCGAAGTCACCGTCGGCTGCTACCTTCCGCTGCTGGACGCCCTCTCCCGCCTCGCCGAAGGCGGCCACAGCCCCCATGCGACGATCAACGTCACGCCGGTGCTCGCTGAGCAGCTCGCGGCGCCGGCGTTCAAGCGCGAGATCGAGGAGTTCCTCCGTGCCCGGATCGAGTCCGCCCGGGAGAACGCGGGTGAGTTCGAGCGTCAGGGACGCGCGGACCTTGTGGCGGGTGCCAGGCACTGGGAAGGCTATTACCGGGACCGCCTCGAGCAGTTCGAGCGGCTGAACGGCGATCTCGTCGGGGCGTTCCGGCGCCTGTACGACGCGGGGCACATCCGCCTGATCACGTGCGCCGCGACACACGGCTACCTCCCCCTGCTGCTGCGCGAGGAGTCGATCGACCTCCAGCTGCGGGTCGCCGTGGCCGCGCACGAGCGGCACTTCGGCCACCGCCCTCCCGGGATCTGGCTGCCGGAGTGCGCCTACCGCCCGCGCTATGAGTGGACGCCCCCGGTCGCAGCGATGCGGGGCCGGGTGCGGATGCGCCGGCGCGGGATCGAAGAGTTCCTCTCGGACTTCAAGCTCGGGTTCTTCGTCACCGACGTGCACCTGGCGCGGGGAGGCAGCCCGCTGTCGGCGTATCGAGACTACTACCCCGCCCTGCGCGCGCTCACCGAGACGCTCCAGCCGAACTTCGAAGGCGACCGCAGCCCCTACCGGTCCTATGTGGTGGCCTCTCGCGGAGGACACGGGGACGCCGTGGCCTTCGTGCGCGATCCCGAGACGACGATGCAGGTCTGGAGCCGCGACGCGGGCTACCCGGGTGATGGGTGGTACATGGAGTTCCACAAGAAGCATTTCCCGGGCGGATTGCGCTACTGGCGCGTGACCTCGCCCCGCACCGACCTCGGCGCCAAGCTGCTCTACGACCCCGCCCGCGCGGCGGAGCGCACGCGATCCCACGCCGACCACTTCGTGGGCCTACTGCGCGACGTGCTCACGCGATCCGCCGACCGGATGAAGACGCCGGGCATCGCCTGCAGTCCCTACGACACGGAGCTGTTCGGTCATTGGTGGTTCGAAGGCCCGCGGTGGCTCGAGGAGGTCTTCACGCGGCTCGGAGCAAACGCGATCGAGGCCGTGGACTGCGCCACGTACCTGGAGCGACGACCACCGGCGGACACCATCTCGCTGCAAGAAGGGTCCTGGGGGGAGGGCGGCGATCACCGGGTGTGGCTCAACCGCGACACGGAGTGGACGTGGGAGCGCCTCTATGGGGCTGAGGACGAGTTCTGGACCGCGGCCCGCGAGGCCGTGAAGGACGCCCGCCCCGCGGCCCGCCGCGTCCTCGCCCAAGCCGCGCGCGAGCTGCTGCTCCTGCAGTCCTCCGACTGGCAGTTCCTCATCACGACCTGGGCGGCCCGGGACTACGCCGAGGCCCGCTTCACCGAACACTACGCGAACGTGACCCGGCTGCTGCAGATGCTGCGGCGGACCCTCGCCGGCTCGCCGCCTGGCGGGGCGGAGGAGGAATTCCTCCAGGCCCGCGAGACGCAGAACTTCGTCTTCCCCGACATCGCCGCGCACGTCCAGGCCGCCCTGGGTCGCGCGGTCTGAACCGTGGCCCATCCGCGTGTCCTCGCGATCATCCTGGCCGGCGGCAAAGGAGAGCGCCTCTACCCCCTGACCCGGGAACGCGGCAAGCCGGCGGTCCCCTTCGGCGGGAAGTACCGCATCATCGACTTCGTCCTCTCCAACTTCGTCAACTCGGGCATCTACGCGCTCTACGTCCTGGTCCAGTACAAGGCGCAGTCACTCATCGAGCACCTGCGCAACGCCTGGCGGCTGGGCGGCCTCTCCGACCACTTCGTGATCATCGTCCCGCCGCAGATGCGCTGGGGCGGCACCTGGTACCAGGGCACGGCCGACGCCGTGTACCAGAACATCAACCTCGTCCGTGACTTCCGCCCCGACATCGTGGCCATCTTCGGCGCCGATCACGTCTACCGGATGGACGTCGGGCAGATGATCGCCTTCCATCAGCAGCGACGCGCCGACATCAGTGTGGCCGCACTGCCCGTGCCGGTGGCGCAGGCCGGCGGGTTTGGCATCCTCGCCGTGGACGAGGAGAGCCGCATCACCGGCTTCGACGAGAAGCCGAAGACGCCCGTGCCGATGCCCACCGATCCCGCCCGCGCCTACGCCTCGATGGGCAACTACCTGTTCAACCACGACGTCTTGCTGGAGGCGCTGGTCGAAGATGCCCGCCGCAGCACCGACCACGACTTCGGCCGCACGATCATCCCGGAACTCGTCCCCCACCGCCGCGTCTATGCCTACAACTTCCTGGACAACGACGTGCCGGGCGTGCAGCCCTACGAAGAAGCGGGCTACTGGCGGGACGTGGGGACGATCGTGACCTACTGGCAGGCGCACATGGACCTGCTCGGCCCTGAGCCCGCGCTGAACCTGGACAACCCTGACTGGTCGATCCTGGCCGCCTCCTATCCGGGACCATCTGCCCGCCTCCTTGAGGGAGATATCCGTAACACCCTGATCGGCGAGGGCAGCATGATCGACGGGGCCGTCGTCACGCGCTCGATCCTGGGCCGGGGCGTGCGGGTGCTGCGCGGGGCCACCGTCGAAGAGTCCATCATCATGGACCATACGGTCGTGGGCGAGGAGGCGAGCCTCCGGCGGGTGATCGCCGACCGATACAACGCCATCCCCCGCGGGGTGCGCATCGGCGCAGATCCGGAGGCGGACCGCCTGCGCTACCACCTCGATCCCTCAGGACTCGTCATCCTCCCCCGCGGGCAGACCCGTTAGGTAGGATGCGTCATCTGTGCGTCCACGGCCACTTCTATCAACCCGCGCGTGAGAACCCCTGGACCGACGCCGTGGAGCTGGCGGAGGCCGCCGCCCCCTTCCACGACTGGAACGAGCGCATCACGGCGGAGTGCTATGCCCGCAACGCCGCGTCGCGCCTGATCGATGACCAGGACCGCATCATCCGCGTCGTCAACAACTACGCGAAGATCAGCTACAACGCCGGCCCCACGCTGATGCGCTGGCTGGCGCGGCATGCGCCGGCTACCTACGAGCAGCTCCTCGAGGCCGACCGCGCCAGCCGCCACGACCAGTACGGCCACGGCAACGCCATCGCGCAGGTATTCAATCACGTCATCATGCCGCTCGCCACCCCGCGCGATCGAGTGACCCAGGTCCGGTGGGCGATCCGGGACTTCGAGCGCCGGTTCAAGCGCCGCCCGGAGGGTTTGTGGCTGCCGGAGACGGCCGTGGACCTGGAGACGCTGGAGATCCTGGCCTCGCACGGGATGGCCTTCACGTTCCTCGCCCCCCACCAGGCGCGGCGCGTCCGCCGGGCCGAAGGTCCCTGGAAGGACGTCACCGCGGAGACGCTGGACGTGACCCTCCCCTATCGCTGCCGCCTTCCCAGCGGCCGTTCGATCAGCCTGCTCTTCTACCATGGACCCCTCTCACGTGCAGTCGCGTTCGAAGGCGTTCTGCACGACGGGCGCACCTTCGCCGAGCGTCTCGCCGCGGCGGCACCGTCCGACCAGCAGGCGCGGCTCCTGGTCGTGGCCACGGACGGGGAGACCTACGGACACCATCACCAGTTCGGAGACATGGCCCTGGCCTACGCGCTCGATCGCGCCGACCGCGAGCACGGCCTGCGCGTCCTCAACGCCGCGGCCTTCCTGGCCGCGCATCCGCCGGCCCTTGACGTGGAGATCGTGGAGAACACGTCGTGGAGCTGCGCGCACGGCATCGAGCGCTGGCGGGCGGACTGCGGCTGCCGCACCGGTCAGGGGACGCACCAGCGCTGGCGCGCCCCGCTGCGCCGGGGGATCACCTGGCTGGCGGAGCAGCTCGCCGCCGCCTATGAACTGTACGGGGAAGAGCTCTTCCGCGACGCGTGGGCGGCCCGGGATGAAGCGGTCGATCTGATCGATCCGGCGCCGGCCGCGGCTGACGCGTTCCTCGCCCGGCACGGCAAGACCGCGGACACCCCGGAGCGCCGCGCCTCCGCCCTGCGCCTCCTGGAGCTGCAGCGCCATGCCATGCTGATGCAAAGCAGCGACGGATGGTTCTTCGATGACATCAGCGGGCCGGAAACGGTGCAGATCCTGTCCCATGCCGCCCGGGCGATGGAGCTCGCCCGCGGCTTCGGCGTCGAGCTGGACGCCCCGTTCGTCGACCACCTGCGAGCTGCACCCGGCAACTCGGAGCGCTGGCCGGACGGCGCTGCGGTGTTCGAGGAGCTCGTCCTCCCCCGCGCCGTGGGACCGCGGGAGTCGGCGGCGTACTTCGCGATGACCGGCCTGGTCGGCGGCCGCTCGAGCACGCTCGCCTCCGCCATCACCGTCTCGGAGCTGGACCGCACCGACGTCGCCGCCGGATCGCACACCCTGCATCTGGGCCGGGTGCGGGTACGCAACGTCCCGGTGGACGACGCCCACGAGGCCGCGTATGCGCTCGCGCACTTCGGCGGCCACGAGGTGCACTGCGCGGTGACGATGGGCTGGGATGAGGCGCGCTACACGGCCGTCCGTGACTCGCTCGTCGAGCGGTCGGGGAAGAACGTGCTGAGCGAGGTCGTCCGCGCGATCGACCTGGCCTTCGGGCCGCAGTACCTCTCCCTGCGGGATCTGCCCCTCGAGGACCGCCGGATGGTCCTGGCCCGGTTGAGCGAGCGGACCCTGCGCGAGCTGGAGGAGGTCTATCGCAAGCTCTACCAGGACAACCGGCCGCTGATGGAATACCTGCGGGAGGCGGGCGCCGAGGTTCCGGTGCCGCTGGTCACCGCGGCCGTCGTGGCCCTCACCCGCGAGCTCGAGGATGAACTGAGCGTGGATGGCACGGTCCGTCTGCGGCCCCGCGTCCGTGAGGTGCTGGCGGAGCTGCGGTCGTGGGGACGCGAGATCCGGGCCGACCGGTTCGAACCCCTGCTGCGCCGGCGGCTGGAGCAGGCCCTCGGCGGTGCAGGCCATGTCGCGGACCGGGTCGCCCGCGCCGCGGAGCTGCTGGATTTCGCCGAAGCCGCGGGGGTCACGATCAACCTGTGGGAGGCCCAGAACGCCTTCTACCGGCTGGCCCGCTCAGCCCGCGATCCGGGCGTCCGGACCCTGGGAGAACGCCTGCACTTTGCGATGGATAGAATAGAGTAGTCATGGCCCCTGCCACCGCCGCCCGCCCCTTCGAATTCGTGGACTGCCTCGAGCTGCGCGAGATGCTGGGCCGCAGCGCCTGGGACGAGCGCGAGCTCCTCACCGCCGTCGAGGAGGTCCCCGCGGAATCCATCTTCTACCACACCCACTCGGCGTTTCTCCGCAGCCGGTATCTCGCCGCGCCGTATGCCAACGACTTCGCGACGTGGGCCGCCATCCAGGTGCGGGATCGGGTGCTCGGGGAGCGGCTCGCGGTGATCGACCCCTTCGACTACGAGGAGGTCGAGCAGCTGCGCGCCGAGCTGATCACGATCATCGACGACCACCTGTCGGGCCTGCAGATGGTGCCGCGGATCGTGTACGGGGAGCCCTTCTACTTCATGCGCTCCCGGCTCATCGCGGTCCCCACGGGCATCCGTGCCTCCACTCTGCGCGAGTTCCGGGACGCCCTCGCCCGTGTCGACCTGAGCGCGATCTACTACCATTTCTTCCGCACGGAGGCCCGGCGGGGGCGCTGGGAGACGGTGGGCTGGCTGGCGGACGAGCTTGGCGAGGCCGCGCTCGCGGAGCGCATCCGCCGCATCAACCCCTACATCAGCAGCCTGGATGGCCTGCGCACCCGATTGCTCGCACTCATCGACGAAGACCTGGGGCACCCGAGCCATGCTTAAGACCGCCGTCACGCTCGAAGATTACCGGCCCGTGGCGCCGCGGGGAGCGATCGACCTCCTGCAGCGGCTCGCCGAACGCGTGCGGGGCCGCTCGCTCCTGCACGTAAACTCCACCCGCGTCGGGGGCGGCGTGGCAGAGATGCTCGATCGCTACGTCCCGCTGTTCGAGGAGCTCGGGATCCGCCCGCGCTGGGAGGTCCTCGCGGGCAACGACGCGTTCTTCCGGGTGACGAAGAGCTTCCACAATGCGCTGCAGGGCGACGAGCAGGCGTTCACCGAGGCGATGCTCCAGGGCTACCTGGACACCAACCGCGACAATGCGGGCAAGCTGGACCTCGACGCCGACGTCGTGATCATCCATGATCCGCAGCCCGCCGCCCTGATCGAGCACGCGCAGAAGCGCGGCCCATGGATCTGGCGCTGCCACATCGATGTCAGCCATCCCCAGCGCCGCGCCTGGTCGTTCATCCGCCAGTTCATCGTGCGCTATGACGGGGCCATCTTCTCGCTGCCCAGGTTCGCCCAGCGGCTGCCCATCCCGCAGTACCTCATCTATCCCAGCATCGATCCGCTCTCCGACAAGAACCGCGCCCTGGAGGACACGGAAGTCGACGCCGTGCTGCACCGCCTGGCGATCCCCAGGGACAAGCCCATCCTCCTCCAGGTGAGCCGGTTCGACCGCTTCAAGGATCCCATCGGGGTGATCAACGCCTACCAGATCGTGAAGAAGTACGACGACTGCCGCCTGATCCTGGCCGGGGGCAGCGCCACGGATGACCCTGAGGGCGAGCAGGTTCTGGCGGAGGTGCGCGAGGCGGCCGCGGGCGACCCCGACGTCCACGTCCTCGTGCTGCCGCCCACGGCGCACTACGAGATCAACGCGCTCCAGCACGCCGCCGACATCATCATCCAAAAATCGACGAAGGAAGGCTTCGGCCTGACCGTGGCGGAGGGGATGTGGAAGGGCAAGCCGGTGATCGGGGGGTTTGCCGGCGGGATCACCGTGCAGATCATCTACGGCGTGACCGGCTACACGGTGAACTCGGTGGAAGGCTGCGCCTTCCGGATCCGGCACCTGCTGAACAATCCGGCCCTGGCGAAGTCGATGGGCGAGAACGCGCGCGAGTACGTTCGCGAGAACTTCCTCATCACGCGCGACCTCACCGAGCACCTCGCGCTGATGGTCTCACACCTGCGCTGACCTCCCGCCACCGCTCCACGTCCTCCAGGAACCGGGCGACGTCCGGGCAGTCCCGGGCCGCGTAGCGCGCCGCGGTAGCGGTGGGGCCAGATCCGATCCGGATGGTGACCGCGGGCGCGGGCAGCGCCAGGAATGCGTCTTCGTCCGTCCGGTCGTCGCCGACGTAGATCACGGCGGCGTCCTCGCGCCATCGCTCGTCGGACCCCCGGGCGAGGATCCATCGCACGGAGGAGCCCTTGTTCCACTCCACCCGCGGGTGCACCTCGAGCACCTTCTTACCCTCGCGCACCAGCAGCCCACCGTTGCGCTCCGCCTCCTCGAAGACCGCGCTCCGCACGGTCTCGAGGTAGGGATGCGGGGTGAGGCGGTAGTGAATGCTCGCGGTGAGACCCTTGTCCTCGACGATCACGCCCGGCACCGCCCGCAGCCGCGCGATGAGGTGGCCGCACAGAGGACCGATCAGCCCCCGGGCGGCGTTCGCTTCAGGCTGGACCCACACCCAGGCATCGCCCGCGATCTCCAGCCCGTGGTTACCGGCATAGATGAGACCGGGTAGACCGACCCGGCGGCGGATGTCGCCGAGGGCCCGGCCGCTGATGATGGCCACCGTGACGTCCGGGGTGCGGGCCAGGCGTTCAATCGTGCCCCGCACGGCCTCCGGCAGGACGACCTGTTCTGGCGTCGGCACGATCGGGGCGAGGGTCCCGTCGAAGTCGAGCAGCACGGCAAGACGGCTCCGGCCCTGCACGAGCGCCCGGATCTCAGGCCCGTGCTCGCCGATCCACCGCTTGGAGGCGCGCGCGGCCAGGAGGTGGCCGACGGCATGCAGGTGGTCGTCCATCCACTGGTAGATGTCCTTGACCGCGACGAAGCTCCGGAGGTGCTCCATGCGATCGGCCCGCTCCTCCGCGCCCATCTCCGCGGCCTGGACCATGACCTCGGCGGTGCCGCCGGCGTCGTACGGGTTGATCGGTAGCGCCCAGGAGAGTTCGTCGCGCGCCCCGGCCAGCTCGCTCACCAGGAGCACACCGGCTCGATCGACCTGCGAGGCGACGTACTCCTTGGCGACGAGGTTCATGCCGTCTTGCAGCGAGCTCACCAGGCACAGATCCGCAAGGCGGTACAGCGCGGCCATGCCCGCGGGAGGAAGCGGCCGCGGCAGGTAGACGACGGGCTGCCAGTCCCGCGTGCCGTACGTCGTGTTCAGGCGGTCGACCTCCGTCTCCACCTGGCGCTGCAGGTCCCGGTACGCTTTGATCTGCGTGCGGCTGGGCGCGCACTTCTGGATGAAGACGAACCGGCCCCGGAACCGAGGGAAACGCTGGAACAGACGCTCCAGCGCGCGCAGTCGCTCCGGGATCCCCTTCGTGTAGTCCAGCCGGTCCACGCCGACGGCGACCACCTTGTCCTGGAGGTCGTAGCGCCGCCGCAGCCGGGCCATCCAGCGCTCGGTGGCGCGGGAGCGCGCCTGCGCGTCGAGGGCGGCGAAGTCGACGCTGATCGGGAACGCCTCCACGCGGGCCACACCGCCGTCATGCTCGACCAGCCCCTCCTCGCGGTCCACCTGGGCGCCGAGTTCCCGTTCCGCACACTCCAGGAAGTGCTCGACGTGCCGGGGGTGCTGGAAGACCATCAGATCGTTGGCCAGGAGTCCCGCCAGCAACTCGGTCCGCTGCGGGCAGGCGCGGAAGACGTCCCAGGCCGGCCACGGAATGTGCCAGAAATGCATGAGGAACTGATCTGGGCGACGCGCGCGTACCATGCGCGGAGCGAGGGCCAGGTGATAATCGTGGATCCACACCACGCTGCCGGGATCGGCCTCGCTCAGGACCGCCGCGGCGAAGTGCTCGTTCACCGCGGCGTACATCTCCCAGGCCCGACGGCGGAAGCGGGCGTGCGCCAGAGCCATGTGGCACAGGGGCCAGAGCGCCTGATTCGCGTATCCATAGTAATAGCCGTTCACCTGAGCGCGCGTCAGGGCCACCCGGCGCAGCGTGTAGGCGCCGCGATCCGGCGGCACGAGGATGCGCCCCTCGCCATCCGTGACGTCGAAGTCGGCGTCGCCGCTGCCCCAGGCGATCCACGTCCCCCCCACGGCCTGCATCACGGGATCGAGCGCGGCGACGAGCCCGCCGGATGGCCGCTCGACGGCAACGCCTCCGGGAACGCGGCGGTGCAGGTAGGGCTCGCGGTTGCTCACGACGATCAGACGGCGACCGCCGAGCACCTCACGCATCGTCGTAATTATCGTCTGCTTATCCATGAGCCTCCATCACCGCCATGACCTCCGCGCCCAGCAGCACGGCGACCGACACGAGATAGGTCCACACCATGAACACGATGAGCCCGGCGAGCGGGCCGTACACGATGGGGTACCGGGCGAGGGTCCGCACGTACCAGAAGAACCCCAGCTTCAACAGCTCGAAGAGCACCATGCCGGTCAGCGTCCCCCAGAGCAGGCTGCGTCCGCGCAGGCGGACGTTGGGGAGGAAGCGGTAGGCGACGAAGAACGCCGCCGCCGACAGCACCACGGGTCCCACGACTGCCGCGAACTGGCCGAGCGTGCCGGCGGCGCGCTCCACGATCGCGGCCACCGGCCGCACCGAGAGCGCGGCCAGTACCGCCGATCCCAGCAAGGACAGGCTCAGGAAGACGCCGCCCAGGATCACCATCCCAAGGTCCACCAGCTTCAGCCGCCAGAACGCCCGCGGCGTACCGCCGAGCACACGATTGAGGCCCTGGCGCAGCGATCCGGTGAGCGCCGTTGCGCCCCAGAACAGACCCACGGCGCCGATCACCCCGGCGGCTCCCCGCGTCTGGACGATGCTGTGCAGCGTGTCCCGAACCAGGACGAGCGCCTGATCCGGCAAATACGGACGCATCGCGCGGATCACCGCCTCCTGCGCGGCGGCCTGCTCGACGAAGAGACCGAGCAGCGCGATCGCCGCGACGAGCAGCGGGAACACGGACAGCACCGCGGCGTACGCAGTCGCCGAGGCCAGGATGAGCACGTCGTCTCGGCCCATGCGCCGCCACACCTCCCCCACCATCCGCCCGGACTCCCGCGGCGTCACGCATGGGCCCCTTCGAGCAGGGAGTGGATGAGGCGCAATTCATCCCGCAGCAGGCGCGGCAGGAGGAAGTGCTCCGTGACGACGCGCCGGCCGGCCGCCGCGATCTGGGCCGCCTCCTGCGGGTGGCGGAGCAGGAAGACGATCCGCTGCGCGGCCTGCTCGACGGTGGTGATGAGAAAACCGCCCACACCGTCCTGCAGCTGCAGCGGGATCCCGCCGGTCGCCCCGGCCACGACCGGGACGCCCTTCCACAGCGCCTCGGAGACGGCGAGGCCGAACCCTTCCCGCAGCGACTTCTGCAGGACCACCGTCGCTGTGCGCTGGAAGCAGTTCACCTCCAGGCTGCCGACCCCGACGAGGTTCGTGAACACATAGAGATCACGATCGGCGCGGTCGTCGTGGGCGATCGCCCGGAAGACCTCCCAGGCCTCCGGATCGTCGCCCGCCATCGACCCCACGAGCGCCAGCTGCACGGCCGACACCTCACGCTTCACCAGTTGGTAGGTGTCGATCGCGCCCCTCGGATCCTTCCAGGGATCGAACCGGGCGACCTGAAGCAGCAGCGGCCGTTCGACATCCACGCCGAACTCCGCGACCGTCGACCGGGCCAGATCGCCCGGCAGCTCGCGGTTCTTGCTCGAGAACGGGTCGATCGCCGGCGGGATGAACTCCATCCGCGGCATCGTCAGGTCGGGCGGGACGAACTGCGCCATCGTGAAGACCGCCGCGTCATGCTCCTCGACGTACGGCCGGAGGAAACCCCACGCCGTCTCATCAGGCGCCGACGTGTCGATGTGGCAGCGCCAGATCCATGTCGCATGCCCGCGGCCCGTGTAATGGCGAAGCGCCGCGGGCTGCGGGTCATGGACAATAACGACGTCATAACCATCGAGCTCGGCGGCGTGCTGCCGGTTCACGGTCAGGTACCGGGTCTTCTGCTCCTCCGTGAAGGGGGAGGGCCGCCCCTGCAGCGCGTTGTGCAGCTGCTTGGTGACGGAGAAGAAGGCCTCGTCCCCGCCGATCGTACGCCACTCCGCGGCGAGCCCGAGGGACTGCTCCAGGCCGACGAGCGAGAGCAGCAGCTCGGCCACCCCGCCGCCGTAGGACGTCGCGTTGAGCTGGAGCACCCGCGCGCCGCGCAGCGAGGACGCGAGGCGCGTAATCTCCTGCCCCAGCGGCTCCTCCATCAGCGGCAGGTAGCGATCGAATGGCTTGGGTTGCACGGGCACGCGGTTCAGCATCGATGCAAAACGGCCCGGAGAGCCTCCGGGCCGTGCCAACTGAAACCGGATTCGCTCTCTCGCTCGCCTACGAGGTTAGCTGTCGGGCTCGGGTCGAGAGTCCCTTACTCGCGTCCGCCGCGAGATGCGCCCCGTACTACCGGTTCCCCCGTTCTCTCGTGCGAGAGATTCGGCGTATCGTGCCCCGCTTTTTCCCCAGTATACCATCCGGCCGGGTGCCCGCCAACGCGCGGGGGAGCGAGGCGCGGAAGGAGAACACCTCTTCGACGCGCATGCCCCCCCTTACTTACGGCCTCCGCCGCGCTCACTCCAGCGCGCACTCGATGCCGATCTCCCGCGCGTCGCCCGGGGCGAGCGGCAGCGTCCACACGCACACGCAGGTCAATCCCTGGAAGGTTCGCTCGAATCCCGCCTCCGAGTTCGAGACCGTCTCCAGCGGGAACCACCACACTATCGCCGGCGGGAACCTGAGGACCACGGGGCCGGGCCATCCATAGTCGGTGAGCTCGACGCGGTCCGCCGCGTCGACGACCGTTCGCTCACGGGCGGGACGGGATGCGCCGTTCACGCGCAGCGGCGACTGGGGATCGGAGATCCCCCAGTTCGTCTCGACGCCGAACAGGGCCCGCAGCGGGCCCGGCCCGGCGTTCGTCACCCGGTAGGTCACGCGCAGAAGCGCGGCCTTCGCCTCCGCGGAGAAGCGCTTCTCGATCCGCACCGTCGACCTCGACCCATCGAGCTCGAGCGAGGCCTCGCGGGTGAGTGAGACGCGCGCCGCCCTCCGGAGCCTGGGGAGATCAGCCGCGTAGGGCAGCCCCGCGAAGCCCGGCGCGATCTCACCCGCGGCGAAGCGGTCGAGGGTGGCCTCCCGCGGCAGGATGTGGTCGAGGAAGCCCGCCCGCCGGTACCGATCGTACACGAGCAGACGATCGAGCCCCGGCTCCTTCACGCGCACGCGCGTCGCATGGATCGTCTGGACGGCGTCCTCGGGCGCGCCATCGTCGCCGCGCGCCGCCACGAGCTGGCCGTGGTACGCTTCCCTCCGCCGGGTGAGGACATTGACCAGGTTCACGCAAGCGCGGCGCCAGTCCCAGGCGATCACGGCGCCGCCCTTCGCCGGGTCGACCCAGAGCACCATGGACGGCGTGGAGATCTCGATCTCGGTCGCGCCGTCCCCGTCGAGATCCGCCACCGCGACCGCCGGGGAAGCCTCCCGGGTTCCGTCGGCAAGCGCCTCGGAAGCGATGAGGTGCGCGAAGTTGGCCCGGCGGATGTGCGGGAGGTACGTCCCCCCGAAGACGCCGTGCCAGTAGGGGCAGTTGCACTGCCCCATCCAGAGCTCGTCCAGAGCCCGCTGGCGGCGGCGCCCCGCGGGCAGCGCCCAGACCTTCTGGCTCACCCGCAGCATCTTCTTGTGCATCGTGTTGATCTCGGGGTACTTCACGAGGAACTGCCGCCAGAATCCCCCCCGGAGATAGCGCAGCGCCGGGTCGCCTGCTGCCTCCAGCCTGCGGCGGATGTCATGGTACTCCACGCCGCTGTCCACCGGCAGCGCCCACTCCTCCATCTCGTCATACGACGCCGTGGGAAGGTACACGCGGCCCTCGGCCGGACGTGCCGCCGCCTCCCCGGGCGGCACGATGGCGAGCCACTCCCGCTGTGCCTCGAGCGCGTCGAAAAACGCCTCGGTCCATCCGCCCTCCCAGCAGTGCGCGTAGGTGCCGGGCCACAGCCCGAACTTCTCCCCATCATCGCCCATGAGCAGCACCGGCGAAGGTTCGCGCGCATGCTCCCGCAGGAAGGCGATGACATCGGGGACAGGTTTCCAGGGGATCAGATAGCGCAGGGCGTGCAGGCTCGGGAAGACCTTCAGGGTGAGGCCGTCCTCTTCGGTGACGAAGTGGCCGGTCAGATCCTGAGGCCGCATGCCGGCGGCGAGGAAGTGTGCGTCGTCGACGATCGTGTACTCGACGCCGGCGGCGGCGATGGACCCGGCCAGGTGCGGTTCCCACACCCGTTCCGCCAGCCAGAGGCCCTTCGGCCGCGCGCCGAAGCGGCGCTGCAGGTAGGTCGTCAGCTTGCGGATCTGCCCCGCCCGGTCGCGTTCGGGGATCACGGCAAGGATCGGCTCGTAGTAGCCGCCCGTCATGAGCTCGACCTGCCCGCGCTCCACCAGCGCGCGCAGCAACGGGAAGAATTCCGGGTGCGCCCCCTCCAGCCAGTCCAGGAGCGGCCCGGTGTAGTGCATCGCCACGCGGACCTTCGGGTGGCGCTCGAGGGCGCGCAGCATGGGGAGGTAGCTCTGGGCGTACGCTGCCTCGAAGACATGGGGGAAGTTGCCCACGGGTTGGTGGTTGTGGATGGCCAGCGAGAGTACGGTACCCACGTGCCGTTCCTTCCCCGTCTGGGGCTACAGGAATGCGACGAACCGACCAGGATTCAGGAGTTGCTGTGGATCGAAGCGCTGCTTGATCTCCCTCATGATCGACAGGGCGGGTGGCGGCGAGCCCCACACGTCCAGACCCCGCTTCACCTCCGGCGGCGCGGAGGCCAGGACGGCGTGCCCATGATGCGCGCCGGCGACCGACGTCAGAGCAGCGAACACGGTCGTGGCGCGCTCGGCCTCAACACCGATCCAGATCGTACCCGCGCCGGCATGCGCGACGTACACCGCGGAGCCGTCCACACGGCTGAGCGCATCCACCGCGGCCGCGACCGCGCCCGGGGGGACGGTGAGACGCACCAGGGCCTCGCCCTCCCGGGAGCGCGGGAAATCGGCCACCGCGGCCCAGAGGCGTTCATGGGCCGGACCTTCCAGCGCTTCTGCGGACAATCCGGCCGCAGCGGCCATCCCGGTGATGTCGCGGACGTGGCGGTCAACCGCCTCGGTGAACCCCTCCACGGCCACGGCTGTTGCCATGCCAGGCCCACCCGGCCCGACGAGTTTCCCCGCGCGGGGACTGAGCATGGCGATGGCCGACGGTTGCAGCGTTGAAGCGAAGAGCGCATCGATCAGGCGGAACGCGCCCACGCTCTCCGCCGTCGAGCCCCCTCCCTGCGCGACGATGGTCAGTGCGCGCTCCGGGAGCGGCGTCATCTTGCAGGTCACTTCGGTGATGATGCCGAGCGTCCCGAGCGACCCCACGAAGAGTTTGCACATGTCGTAGCCGGCGACGTTCTTGACGACCTTGCCGCCCGCCTTCACCTGCTCGCCGCCGGGCAGCACCATCTTCATCCCGATGACGAGGTCACGGACGCCGCCGTAGAACATCCGCCGGGCGCCGTTGGTGCTGGCGGCCACGATGCCCCCGATCGTCGCGCGCTCCGGCCGCGGCGGATCGAGCGGAAGGAACTGGCCCCGCTGCGCGAGGTGGGTCTGCAGGTGCGCGAGCGTCATGCCCGATTCCATCGTCGCGGTGAGGTTGGCGTCGTCGTGCTCGATCAGCCGGTCCAATCGCCCAAGGCTGATCACCAAGTCGGTCCGGCGCGGGACGTTGCCGAGCGCCGTCATCGTGCCCCCGCCCCGCGGTGCGATGGCGGCACCGGTCTCTCCGCAGACGCGGATCGCCGCGGCGACCTGCGGGGCATCTCCCGGGGAGCAGACCGCCCGGGGGACAAGCCCGTCCACGGCGTGGGCCTCGAGGGTGGCGCGATCGGTGATCACTGCATCTGTGCCGAGCACAGACGTGAGCCGGTCGATCAGCTGGTCCGAGGCGACGCTCATGCCCGCGCCCGGCCGGCGTCGTCCTCAGCCACCTGGTAGGCCTGGTCGAGGAGATCCATGAGGTGGTACACGGCCGTCCCCGCCTTCGCGCGTTGCGCGCCGTACCGCAGTTGCAGCATGCAGCCGGGATTGGGCGCGACTACCGCTTCGGCTCCGGTGCGTCCGATCGACGTCATCTTCTCATCGAGGAGGGTGCGGGACATCTCCGGGTGGGTGACGTTGTAGATGCCGGCGCTGCCGCAGCACCGGTCAGAGGCCTCCATCTCGATGAGGGTCAGTCCTGGGATCGCAGCGAGGAGCTGCCGCGGCTGCGCGCGCACCTTCTGCCCATGCGCCAGGTGACAGGGATCCTGATAGGTGACCGTCATGTCCACCGGCCCGAGAGGGCCGGTGAGTCCAAGGTCCGCCAGGAACTCACTCGCGTCCCTGCACAGCGCCGAGAAGCGCTTCGCCTTCTCGGCGTACGCGGGATCGTCACGCAGCAGATGGTCGTACTCCTTCATCGTCGCGCCGCACCCGGCCGCGTTGATGATCACCGCATCCACCCCGGCGGCGAGGAAGGCGTCGATGTTGCGCTTCGCCATCGCCTTCGCGGCGGTGGTCTCCCCGTTGTGCACGTTCAGGGCCCCACAGCAGCCCTGCGCCTGCGGGATGACGACCTCGCAGCCGTTCCGCCGAAGCACCCGGACGGTGGCCGCATTGACGTCTCCGAACAGGAGCGGCATGATGCAGCCGTTCAGCAGTCCGACGCGGGCCCGGCGTGTCCTGATCGCGGGCAGCACCTCGGCCTCCGGCGTGAAGAACCGGGCTGGCACGGGCGGGAGCAGCGCCTCCATCTCGCGCAGCCGGCGCGGCAGGACCCGGGCGACGGCCCGCAGGCCGGAGTGCTGGTAGAAGCGCAGCAGGCGCAGGAGGACCCGCATCCGGCCGAGCCGTGGGAACAACTGCGTGAAGGCCAACCGGGCAACGGCCCGGCTGAGCACCGACCCGGGCGGGCCGATCACTTCGCGCGCCGCCTCCGCGATCCGGCCGTACTTGACGCCCGACGGGCAGGCGGTTTCGCAGGCCCGGCACATGAGACACAGGTTCAGATGCGCGGCGAACCGCTCACCCGTCGAGATGCGCCCCTCCCCGGCGGCCCGCACCAGATGGATGCGGCCGCGGGGCGACTCCGTCTCCAGGCGCGTCACCCGGTAGGTCGGGCACTGGGTCAGGCACAGCCCGCAGTGCACGCACTGATCCAGCTCGGGGATCTGGAGGCCCGGCACTACCGGACCGTGCGGCTCAGTGCGCTGGACCGGGAGATGGATAGACGACACGCTCGTCTCCATGGCCCTAGATCCACAACCCCTCGGGAATACGAGCGGGGGCCCGGCGCACTTCGCTGCACGACATGGGAGTGGGGAAGATCTTTCCGGGATTGAAGGTGCGCTGTGGATCGAAGGCGAGCCGCACCCGCGTCATGGTCTCGAGATCGTCCTGGCTGAATAGCCACTCCATGTAGTCTCGCTTCTCCAGACCGATCCCGTGCTCGCCGGTGAGGCTCCCGCCCACGGCGATGCAGGCCCGCAGGATCGCCGCGCCGGCCTCGATCACCCGATCGAGCGCTCCGGGCACGCGGATGTCGAACAGGATGTTCGGGTGGAGGTTGCCGTCCCCCGCGTGGAAGACGTTGGCGATGCGCACCTGGTACTGTTCGGCGATCTCTGCCACCGCCCGCATCGTCTGCGGCAGCTTGCTCCGCGGGACAACACCATCCATGACGTAGTAGTTGGGGGCCAGGGTTCCCAGCGCCCCAAAGGCCCCTTTGCGACCCTTCCAGAGTGCCTGCCGCTCCTGCTCGTCGCGAGCCGCCCGGACCTGCCGCGCCCCCGCGCGGGTGCAGATCTCGTGGGCCATGCGCAGCGCCCGCTCGGTGTGCTCGCGCACGCCCTCCACCTCGAGCAGCAGCACGGCCTCGGCGTCGCGCGGATAACCGGCCGGCGCCCCGCGCTCCACCGCCTCGATCGTCGTCTTGTCCATCATCTCGAGGGCCGCGGGGACGATCCCCGCGGCGGTGATATCCACCACGGCCTGGGTCGCAGAATCCATGTGATCGTAGATGGCCAGCAGGGTGCGGACGCTCTCGCGCGCGCGCATCAGCCGCACGATGGCGCGCGTCACGATCCCCAGTGTGCCTTCCGACCCGACGAAGACGCCGCACAGGTCGTAGCCGGGCGCATCCGGCACCATCCCGCCGAGCCACACGATCGACCCGTCGTGGAGGACCACCTCGACCCCGAGCGCGTGATTGGTGGTCACCCCGTAGGCGAGGGTGTGCGGCCCGCCGGAGTTGTTCGCCAGGTTGCCGCCGATGGAGCAGGCGGCCTGGCTGCTGGGATCCGGGGCATAGAAGAAACCCGCCTTCGCGACGCCCTTCGTTACCTCGAGGTTGATCACGCCGGGCTCGAGCTCGGCCGTGCGATCGCGGTAGTCGACCCCGAGGAGCCGGTTGAGCCGGGCGAGCGAGACGACCACGCCTCCTCCC
>DASSGA010000197.1:0-5612 GCA_035693805.1 bacterium | reverse complement strand
CATATTCGTAGCCCTTGTGCTCGGCGGGCGCGGACTGCGCGAAGGTGGACGTCTGGTAGATCGGCGGGACCACCGCGCCGGTGGCGGGATCGGGCGCCTGCCCGTCGTGGATCGCCCGGGTCTCGAAATGCCGCTTCATGACGGGGCGGCGACCGCGGCGGAGACGATCTGCTCCAGCAGCGCCTGCCGGGTGACC
The DNA here is from genome assembly GCA_035693805.1 of bacterium. Taxonomy (GTDB): domain Bacteria; phylum Sysuimicrobiota; class Sysuimicrobiia; order Sysuimicrobiales; family Kaftiobacteriaceae; genus Kaftiobacterium. The sequence continues at coordinate 5,416 of DASSGA010000197.1, read as the reverse complement.
GGTTCGAGCGCGAGCCCGTAGACCTCCTGGAATCGCCGGATGTAGCTCGCCCGGACGAGCGCCATCGACACAGGCCGGCCCAGCACCCGCACCATCGAGGTCACGGGCTTGCCCAGGCCGCACGGATTGATCAACGCGAAGTGACTGAGGTCCGGATCGACGTTCAGGGCGAAGCCGTGCATCGTCACCTTGCGCTTCACCGCGACACCGACCGCCCCGATCTTCTCGCCGCCGACCCATGCCCCCGGGAAGGTGCGAACGCGCCCAGCGGTGATGCTGAAGTCGGCCAGGGTTCGCAGCAGCGTCTCTTCAAGAGAGCGCACGTATCCGACGATGTCCTCGTTGTAGGAGCGCAGGTCGAGGATGGGATAGCCGACAAGCTGGCCGGGGCCGTGGTAGGTGATACTGCCGCCCCGCTCGATCTCGAAGACGCCGAACCCCTGGCCGGCCAACATCTCCCGCGGGAACAGCAGATGCTCGGCCTTCGTCGAGCGGCCGATCGTGAAGACCGGCTCATGCTCGAGCAGGATGAGGCCGTCGGGGATGACCCCGCGCTGCCGCGCTCCCACGAGCGCCTTCTGGAGCTCCCAGGCATCGGCGTACGGGGTGATCTCTTGATCCACGTTCAGCAGCCACCCGGTCCGGTCCATTACCCTCCATTGTACCAGCGTGTCGCGGGCTGGACGGCCCCGCGTGGCTCATCGGTCCGGCTCGATCGCGCCGCTGAAGGTGGTGACCTCCACACCGCGCTTCCGCAGTTCGGCGATGAAGGGCGTGAAGCCGAGGGAGTCCCCGGCCAGATGGCCGGTCACGATGAGGTTCCCCCGGCCTTCGGCGCGGAGCCGCTGCAGCTCACCGTAGTCGATGTGGATGTAGACGACGGTGTCCACGCCATGGGCGAAGCAGGCCTTCGCCACGGGATAACCGCCGTTCGTCAGCGCCCCGTGGCCGATCAGGACGTTGCGGACGGGATGGGCGGGATCACCGTGCAGCAGCTGGACGGTGGTCGCGGCCCTGCGCATCTCGGGGAACGCGGCGAGCGCGTCCACGACGTCTGCGACCCGGGGATGCGCGCGGGCGAGCACCCGGTCGACCTCCTCGCGCATGCGCCGGCGGCCCACTTCATCCAGGGGAGCGTGGATGTTCATGAAGGGCAGCCCCAGCAGCCGTGCGACGGAGGGGGCCTGGTCGACGTTGCTGATCTGCCCGCGCAGCTTCGTGGCCTCGACCCTGTCCGCCACTGCCGCCCGGGCGACATCCTCGGGGACGCCGGCGGCGGTCATGAACTCCACGTGGCGGAGCAGCACCTTCCACTCGTCGATGTAGACGCCGGCGGGATGGTGCGCGATGACGAGGTCGAACCCGAGCGATTTCGCGGCGTGGAGCTCGCCGGCGCCGACGTCGACGCCGAAGAGGACCCGGCGGATGTTGCGGCCCTGGACGAAGATGGCCGAGTCCTCGGGAGGGCGGTCGAATCCCGCCATCTCGAGGGCGAGGGCCATGATATCTTCCGTGGTCACTAGGCGCGAAGGGGCTGGAGCTCGCGGGCGGTGGCGGGCCGGAAGTACGCCCCGCCAACCACGACAAGATATCCGACCCAGGCGAGCACCTCAATGAGGGACGGATCCCCATTGTAGCCGAAGAGCGCCTTCAGGAAGCTGCCGAGCGTGGAGGCTTCGTTCAACACGGGGTTGATGTCCCAGACGTGCTCGATCACTGCCGGGATCACCGCCGCCTCGTGGAACTCGTGGATGCCGTGCGCGAGCAGTCCGGCCGCAAACAGGAGCAGAAGGATGCTCGTCACGTTGAAGAACGCACGCAGGTTCATCCGGTACGTCCCGCGGTAGAGCAGATAGCCGAGGACGGCGGCGGCGCCGAGACCGAGCAGGCCCCCGAGCGTCGTGGCATACGGTGAGGCTGCCTGAGCGGCCGCGAACATGAACAGGGCCGTCTCGATCCCCTCGCGGCCCACGGCAACGAAGGCGAGCAGCCCGAGCGCCAGCACTGAGCGGGACTCGAGCGCCGTATTGACCTGCGCCTGCAGGTGGGCCCGGATGTTGATGGCCTGCCGGCGCATCCAGAAGATCATGTAGGTGAGGACGGCGGCGGCGGTGAGCATGGCGATCCCTTCGAACAGCTCCTCCGCCCGGCCCTCGATACTCCCCGCCGTCATGAAGATCAGCCCGCCGGCCAGAACGCTCATCAGGACCGCCGCGAGCGTCCCGGTCCAGACGGACCCCGACCGGCTGCGATGGCCGGTTTTCGCCAGGTAGGCCAGGATGATGCCGATGATCAAGGCCGCCTCAAGGCCCTCGCGAAGCATGATCAAGAACGATGCCCCCAACGCCCTTCCCCTCCTTGTGCCTGAACCGCGGTTAGGCTACCCTAATTCTTGAGCTGGGTCAATCCTATCGCCACCTGATTGACGCCCCTCAGTTGGACGCTGTATACCGGAGTTGGGTTGATTCGCCGCGTCTGGGGCGGCCGGAGGGGTGTTAACCTGCCTGCTCAAACAATCGTTGTTAGCAAGCTCAGGACGGTGACTGCCAGACTATGACCGCTTATCCCGAGATCGCCGCCGCTTTTCGGGCGAAGGGCCTGCGGGTCACCCCGCAGCGGTCGCTCGTATTCCGCCTCGTCCGGGAGATGGGCGCCGACCACCCTTCCGCCGAGGCGGTCCATGTCAGTGCCACACGCCAGATGCCTTCCCTGTCCCTGCGAACCGTGTACGCCATCCTCGAAGAGCTCGAGGAGCTCAAGGCCATCCGCTCCATCGATCTCGGCACCGGCAGCAAGCGCTTCTGCGTCAACCCGAAGCGCCACCATCATCTGGTGTGCACCCGGTGTGCGAAGATCAAGGACGTCTTCGTCCCGGTGGATCCCGTGGACGTCCCCCCCGACCAGCGCCAGGGCTTCATGATCACTGAGCAGGACGTCGTGTTCCGCGGCGTCTGCGCGGAGTGCCGGGCATGACCACCCACGACATCGCGAAGACCGAGCGGATGGAGATGTACCTCAAAGCGGTGCTGACGCTGCAGCAGTTTGCCCCGCCGGCCACCGTCTCGAAGGTCGCCGAGTTCATGGGCGTCTCGGCCCCGTCGGCCTCGGAGATGCTCCGGCGCCTGGAGCAGCAGGGCTTCGTGCGCGGGGCAAACGAGGGATTCAATCTCACCGCGTCGGGTCAGGAAAAGGCCACGACGGTCGTGCGCCGGCTGCGCCTCGCGGAGCGGCTGCTCACCGACATCCTCAGGCTGGACCTGCCGAAGGTCTATGACGAAGCGTGCAAGATGGAGCACGTGATCAGCGATGAGGTCGAAGCGCGCCTCGCCGCTGTGCTCGGACATCCCGCGACCTGTCCGCACGGCTTGCCCATCCCCGGCGAGGCGGACACCATTATCCCCACACGCACCCTCATCGAACTCCAGACGGGGCAAGCCGTGCGTGTCGCTTCAGTGCCCGAAGAAGACGGCGCTCTCCTCGAATATCTCGTCCAGCAGGGCCTGATCCCCGGCGCCGTGGTCGAGGTCGAAGGCGTGGCGCCGTTCAACGGTCCCATCACCCTGCGCATCGGCGGCCTCGCACGCGCCATCGGCCGCGAGGTGGCCGCCCGGATCCGCGTGCGGTGATACACATCCGGTCAGGGCTGGATAGCGGCGAGATCGCGCACCGCCCGCTCGACCTGCTCCTCCGGATAGGCGTAGTCCTCGAGCGTCCCCGACAGGTGCGCCTCGTAGGCCCCGAGATCGAAGTGCCCGTGGCCGCTCAGGTTGAACAGGATCGTACGGCGCACCCCGTCGCGCTTGCACGCCAGCGCTTCCTCGATCGTCTTGAGGATGGCGTGGGCCGACTCCGGCGCCGGCAGGATGCCTTCCGCCCGCGCGAACCGTATCGCGGCCTCGAAGATCGGGCGCTGGTGATAGGCTACGGCCTCGACGAACTTGTGGTGGTACAGCAGGCAGAGCAGCGGGGCATCCCCGTGATAGCGCAGGCCGCCGGCGTGGATTGCGGGCGGGACGAACCGGTGGCCGAGCGTGTACATCTTGAGCAGGGGCGTCGTGGCCGCGGTGTCACCGAAGTCGTAGAGGTACTCGCCGCGCGTCAGCGTCGGGCAGGCCTCGGGCTCGACCGCGACGACGCGCACGGCCTTCCCCTTGAACTTGTCCTGCAAAAAGGGGAACGAGAGCCCGGACATGTTGCTGCCGCCGCCCACGCAGCCGATGACGACGTCGGGGTACTCCCCGGCCATCTCCATCTGCTGTTTGGCCTCAAGCCCGATCACGGTCTGATGCATGAGGACGTGGTTGAGCACGCTGCCGAGTGAATACTTCGTGTCCTCGTGCGTGGCCGCGTCCTCGACCGCCTCGCTGATCGCGATGCCGAGGCTGCCCGGCGAGCGGGGGTCGGCGGCCAGGATGCCCTCCCCCGCGTGCGTCCGGGGGCTGGGGCTCGGGATGACCTCGGCGCCCCAGGTCTGCATCATGACCTTGCGGTAGGGCTTCTGCTCGTAGGACACCTTCACCATGTAGATGGTGCACTCGAGACCGAACAGCTGACAGGCGAGCGCCAGCGCGCTACCCCACTGCCCGGCGCCGGTCTCGGTGGTCAGCCGCCGCACACCGGCCTGCTTGTTATAGAAGGCCTGGGCGATTGCGGTGTTGGGCTTGTGGCTGCCTGCCGGACTTGTCCCCTCGTACTTGTAGTAGATGTGGGCGGGGGTATCGAGCGCACGCTCCAGCCGCCGCGCCCGGTACAGCGGGGTCGGCCGCCACAGCCGGTAGATGTCCCGCACCGGCTCAGGGATGGGGATCTCGCGCTCGGTGCTCACCTCCTGCAGGATGAGATCCATCGGAAAGAGCGGGGCGAGATCGTCCGGCCCGATCGGCTGCTTCGTGCCGGGATGGATCACCGGCGGCATCGCCACGGGGAGATCCGCCGCGATGTTGTACCAGGCTTTCGGGATGCGGGTCTCATCCAGCAGGTACTTGACGGTGTCGGCCATGCCTGCCCTCCGGTTCCAGTGCGGGTATTGAGCGGGGATTCGTGCGGCGGGAGGCGCTTCCTGCCCGCGCCCGACGTGCGCGCCGACGATCCGCACGGGCGGCGCTATGTGCGGACGCGCAGCGTGCGGATGCGGTTAAAGGCGGCGGCGAGCTCCTGCCGGCGGGGAAGCGCGAAGCCCCCGGTCGGGAACTCTTGGCTCGAGAGCAGGTCGAGCCCGCCCGAGGCAACGTCCGCTTCGACGAGGCTCAGCACCTCGCGCAGCGTGCGCGAGCCGTCCACGTAGCCGCGGTCCACAGCATAGACGAGCGCCGCGCCGATCGCCCTGGTCTGCGCCGGGTCCACGAGCTGCACCGCCGCGCGAAGATCCACGGTTTCGCGGGCCAGCGCCAGGGTGCGCGGCGCCGGCGCGTCGGGG
>DASSGA010000196.1:0-14173 GCA_035693805.1 bacterium | reverse complement strand
CCCCTGCGCCGAATGCTGTTCGACCTTCCGCAGTATGGTACGGGCGGGATCCTTTTCCCGAGTGCCAACGGCGGCTACCTCAACTACCACTACTACGTCAAGGCATGGCGCAACACGATCCGGACGCTGAAGCTGGATGGCGTGAAGATCCACACGTTGCGCCACGCCTTCGGCAGCCTGCTCCTTGCGTTTGGGGAACCCCTCCCCTACGTCACCGCGCAACTCGGCCACTCAAGCGCTGCATTTACCCTCTCGACCTACCTACACCAGATCAAAGAGGGCCGGCGGCTGGACCGGGACGCGACACTGGCGAAGCTGGAGGCGGCTTTCCGAGGCGACTTGGCTTACACAGGGCTTACAGATTCTCGGGCGGCGCAGCGGGGAGCCTCGAAAATGCAACCTGTCACGGGTTTCTGGAGCCGCCGACCGGAGTTGAACCGGTAACCCCCGCATTACAAGTGCGGTGCTCTGCCGGATTGAGCTACGGCGGCCCGTCGGGAACGATTATACTACAGTGCCCATCCGGCAAAACGACTGAGGGGATCAGGAACTCCCCTGATCCCCTCAGCGCATCCACCGATCCCGGTCGGGATCAATACACGCTTCGCCGCATGAGGCGGGCGTCCAAGAGATCCTCGTTCGCCTTGAACCCCGCGTAGAGCCAGGCGAGCGGCGCCAGCAGGCCGCCGCTCAGGAACGCGATCGCAAGCAGGATGCTGCCGTGCACCCACAGGCCGGCCCCAAAGTACCACACCGGCCCGAGGACCAGCGCCGCCCAGTTGATGCTCAGGCGCCGGGGCATCGGGCGATGGTAGAGTGTCGCCAGCGGGTCGTCCTTGCTCACTCCTCTTCCTCTGATTCCTCTTCGTCCACCGTCCGCCGGGCCGGCCGCTCATCGGGAGCCAGCCGTCCCGTGGTCAGATCGGCCGTCGTCTCCTCCATCTGGAGGCAGATCGCGCAGGTTGCCCTGAGCAAACCGTGCTCACAGCGCTCGAGCTTGTTCCGGGAACGGGTACCCGTGGAAACCTTCGAAGAGCGTCGTGTTGCCCGAGCAGTCGCAGTCCTCCCCAATCGCTTCACCGCCTTGTCGGGCCCGGTTCCCCACGTCCACGCCTGTGTAGTGGAAGGACGCCGGGCGTGATGCATTGCCGCACCATATTGTACCCATCCGCAGACGGGACGCAACCCCGAACTTTGGCGCAGTTCTATTCAGCCTTGTTCAACTTTTTCCTGCTTTTCGGGCCCGTCCGGCACCGGCTCCACCAGGAGGGCCGCCTCCCCGTCCAGGACCGCCTCACCCCGCTGGTTGGTGCAGGTCGTGTGCAGGATGAGGAGCCGCTTCTCTGGACGCCAGCTCACGACTTCCGCCCGGGCCGTAATCGTATCCCCGAACCGCACCGGCTGGACGAACTTCAGCGTCTGGCTCAGGAAGATCCCGCCGGGACCGGGCAGGCGCATCCCCAGCACCGCCGAGATCATCCCGGCCGTGAGGATGCCGTGGGCGATGCGCTCGCCGAAGCGGCTCCGTGCAGCGTACTCCTTATCCACGTGCAACGGATTGTAATCGCCCGTGATTCCCGCGAAGGCCTCGACGTCGGCTTCGGTGATCGTCTTCGTCCAGGTTGCCGCCTGACCGGGCTCGAATGCGCGCATCCCGTGCTCCATTGGACGACGGTTGGGCGATTCCCCCTGCCCTAAAGATTCCTGACCTCGCGGGTCCACTATGCTATAATCGGTCCGTCCTGCGAGGGATCTCATGCGCGATCAGTACGGCCGCGACCTCACCGACCTGCGCATTTCGCTCACCGACCGGTGCAACCTCCGGTGTGTGTACTGCATGCCGGCCGAGGGCATCGACTTCCGGCCGAGCGAGGAGTTGCTCCAAGACGACGAACTGCTCCTGCTCGTGCGCGTCGCCGCGGAGCTGGGGGTGCGCAAGGTGCGCCTGACCGGGGGGGAGCCCACGGTCCGGCCCGGGCTCGTGCCCCTCGTCCGCGAGATCCATGACACGGCCGGCATCGAGGACATCGGTCTCACGACGAACGGTTTGCTCCTCGACCGTCTGGCGGGGCCGCTGGCCGAGGCCGGGCTGCGCCGTGTGAACGTGAGCCTGGACACGCTGGACACGGCGAAGTTCGCCGCGATCACCCGGGGCGGGCGGGTCGAGCAGGTCACCGCCGGGATCGCCGCGGCGGAGGCGGCCGGCCTCGTCCCGATCAAGATCAACGCCGTGATCGTGCGGGGCTTCAACGACGCCGACGTGGTCCCCCTGGCGGCGCTCACCCTGACGCGCCCGTGGGAGGTCCGCTTCATCGAGATGATGCCGTTCAGTACGGTCGGCGACTTCGCGGAGGCCGGCGTGGTGAAGTCCGAAGAAACGATGGCGAAGATCGAAGCGGCGCTGGGGGCGCTCACTGCCGTGGACCTCTCGGGCGACGACCCTGCGCGCACCTACCGGCTTCCCCGGGCCGCGGGCACGCTCGGCTTCATCAGTCCGGTCAGCAATCCGTTCTGCGCGAAGTGCGGCCGGCTGCGGCTCACCGCGGACGGGCGGTTAAGGCTATGCCTCCTCCGTGACGACGAGGTCGACCTGCTCACGCCGCTCCGCGCCGGAGCTTCCTACGATCAGGTCAAGGAGATCTTCCGAGCCGGCGCCTTCCGCCGGCCGTTCGGGCACGCCCTGGCCGAGCAGATGTACCCGCAGGCCCGGGCCATGATCCAGATCGGCGGCTGACCTCCGCCGTCCCCTCCGGCGTCCACACGGCCAGCCGCCCTCGCATCGTGAGTGCGGCGAGGAACCGCGCCCTCGACTCCGCACGATAGAGCCGCGCGTTCTCCAACCGCGAAAGCCAATCCGGGCCGTTGTCCGTGTCCAGCAGGATGGCGTCGTAGGTCGCCGGCGGCAGGGGCAGGTCGTACAGGTCACCTTCGATCAACTGGGCCCGTGGGTCGTCCAGCGGCCGCCCGCACAGCGGCGCGAAGTGGCGGCGGTGCCAGTCCACGATGAGGGGTTCGATCTCTACCACATCGCATCCCACGACGCGCCGGTCCTCGAGCACGGCCTGCACCGTGTAGCCGATGCCGAGTCCGCCGACGAGCACGCGCAGCTCCGCGCCCTGGACCGCGGCCAGCGTCTCGCGTGCGAGGAGGCGCTCGGACTGCCCATTGTAGCTGGCCATGAGGAAGACGCCGTTGCAGATGATCTCGTAGTGACCGGCCCGCCGCTGCAGCTGCATGTCGCCCGTCGCCGTAAGGCAACGGGCCAGCACTTCACGACCCGAGGGAACCCCGGGGTCCAGACGGCGCCAGTCCTCAGTCATCTTCAGGATCGACCAGCTCCTCGTCCTTCGGCTGGAACACCGTCCCGCAGTAGGGGCAGACGACGCCCCCCTCTTCCGCCGGGGTCAGCTGGAGGAAGACGCGGCGGCAGGTTGGGCACTGGATGCGCAGCATCGGCGATGCTCCACAAACAGCTTGGGGATGAGGGCATCCCTCATCCCCAAGCTGACGTATGATCGGACGAATCCGTCTAGTCTTCTTCGCCTTCCAGGTTGCGCTCAAGCTTGCGCTTCACGCGCTGCAGCGCGTTGTCGATCGACTTCACGTGGCGGTTGAGCTCGTTGGCCATCTCCTGGTAGGACTTCCCCTCCAGGTAGGCGGTGAGCACCCGGCACTCCAGCTCGCTGAGGTTCTTGCGGATGCGCTCGCGCATCGTGGCCGAGGCTTCCTGGTTGATGACGAGCTCCTCGGGATCGCTCACCTTGATGCTGCTGATCACGTCGAGCAGCGTGCGGTCCGAGTCCTCGTCATAGATCGGCTTGTTCAGCGAGATGTAGGAGTTCAGCGGGATGTGCTTCTGCCGGGTGGCCGTCTTGATCGCGGTGATGATCTGGCGGGTGATGCACAGCTCCGCGAACGCCCGGAACGACGAGAGCTTGTCGGCCCGGAAGTCGCGGATCGCTTTATAGAGACCGATCATCCCTTCCTGGATGATGTCCTCGCGGTCGGCCCCGATCAGGAAGTAGGCTTTGGCTTTGACGCGGACGAAGTTGCGGTACTTATTGATGAGGAACTCGCTGGCGTGATCATCGCCGCCCTTCGCGCTGGCGACGAGTTCTTCGTCGAGCATTTCGGAGTAGGACGGAGCTTCACGACGCGCCAGAGCCATTCTCGCCTCCGCGACGAAGGTTCGGCGTAATTATACGAACAGGGTCAGAATGCGTCAAGCAGATTGTACGCCATCGGCGCGCTAGTGGCCCTCGCTGAGCTTCGGGGTCTTGCGGATGCCGATCTTGATCGTCCGGGGCACAGGGCGGTAGACGCTTGTGCCGATGAAGTCGCGGCGCACCTCGATCCCGTCCAGGGTCACGACACGCCACGTTGTGACCCGGTACCCGGGCTGCGCGTCGCGCGCCACCACCGTGCCCTCATCCAGTTCAGGATCCTCCTTGGTCACCGTCCCCTCGGGCGGAGCGATCTCCTCATGGTCGGTGACCAGGATCTCCACCGCCTTCGCCTCCGTGGCGGTGCCATACGCCGTGATGATCAGGCGCCGGCCCCGAACCTCCGCCCAGAGCAGAACGTGGTGCCCGCTGGTGTTCCTGAACCGGAAATCCAGCCAGTTGTAGACGACGGTGGCGTCCCGGCCCAGGGGCAGGTAGGCCACGGGCCGGCTGTGGTTCGTGCGGCTCAGGATGTCGAAGTCGGCGAGCAATGCGACGTTGAACAGCGTGCTGCTCACCTGGCAGATCCCGCCCCCGTCTCCGGCCACGAGCTCGTCATCGATCAGGACCGGCGCTTCCCTGAACCCGCGCTCGATGGTCCGCGGACCGACGGCGGCATTGTAGGAGAAGATCTCGCCCGGCGCGAGGAGGCGTCCGCGGACGAAACTCGCGGCCAGCTCGATGTTGTGGATGCGGTCGGGGTTGTTCACCATCGTGGTCGCCGCGCGCGCCAGCGGAGTGCGCAGGGCCTGCGCCTTCGCCGTCGTGAAGACCGGATCGGTCACGGCGACGACCGCGTCGGTGTCGGTGGCGCCTGCGGCGATGGCGGCGGCGATCTGCCGCACGGTAGCCTCCACGTCGAGGGTGCGGCCGGGTCGGCCTGGCCGGACCATGACGACTTCGCCCCTGGAAACGGAGACCTCGGCCTCCTGCGGCACGGGCGAGATCTCCTCGGACAGACGCATGATCAGGCGCCGCAACGCCCGGCGGTCCAGCTCGATGCGCAGCGGCACGGAGGCGCCCCCGCGGGCGATCCGGAGCCTGGTGCGGGCCCGCTGCCACCACGGGCCGAGCCGCCCCAGCTCGAACGCGCGCTGCACCGCGCCTTCAGTACCCACCCGCAGCCCCAGCTCCGCGTGGGTGAACACGACTTCCTCGGTGGCCAGGTGCACGACCAGCGGACGGCCCAGCCGGGCCTCGGCCAGCCTCCCCACGGCGTACTCGGCTTCAGCCGGGGTCAGCCCTCCGACGGGGAGAGTTTCGATGGAGATTCCAGGGAAGATTCGACCGGCGTGGACCGCGGCATCCCGGGCGAACGCCGTAATCGCCCCCGCGGACACGCCAACGAGAAGGATGATGAGACCGGCCAGCGCCCGCTTCATCCGTTACCCGCTTTCCATCTGCCGGACGACCTCAAATAGAAGCACGCCGGCTGCCACGGACACGTTGAGCGACGCCACCTTCCCCCGCATGGGCAGACGCACGAGAAGATCGCAGTGTTCCCTGACGAGCCTGGAGAGCCCCCGTCCCTCGCCGCCCATGACCACGACCAGCGGGGGGACCAGGCGCAGGGCGTTGTAGGCCTGCGGGGCCGATGGATCGGCACCCACCACCCAGAGCCCGGACTGCTTCAACTCCTCCAGGGCGCGGACGAGGTTCGTCACCGTGGCGACCGGCACGTACTCGATCGCCCCCGCGGAGGTCCTGGCGACGGCAGGGGAAAGGCCCGCCGCGCGGTGCCGGGGGATGACGACCCCGTGCACCCCTGCGGCATCGGCCGTGCGGATCAGCGCACCGAGGTTCGCCGGATCCTCGACCCCGTCCAGCGCGAGCACGAAGGGCGCCTCACCCCGCTCCCTGGCCAGATCGAGGATGTCGTCGAGGCCCGCGGGGGGCCGTGCCGCGGTGAGCGCAACGACGCCCTGGTGGGCCGCCGGGGACAGGTGGTCGAGGCGGTGGGGGTCCACGAACTGCACGACGACGCCGCGCCGCTTCGCTTCGAGCACCAGATCGCGGACAATGCCGCCGTGGGCGCTGCGGGCGAGGAGGATCTTGCGGATGGGCCGGTCGGCGCGCAGCGCCTCCAGGACGGCGCGTCGGCCCGGGATGACGCTGTCGTCGCCGCCGCGGTCCATGGCGTGGCTAGGAGGCGCGGCCGTCCGTCCCCACGACCCGCCAGCGTGGTCCTGTGGGGAGGTCTTCCACCAGCACGCCCGCCTCCGACAGACGGGCGCGGATGCGGTCCGCCGTCGTGAAGTCCTTCAACCGCCGGGCCTGCTGCCGTCCCTCGAGGATGAAGGCCATGAGCTCGTCGAGCGACGGTCCGGGCTCCACGGGGAAGAGATGAGCCGCCTCTTGCCGGAGGGCCGCAGCGAGCGCCTGCACACGATCGCGCACCCCGGCGTCCTCCCTGGATACGGTGATGGACAGCCCGAGGATCCCGAGCATCCGGCTCAGCGCATCCACGGCGTCATCGAGACCGGGCTGCAGCGCGTCCGCCGGCGCGGTCCCTTTGAGGGCTGCGTCGGTCTCCCGGTTCACTGCGGTGACCAGGTCGAAGATCGCGGCCAGGGCACCGGAGGTATTCAGATCGTCGTCCATCGCGGCCCCGAAGGCCCCGAGCCCGTGCCGCGCGGCGGCGCGGAGCGCCGCGGACGGCGTTCCCCCGGCCCCGCCTCCGGTGGCCCGTGAGCGAACGGTGGCGGCGGAGACGAGTGCCGCCCGGAGACGATCCACGGCCCGGCGGGCTTCCTCGAATCGCTCGGAATCGTACTCCATCGGCTTGCGGTAGTGGACCGAGATGAGCACGTAGCGGATGATCTCCGCCGGATAGTGCCGGAGGGCCTCGGCGGCCCCCACGTAGTGGCGCTGCGACTTCGACATCTTCGCTCCGCTCAACTGGAACATCGCGTTGTGGATCCAGTACCGGGCGAACGGCCCGCGCCCGGCATAGGCCTCAGACTGCGCGATCTCGTTCTCGTGATGCGGAAAGATGAGGTCGTCGCCGCCGCCGTGGATGTCGAAGCCCATCCCCAGGTACTTGAGCGACATCGCCGAGCACTCGATGTGCCAGCCGGGCCGGCCTTTCCCCCACGGACTGTCCCAGCTGGGCTCGCCGGGCTTGGCCCGCTTCCAGAGGGCGAAGTCGGCCGGATGCCGCTTGAACTCGCCCGGTTCCACCCGCGCGCCGACCTTCAGCTCCTCCAGCACGCGGCCGGACAGTTTGCCGTAGTCCGGCAGCTTCGTCACGTCGAAGTAGACGTCGCCTTCGGCATAGTACGCGAACCCCCGCTCCATGAGGCCGCGGATCATCTCGATCATCTCGGGGATGTGCTGCGTCGCGCGCGGCTCGACGTGCCAGGGCAGGATGTTGAGCGCCAGCGCAGCGCGGTGGTATTCCTCGCCGTACTGGCTGGTGATCTGCTCCGCCGGGACGCCCTCGGCCTGAGCGCGGGCGATGATCTTGTCCTCGACGTCGGTGACGTTCTGGACATGGGTGACGCGGTACCCGCCCGCCTCGAGGTAACGGCGCAGGACGTCGAACACGACGGCGGCACGCATGTGCCCCAGGTGCGAGCTGTCGTAAACGGTCGGGCCGCAGACGTACATCGAGACGTGGCCGGGCTCGCGCGGCACGAACTCCTCGACCCGTTTGCTCAGTGTGTTGTGCAGGCGCAATCCCATCGCTCGTCTACTGCGACCGGGGGATCTCGATGGCGTCAAGCTCGCCGCACAACTCCCAGACCGTGCGGGCGCGCATCGTCTGCGGATCGCGGACACGCCGGCGCCGGAGATCCACCGCCCCTCCGTCGGTCACCGCCCGAACGTACATCTCCGCGTATTCGTAGCGCGTCTCGACGATCTTCACGACGCGGTGGAACGCATCCCCGCGCCAGAACCCCGTCACCCTCGGGTGCACGGCGCCCGGACGGTCCACCTCCACCGACACAGGCTCGACCAGCGCCGCCCGCTCGAGGAAGAGCAGTCGGGGCAGGATGGGCTCAGCGCTCTCGCGAGACCGTGGCGACGGCATACGCCGTGATCCCTTCTCCCCGCCCGACGGCGCCCATCCCTTCGGTGGTCGTGGCCTTGATGCTCACGGCCGCGCCGTCGATGCCCAGGGCTGCGCCGATCCGCTGGCGCATCTGCGGGACGTGGGGGGCAATCCTGGGGGCCTCGGCGAGGACCACCGCGTCGAGGTGAGCGACCGTCCACCCCGAGGCGGCCAGCATCCCGCCGACCCGCTGGAGCAACCCGAGACTGTCGGCATCCTTGTAGGCCGGGTCTCCCGGTGGGAAGTGCGTCCCGATGTCGCCCATCGCGGCCGCCCCCAGCAGCGCGTCCATCACCGCGTGCAGGAGCACGTCGGCATCGGAGTGGCCGGCGAGCCCAAGCAGATGCGGGATTTCCACGCCGCCAAGGCGGAGCTGTCGTCCGGGCACGAGCCGGTGCGCGTCCACGCCCATCCCGGTGCGTGTCGTCACCGCACGGGCTCCTCCGAGGTAGGCTTCGGCCAGGCGCAGGTCATCAGGAACAGTGATTTTGATGTTCGTGGGAGAGTCCTCCACCATCCGGACCGTCCGGCCGAGGCGCTCCACGAGCACCGCGTCGTCCGCCCCGCGAAAGCCGTCCTGCGCGGCGCGCTGGTGTGCCTCGCGCAGCAGCGGGGTCCGGAAGGCTTGTGGCGTCCGGGCGATCCAGAACCGCGCGCGGTCTTCGGTGCGGACCGCCTCCCCGGCCTCGACCGTTTTGACCGTCTCACGCATCGGGATCCCCGCGGACGCCGCCCCGGTCTCCGCGGCGGCGCGGGCCACAGAGGTGATCACCTCGGGCCGCACGAGAGGGCGGGCGCCGTCGTGCACCAGCACGACCTCGGCATCCCCCACCCGGGCGAGCCCCCGGAGGACCGAATCCTGCCGCTCGTCGCCGCCGGGGACCACCTCACGCACGCGCGTGAGCCGGAAGGCCCGGATCACGTCGCCCGCGGCGGTCACGCGATCCGCGGGCACCACCAGGACGATCCCGTCCACGACCGGGCAGGCCTCGACGGCCCGCAGCGTGTGCACGAGCATCGGTTGGCCCAGGAGCGAGACGAACGCCTTGCCGCCGGGAGCGCCGAGCCGCTCCCCTCGCCCCGCGGCGACGACGATCGCCTCCGTCCGGGGACCGCTCATCGACGCTCGGAGGAGGGGTGCACGCCTTCCTTCGGGCGGCCGAAGATCATCCGGCCCGCCACCGTCTGCAGCACGCTCGTCACCACGACGTCGAACTTCTCGCCGATGTACCGCTTGCCGCCTTCGACCACGACCATCGTGCCGTCGTCGAGGTAGCCGATCCCCTGCCCGGCCTCCTTGCCGTCCTTCACGACCTGCACCACGAGCTCTTCGCCCGGCAGGACGATGGGCCGCAGGGACTGCGAGAGCTCGTTGATGTTCAGGACCTTGATGCCCTGCAGCTCGGCGACCTTGTTCAGGTTGAAGTCGTTCGTCACGATCCAGCCGTGGAGCTGCTTGGCCATGGCGATCAGCCGGCCGTCCACGTCGAGCCCCGGATCCTTGGGATCGTCCATGATCTGGACGGCCTGGAGCTCCTGCTGCAGGCGGTGCAGGATGTCGAGCCCCCGCCGGCCCCGGTTGCGGCGCAGCGTGTCGGAGGAATCCGCGATGCGCTGCAGCTCATTGAGCACAAACCGCGGCACGACCAACGGCCCTTCCAGGAATCCGGCCTTGACCACGTCGGCCACGCGGCCGTCGATGATCACGCTCGTATCGAGGAGCTTGGGCACGCCGCGCCAGCGGATCCGGTCGCGGCCCCCGCCGGCGCGCTCGAGCCGGAGCAGTGAACCGGCGACTTCGTCGCGCCGCTGCATCGCGACGTGGAACCCCAGGTAGCCGAAGACGAGGACGGCGGCGAGGAAGAGATAGAGGCCGATCCCGGGGATGCGCGACAGCGGGTAGCCGACCAGGAAGGCGATGACCAGCCCCCCCGCCAGGCCCCCGACGCCGAGGAGGATGTCGTGGAGCGAGACGTGGGCGAGGGCGGAGAGCGCCCATCCCATCAGCCGCTCGAACCACCGCCAGAGCCACAGGGCCAGCGCGGAGCCGAGGAGGGCGCCGGCGAGGAGGCCGACGGCGAACAGCGGGATCCGCACCGGGAGGAGACTCGGTACGGCGGCGATGATCTCGGTTGTGAGCTGCGACCCGACCACGGCGCCGAGCAGCGCGCCGGCCACACGGATGATGACGGACGACATGAGGCCACCGACCCTTTCCTTATCACTATACCGCATCCGGCGGTCGGCGGGTTCCAACACGGCGGAACCGGTTTCTTGACAGTCGTTTTCGCGCGTCCCTATAATGCAGACACGATCTTCGCGTGGTGATCCGGGAGGGCCGAATGAAGGACACCGACGAGATCCACTTTCAGGAGTCCGTCTCGCAGTATCTCCTCCGGCACCGCAGCATCCTCGATGTCCAGACCAAGCTGGCCGAAGCCGCCGCGCGCGTGAACCGCGCGGTGGCCAAGTCCGTGACCACGTGCGGGTGCATCTCGATCAACGCCGGGAAGCAGACGTTCCCCGCGGACGTGAGCCTGCGCGACCTGGGGCAGTTCATGGCCACGCACGTCGAGGGCGGTCTCTGTGGCAAGTGCCGGGAGGTCGTGGAGACGGAGATCGGCACGACGCTGTTCTATCTCGCCGCGCTGTGCAGCCTGCTCAACTTGAGCCTGAAGGACGTGCTGGAGAAAGAGCACACGCGCGTCAATGCGCTGGGGGTCTTCAACCTGACGTAATCCCCCGCGATCAGGGGATGAGCTGGGCCAGCGCTTCGGCGATGTCTTCGACCGGGACGGTCTCGATGCCGTCCCGGTCGCGTTCTTCCGCTCCGGCGCGGGGCACGACGATGCGCCGGAAGCCCATCCGCGCCGCCTCCGCGACCCGCCGATCGAGCTGGGGGACCGCCCGGATCTCCCCCGCGAGCCCAAGCTCGCCCACGGCGACCGTCGTCTGCTCCACCGGACGGCTGCGCAGGCTGCTGGCCACCGCGGCCGCCATCGCCAGATCCGCAGCCGGCTCCTCCACCGCCACGCCTCCGGCCACGCTCAGATAGACGTCCTGGCTGCCGAGATGCAGCCCCGCCCGCTTCTCGAGGACGGCCAGCAGCACCACCATCCGGTTGTAGTCCACGCCGGACGCGGTCCGGCGCGGCATCCCGAACACCGTGGGGGTAACCAGGGCCTGGACCTCCAGGAGGAGCGGGCGCGATCCCTCCAGCGCGCACGCCACGGCGGAGCCGGGGGCTTCGCGGGCCCGCTCCGAGAGGAACGCGGCCGAGGGGTTGCTGATCTCGCGCAGCCCCTCGGTGCGCATCTCGAAGACGCCGATCTCGTTCGTCGAGCCGAAGCGGTTCTTCGTCGCCCGCAGGATGCGATACGCGTGGTGGCGGTCGCCCTCGAAGTAGAGCACCGTGTCCACGATGTGCTCGAGGACGCGCGGGCCGGCGATCTGCCCCTCCTTCGTGACGTGCCCCACGAGGAGGACGGCCGTGCCGCTCGCTTTGCCGAATCGCAGCAGCTCGGCCGTGCACTCCCGCACCTGCCCCACGCTGCCGGGCGCCGTGGGCAGGTCCGCGTTGTACACCGTCTGGATGGAATCGATGACGAGCACGGCGGGTGAAACGCGGCCGGCGGCCTGGATGATCGCCTCGAGTCCGGTCTCCGCGAGCAAGAGGAAGTTCGGGGAGTCGGCGCCGAGCCGGCGGGCGCGGAGCTTGATCTGCGCCGCCGATTCCTCGCCGCTCACGTAGAGCACGCGCCGACCGTCGCGCGCCAGGTGCTGGCACACGGCCGTGAGCAGGGTGCTCTTGCCGATCCCAGGATCTCCACCGACCAGCACAAGCGATCCCGGCACGAGCCCGCCGCCGAGCACCCGATCAAGCTCCCCCATCCCCGTGCCCACGCGCGCTTCCACGAGCTCCGGGACCTCGGTGACGGGGATCGGGCTGCTCGGGGCAGGCGAGCGGGATCGTCCGGCGGATTGGGGCGCTGCTTCCTCCACAAGGCTGTTCCACTCTCCACAGGTGGGGCAGCGCCCCAACCATCTTGGCGAGGCGTGGCCGCACGCTTGGCACACGTACTGCAGGCGGACCTTGCTCACGTCACCTCCCCCTTCAAGACGAAGGGCCCGGTCTCATGCCGGGCCCTCCGGGAATCTGCGTGCGTGGGCGGTGTGTCTATTCGCCCTTGAGCGCCGGCTCGGGCTTGCGCTTGCGCTCGAAAACGAGCCGCCCCTCCCGCGCGTCCACGACGACTGTGTCGCCCGAGCTGAAGTTGCCGCGCAGCAGCTCGTCGCTGAGCTGATCCTCGACCAGGCGCTGGATGGCGCGGCGCAGGGGGCGCGCCCCGAACGTCGGGTCGTAGCCCTCCTTGGCCAGGAGGTCCTTGGCCGCCTCCGTGATCTCCAGCTCCATGTTCTGGCCGCGCAGCTCGCGCTGCACCCGGGCAATGAGGATGTGCACGATCTCCTTGATCTGGTCGCTGGTGAGCGGCCGGAAGATGATGATCTCGTCGATCCGGTTGAGGAACTCCGGCCGGAAGGTCCGGCGCAGCTCCTCGGTGATGTGCTCCTTCATCCGCTCGTAGGCGCTCTCCATCGCCGAGGTCTCGGCGGCCACCGGCCGGAAGCCGATGGCCACTTCCTTCTCCAGGACGGGCGCGCCGACGTTGCTCGTCATGATGAGGACGGTGTTCTTGAAGTCCACGGTGCGGCCCTGGGCATCGGTCAGCCGCCCGTCGTCGAGGATCTGCAGGAGCACGTTGAAGATCTCCGGATGCGCCTTCTCGATCTCATCGAACAGCACCACGGAGTAGGGACGCCGCCGTACCTGCTCGCTGAGCTGCCCGCCTTCTTCGTAGCCGACGTAGCCGGGCGGAGAGCCTACGAGCCGGCTGATCGTGTGCCGCTCGCTGTATTCCGACATGTCGATGCGGATCAGCGCCGTGTCGTCCCCGAAGAGGAACTCGGCCAGCGCCCGGGCCAGCTCGGTCTTCCCCACGCCCGTGGGACCGAGGAAGATGAACGAGCCGACGGGCCGGCGCGGGTCCTTCAGACCGGCGCGGGCGCGGCGCACCGCCTTGCTCACGGCGCGCACCGCCTCCTCCTGGCCGACGATGCGCTCGTGGATCGACTCCTCCATCCGCAGCAGCTTCTGGGTCTCCTCCTCCACGAGACGGGTGACCGGGATGCCGGTCCACGAGGAGACGATGTCGGCGATGTCCTCGCCGCTCACCGTGCTCACATCGCGGCCCTTCTCCCGCTTCCAGGACGACTCGAGCTCTTCCAGCTTCTGGCGCAGGACGCGCTCCTTGTCCCGCATCTGCGCGGCCTTCTCGAAGTCCTGGTTCTTGATCGACTCTTCCTTCTCGCGCTTGACGCGCTCGACTTTCTCGACGGCCTGGCGCACCTCCTGAGGGAGGAACGAGGCCTGCAGGCGGATCTTGCTCGCCGCCTCGTCCATCAGGTCGATGGCTTTGTCCGGCAGGAAGCGGTCGGAGATGTACTTCTCGGCCAGCGTCGCGGCGGCCACGAGGGCCTCGTCGCTGATCGTGACGCTGTGGTGGGCCTCGTAGCGCTCCCGCAGCCCCTTCAGGATCTCGATCGTCTGCTCCACGGTGGGCTCGGCGACGAGGATGGGCTGGAAGCGTCGCTCCAGGGCGGCGTCGCGCTCGACGTACTTCCGGTACTCGTCGAGTGTGGTGGCGCCGATGCACTGCAGTTCCCCGCGCGCCAGCGCGGGCT
Source organism: bacterium (assembly GCA_035693805.1). Lineage (GTDB taxonomy): Bacteria > Sysuimicrobiota > Sysuimicrobiia > Sysuimicrobiales > Kaftiobacteriaceae > Kaftiobacterium. The sequence goes on along the minus strand of DASSGA010000196.1, from coordinate 154 downwards.
TGAGAATATTGCTGGCGTCGATCGCGCCCTCGGCGGCGCCCGCGCCGACCAGGGTGTGCAGCTCATCGACGAACAGGATGACCTCCCCCTGGGCCTTGCGGATCTCGTCCATCACCTTCTTCATGCGCTCTTCGAACTCGCCGCGGTACTTCGT
>DASSGA010000195.1:0-2272 GCA_035693805.1 bacterium | reverse complement strand
CGAACACCTTGCAGCGTCCGTCAGGCGACAGGACGCCCGCCTTGGTGAAGGCGATCGCGTGCGCCGGAGCCAGAGCGATGTTGACGCCGCCCGCCACGGCGAGGTCACACTCGCCCGAGCGCAGACTGCGGCAGGCGAGGTGCACGGCCGTGAGCGACGACGAGCAGGCGGTATCCACGGCCAGGCTCGGACCGCGCAGGTCGAAGAAGTACGAGATCCGGTTGGCCGCGATTGACAGCGCGTTGCCGGTGCCCGAGTGCCCGGTGATCAGCTCGTGCCGGTCGAACTGTCGGAAGCCGTACTCGTTGACCGAAATGCCGACGAACACGCCGGTGCCGCTGCCGGCGAGCCGTGCCATGGGACACCCGGCATCCTCGAACGACTCGTAGGCCAACTCCAGCAGCAGACGCTGCTGGGGGTCCATGCGCTCGGCTTCACCCGGCGAGATCCCGAAGAAGAACGGATCGAAGCGATCGACCGTCTCCAGGAACCCCCCCCAGCGGGTCACCGCCTTGCCCGGGACGGTCGGGTCCGGGTCATACACGGCGAGGGCATCCCAACGGTCGGGAGGGACCTCACGAATCGCGTCCACCCCATCGCGCAGCAGCCGCCAGTACGCCTGCGGCCCATCGGCCTCGGGAAAGCGGCAGGCCATGCCCACGATCGCGATCGGCGCGCCACGGCCCAGGGGGTCGGGGGCGGGGGCCGGCGTCTCCGACGCGACGGGACCTCCCCCGAGGTACTGGGAGAGGGCCGCGATGCTCGGGTACTCGTAGATCAGGGTGGGTGACAGGTCGCGTCCGAGCAACTCCTCGAGGTGCCCCGACATCGTCACGGCGTCCGTCGAGGACAGGCCGAAGCTCTCGAACGGCTCGTGATCGTCGATCGCCGACGGGTCCACCCGCAGCATCGCGGCAATCCGCGTGACCAACCACTCCCGAAGGTCGTGGGCGTTCACGCCGTCTCACCCCGCTTCTTCCCCGGGCCCGCAACCTGCATCTGCCACAGGGCCGCCATGCCCGGCCGCCGGTCGGGGGCCAGGTCGGGAGTCGGTGGTGCGCCCTGCGCCCACAGGCGTGGGAAGGCGTCCACCGCGGGTACGTCCGCGAGGGAGTCGAGCGGCGGCAGGCGACGCAGCGCGGCGGCCACATACGGCTCCAGCTCGCGCCGCTTCCGCTCCTCCTGGGCCTCGGCCCGCTCCCGGAACTCGGGAAGAACCGAGCGAGCGAAGAGCTCCAGCGACGTGCAGACGTGTTCCTGCCGGTAGTTGCCGCACTGCTGCAGCAGGATCAGCTGATCGACGCCGGCCTCTTCGTACGCGCGGAAGTGCTCCCGCAGCTGCGCGGGAGTGCCGATACCGCCCATGCCGGCCTTGTGGCGATGCCGATCGATCGCCTCCGCCTCTGACTGGGGCTCCTGGTTGAACTCCCGCCAGAGATCCAGGCGGCCTGGGACGTGCCTGCCGTCACGCCAGTAGTGTCCCAACCCGAACGCGAAGAACTGGGCGCCCGGGACGCCCTGGGCGCGGGCCGTTGCCTCGTCGTCATGGCACATGAAGCCGGTGAGCATGGCCACGTTCGGATTCACGGCTCGGCCGATGGGGGTGCACTCACGCTTGAAGGTTTCGTAGTAGTCCTCGACCCAGAACCTCGCCTCGTCGGCATTGGCGAACGCGAACGTGAGCGCCCCGACGCCGAGCCGCGCGGCCAGTTTCAGGCTGTCGCGGTTCGAGCACGCTGCCCACAGTGGCGGGTGCGGTTTCTGGAGCGGCTTCGGCACCACGTTGCGGGGCGGCATCGCGAAGAAGCGCCCCACGAACCCCGGGTAGGGTTCCATGCACATCATGCGGGCCGTCTCGCGCACCGCCTCGGTCCACGCCGGGCGTTTGTCCACGAAATCGACGCCGAACCCTTCGAGCTCCAGGCGGGTGCCCGACTCACCCGTCCCCCACTCCACCCGGCCCCCGCTGAGCAGGTCCAGCGTGGCCAGCCGCTCGGCGACGCGCGCCGGCGCGTTGAAGCGGGGAGACATCACGGCGATCCCGTGGCCAAGCCGGATCCGTCTGGTGCGCTGGCTGCACGCCGCGAGGAACACCTCGGGCGCCGACGAATGCGAGTACTCCTCGAGGAAGTGGTGTTCCTGCGCCCACACGAAGTCGATGCCCAACCGGTCGCCCAACTCCACCTGCTCGAGGGCGTCCGTGAAGAGCCGCCACTCGTCCCCCTCTTGCCACGGCCGCGGCAGCTGGAGCCCGATGAACATGCCGAACCTC
>DASSGA010000194.1:0-22341 GCA_035693805.1 bacterium | reverse complement strand
TCGGCCTCTATGGCGGCGCACTGCTCGATGAGGGCCACGTGCTGGTCCGCCAGCGCCGTCCGCTGGGAAGCAACGCGCTCCGCGGAGGCATCCAGTCCCGCCGCGCGCTCGCGCAGCGATGCGATCTGCTCGCGCCGGCCGAGCAGCAGCGCCTCACCCTCGGGCTTGCCGCGGAAGCTGATCACGCCGTCGGGGGTGAGGAGTTCACCGTCGAGCGTGACGATACGGCCGGCAAAGCCCTGCGCGCGCAGCGCTAGCGCGTCGTCGAGCGAGCTCACCACGACGACGTCGCCCAGCAAAGCCTGCACCACGTCGCGGGCGCCGTTCGTTAGCTCCACGAGGTCGGTCGCGCGGCCCACGACCCCCGTCCCCGACGGCAGCTCCACCGACGGGCGCGAGGGCACCAGATCCACCGGGATGAAGGACGCGCTCCCCTGCCCGTTGCCGCGCAGGTAGCTGAGCCCGCCCTTCACGTCGTCCACGGTGCCGGCCACGAGGGAGAAGAGCCGGCGCCCCAGCGCCGCCTCGATCGCGGCCCGGTGCGGCGGGGCCACGCGGAGCAGCTCGAGGATCGGATAGCGGATCCCCGCGAATCGCTCGGGATGCTCCTGCTTGGCGATGAGGATCTCGCGCACCCCCTGCTCGTAGCCCTCCAGCCGCCGGTGCATGTCCTCGAGGAACCCGAGCGTCCGGGCCACGACCTGGCGGTCGGCCTGGATCTGGCGGACATCCTCGTCACAACTCGCTAGGCGCTGCGCGAGGTCGTTCCGCTCCGCCTGCAACCGGCTGAGGCGCTCCGCGTCGGCGTCGCGCTCCGCCAGCAGCGTCCCGATCGCGGCCTCCATCTGCCCCGCCGCCACGCTGAGCTCGGCCGCCCGGCCCACGAGGGCCGACCGCCGGGTCTCGTGCGCGGACGCCTGCGCTCCCAGTGCGCCCTCGCGCTCATCGAGCCGCGCCAGGTCGTGCGTCGCCCGCGTGCGCGCGGCGCTCAGATCCGCGATCTCCGCCCGCAGGCCGGCCAGACGCTCCTCGGCCTCGCGCTGCACGCCCCCCGCGGCGTCCTGCGCCTCCTCCGCGGTCCGGAGCTCATCCAGGAGGTCGTCGCGTCTTCCACTGAGCGTGGCGGCTTGGGCTTGCAGTGCGCTCAGCTGCTCCTCGGCCTGGGCGCGCTGTGTCTCCAGACGGTGGGCGTCCGCGGACAGCCGTTCGCGCTGGGCGGCGGTGGCGCGCACGCGCTCGGTGAGCACCTGCATCGCCGACTCTCGCTGGCTGAGATCCTCCATGAGCTGCAGGAGCGCGCGCTGCGCGTCCTCCCACTGGCGGGCAACCTCGGCGGCCCGCGCCCGGTTATGATCCATTTGCCGGCCGGTCTCGGCGCCCGACGCGGCGAGCGTGTGCAGTTGCTCTTGGATCGATTCCGTCTGGGTTACGATCCGCCGCAGCGCGGAGAGGATACGCCGCGCTTCGTCCACCTGCAGGGCGAGCTCGAGCTCGCGGATCTCGCGCGTGTACGCCCGATACTGCTCGGCCGCCTCCGCCTGCGCGCGCAGCGCGTCCAGCTGCGTGGTGAGTTCGGCCAGCACGTCCTGCACGCGCAGCAGGTTCGCTCCGGCATGCGCCAGACGGCGCTCCGCCTCCCGGCGGCGCCGCTTGTGCCGCGCGAGGCCGGCCGCCTCCTCGAGTAGCACCCGGCGCTCGTCCGGCCCCGCGCTCAGCACGCTGTCCACCTGGCCCTGGCCGATGAGGGAGTACGATCGCCCCCCGAGCCCGGTCCCCAGGAACAGCATCTGGATGTCACGCAGCCGGCAGGGCAGCATGTTCATGAGGTACTCACCCTCGCCGCCGCGGTGCGCGCGGCGCGTCACCGCGACTTCCGCGTACTGGACCGGCAGGGCGCCGGAGTCGTTGTTGATGGTGAGCGAGACCTCACCCATTCCCATGGCGCGGCGCGCCTCGCTGCCGCCGAAGATGACATCGTCCATCTTGCCGCTGCGCAGGCTCTTGTAGCCTATCTCGCCGAGCGCCCAGCGGATGGCGTCGAAGACGTTGCTCTTCCCGCTGCCGTTCGGCCCGACGATCGCCGTGATGCCGGGGGTGAACTCCAGCTCGGTCCGATCGGCGAACGTCTTGAACCCGTGCAGCTCCAGGCGCTTCAGATACATGACTCGTACACCTCGACGATGCGATCCGTCATCACGTCCAGCCCAAAGGGACGTGCGGCCTCACGGGCGGCACGGCCCATCGCCCGCCGGAGACCCGGATCGTCCAGCAAGGCCATACCCCGCGCGGCGAGCGCTTCGACGTCGGGGGGGACGAGGAACCCGCTCGTCCCATCCTGCACGGCCTCCGAGACCCCACCCGCGTCCACGGCAACGACCGGCAGTCCGGCGGCCATCGCCTCGGCCACCACCAGACCTTGCGTCTCCGTCTGGGAGGCGTACAGGAACACGTCGCCCGCGGCGATGCATTCGAGCGCGCGGCGGTGCGCCAGCCCCCCGGTGAAGACCGCGCGGTTCCCGAGGCCGAGCTCCCGCGCGAGCGTGCGCAGATGCTCCTCCTCCGGCCCGCCGCCGATGATGAGCAGCGCGCCCGGGCGCCGCGCGGCGATCCGGGTGAACGCCTCCAGGACGAGATGGACGCTTTTCTCCGGGGCCAGGCGGCTGGCCGTGACGAACAGCGGCACGTCGGGGGCGAGCCCGAACTCGGTCCGCACCCCGGTCGGATCCAGATGCTCGAACACCCCGGGGTCGATCGCGCCGGTCGTGATTACCTCGATGCGGGCGGTGACGCCCTGGCTCCGGAGCCGGTCTGCGACGGCGTGCGAGGGCGCGATGACACAGGCACAGCGGTTCGCGTAGGCGGTCACGTACCGGCGGACCGCCGGGGCCGTGATCCGCCGGCTCACGAACGGCGCGTAGTGCACGTATTCGTCGTACAGCGTGTGGTGCGTGAAGACGAGAGGGCATCCGGTTCGCCGCGCCAGGCGCGCGCCGACCGCGCCCATGAGGAACGGCGCATGCGTGTGCACGAGGTCGGGCCCGACCTCCAGCAGCCGGGCCCACGGCGCCGGGGCCAGCGGCACCGCCAGCGGGAAATCCGGCTGGTGAGGCGGACGCAGCGAGGGAAACCGGATCACGTCCGGGTCGGAATCCGCGTAGCCCGGGTAGCGCGGCGCCGCGACGAGCACCCGATGCCCCCGCGCCCGCAGCGCCCTGGTCAGGGCGGAGAGCGAGTGCGCCACGCCGCTGACCCTCGGCAGATAGGATTCGCTGCACATCACGATGCGGAAGGTGCGCCTGGTCATCGCGGCATGGGACAAGAACGGGCTGGACGTGGGCGCAGAACGGGAGGCATCGGAGCGGGATGGCCGCTCCAGGAATAGAGGCCGGTCCTGCAAGACCTGCATCGTTTCGCCCCGGAGTCGGTTTGTGGTGCGACGAAAGTGCCCGTTGGCGCTACGGATTGGGCGAAAACTCTGTTCTCCGGTGTTCGCGCTCCGGAAGCCGATTCCTCCGCCCTCAGGTCCGGGCGCGGCCCCGGAGAAGCTCGGTCGTGGCTCGCACTTCGGCCAGTACGTCGTCCCGGTGGGTCAGGACATGCGTGCGCGCCGCGTCGATCGCGGCGCGCAGGTCGGCGGAGACGCCCTCGGCCTCATCCTCGTCCAGGATCTGGACGCGGCTACCATCCGCGCTGAAGAGCAGGTCCACGGCGAGGTCCTGCCAGCGGACCTCCTCCGGCAGGAACTCGACCCCGCCCGACAGGTTCACGTAGAACCCCAGCGTCTCCCCCTGCGGGGTCAACCAATGGTACACGTTGTAGGGCCGGTCCCGCCAGAAGTAGCCGAAGGTCTCGCTGCCCTTGGGGAGCACCAGGCCGCCCACGCGGCGCCTCGCCGGGAGGGGATAGAACACCACGGCGTGGCTGGGCGACCGGTCCAGCAGGGCGCACGCAAACTCCTGGCGGTCGCCCCGCAGGGTGATCTTGACCTCTTTGATGACGCCGATAGGCTTCACAGAGCCAGGGGTAAACGAGAGGAAGAGGACGGAGCGTGTTGAATCAGTCGCCAACCCCCCTGGAGAGGACACCGGTGCAGGCGCAGATGCCGCCCAGTCGAGAACTCTGGCGCTGGTACATCCTTCTCCTGATCGCCAACGAACTGGACCTGGTGTTCACGTACTTCGGCCTGAGCCAGGGCACGTTCATGGAAGCGAACCCGCTCGTGCGTCCCCATCTCTATACCTGGTGGCCGCTGCTCATGAAACTCGCCCCGCTCGCCGGACTGGCGCTGGGCGTCTACGCCGTCCTCAGCCACGGCCACCACCTCCAGCGCCGGGTGCTGGGAGCGCTGCGGCTGGCCACCGCGATCTACACGATCGTGCTCGTCATGCACGTTCTGCACGTCCTGGCTCTGGCGTTCACCGGCTGACGGCCACGACGACGCGGACACAGAAACGGCAGGTGCGAAGCACCGCCCCGCGCCCTGCCGGAAGCCTGAGATGGTCGGGGAGGCGGGATTTGAACCCGCAGCCTCACGGACCCGAACCGTGCGCGCTGGCCAAATTGCGCTACTCCCCGACGCCACCCTATTCTACCGCCTCATCCGGACAATGAACAGGGCCGCGGGCGCGCGGCCCACGGCCCGGATGAGGCTCTCCTGCGCGTGGGGCTAGGCGCCGGACTCCTCGCCCTCGCCGTCTGTGCGCGGGCCCACCGCCTGCTGGAGGAGCGCCCCGGCGATGTCGCCGATCGTCACGCGCCCCTCATCCTCCTGGGCCTTGAGCACCTCGCGCACCCGCCGGCGCTCCTTGTCGCGCTCCATCTTGCGGATGGACAGCGTCATCCGCCGCTCGTCGGGGCGGATCTCCGCGACCATCGCCTCCACCGTATCGCCCGCCTTCACGACGTCGTCGACCTTCGCCACGCGCTTGTCGGCGAGTTCGGAGATCGGTAGGAAGGCGTCGAGATCCCCCAGCCGGACAAACGCGCCGGAAGCCACGGTGCGCACGACCTTGCCGCGCACGACGTCCCCGGGGTGATGCCGCTCCTGCACGCTCCGCCACGGGTCGTCCAGGATCTGCTTCAGCCCGAGCGAGATGCGGGAGGTTTCCTGATCCACGCGCAGCACCTGCACGCGGACGTGCTGGTTGCGGCGCAGGACCTCGGACGGATGCTTGATGTACGTCCAGGACATCTCGCTGATCGGCAGCAGCCCGTCCGCCCCGCCGAGGTCGATGAACGCGCCGAAGTCGGTCAGACGCTTCACCGTGCCTTCGACGATCTCACCCTCCCGCAGCGCGCTCAGCAGGTCTTCCTTGGCCTTCTTGCGCGTCTCGTCCACCGCGGTGCGGTGCGAGAGCACGACGCGGCCTTTGCCGCGATCGACCTCGAGGACTTTCAGGGGGATGGACTGGCCGACGAACCACTCGAAGCGGCGGCCCTTGGCCTGGGTGAGGTCGACGTGCGACCCCGGGACGAACCCTCGCAGGCCGAGGTCGACGACGAGACCGCCCTTCACCTTGTCCACGACCATGGCGTGGAGGACCGTGCCGGCCTGCTGCGCGTCCTGGACGCGCCGCCAGGCCATCTCTACGTCGGCTTTGCGCTTGGAAAGGATGAGATTCCCCTCGTCGCCCTCGGTGCGCAGCACCATGACGTCGATGCGGTCGCCCACGGTGACCTCCGCGGCGGCACCCGGCTTCGACATCTCCTGAGAGGGGATGAGCCCTTCGGACTTCGCGCCGACGTCCACGAGCACGCCCTCGGTGTCCACGCGGACCACCGTCCCTTTGACGATCTGCCGCTCCGCGAGCTGCGGCACAACCTTGGAGAGATCGACCTTGTCCTCAGCCATCATCGCCAGCACCCCATCGTCCACCGAACCGCGCACGTTCGCCTCACTGGCTGATCCACACTCGACGCAGGGCGGGGGAAACTGCGCACGGATCCGCGGACGCGGCTCTGGGTTATTCGCGCTGCGCCGGACGGTTCCTCCCTCCGCCTCCAAGCGCAGTCCTGACCTCCTCCGGAATCCGCCGCACGCGCCCGGCCAGGTCTGTGGCCGCGTGCACGGTCTGCCCGTCCACCAGCAGTGTCCCGGCCGGCAGGCGGGCCTCGTACGCAAACGTGAGCGTGGCTTTACTCACATCGGACACCGCGGTCCGGATCACGACGACATCATCATACCGCGCGGGAGCGTGGAACCGCGCGGACGCCTTGATGACCACCAGGCGCACTCCGCGCGCTTCGACCTCCCGGTACGGGAGCCCCACGGCACGCGTGTACTCGGTCCGCCCGAGCTCGAACCACACGAAGTAGTTCGCGTGGTGCACCACACCCATGGCGTCGGTCTCGGCATAGCGGACCCGAACCTGGGCCTCCACTACCCGGCCGCGCAGGTCGCTCATCCGCGTACGCCCTTACGCGGACGTGCGGGGAATCCCTCTTCCACCGTACGGGGAGGCGGGGGGGAAGGTTCCGTCGGTCAGATGTTCCAGAAGCGGCGGACGACGCTGCGGAGCGCCCGCGTGCGCGCGCGAACGGCGCTGTACGGCATCTCCTCCACCCGCTCGGCCTCGTGGGGTGAGGTGGCGGCGATCCCTGCCAGCGCCTCGATCGTTGCCACCACCGACGTACCCAGGTGGGCGAGATCGTAGCCGCCTTCGAGAACGGCGGCGATCGGACCGGCATGGATGCTGCGGACCATCGCGGTGAGCCGGCGGAACCCGCCCGCGGTCAGGGCCATGCCCCCCAGTGGATCGCCGGCGTGCGCGTCGTATCCCGCGGAAATGAGGAGGACCTCCGGGGCATAGACCTGGACGACCGGGAGGACGACTTCCTCGAACACGTGCGCGTAGCCCTCGTTCCCGGTGCCCGGCGGCAGCGGGATGTTGATGGTGAAGCCCGCGCCGTCGCCGGCGCCGGTCTCCTCGATCGCTCCGGTGCCTGGATACCAGTGCTCCTGATGGAGGGAGATGAACAGAACCGCGTTGCTGCGGTAGAAGATCTCCTGCGTCCCGTTCCCGTGATGGACATCCCAGTCGAGGATGAGGATGCGCGAGCGGCCGTGATCCCGCTGGGCGGTGGTCGCGGCGCAGGCGGCGTTGTTGAACAGGCAGAAGCCCATGCCCTGGGCCGGGCGCGCGTGATGCCCGGGCGGGCGGACGGCGGCGAAGGCCGCGGGGAGGCCGCCGGCGAGCACGGCGCGCACCGCGGCGACGGCACCCCCGGCGGCGAGGGAGGCGACGTCGAAGGACCCCGCGGACACCACGGTGTCCGGATCGAGCATGCCTCCGCCCTTCCGGCTCATCTGCCGGATCTGCTCGATGTAGTGGCGCGCGTGCACGGAGGCGAGAAGTTCGTCCGGGACCGGCTCGGGCTCGATACGCTGCAGGTGCTCATCGATCTCGCGGCGGGCCACCGCCTCGAGCACGGCGCGGATGCGCTCCGGCCGCTCGGGATGACCGGGACCGGCGACGTGCTTGGGGTAGTTCGGGTGGGTGATGAAGGCGACGGGCATGACCTATCGCGCGCGGACGTCCGCCGCCGCGCGCAGGCGTGCCACCGACGCTTCGATCCCGCCGTCGCCGTGGAAGATGGCGGAGGCTGCGACGAGCACGGTTGCCCCGGCCGCCACGACCTCGGGGGCCGTGGTCTCATTGATCCCGCCGTCCACCTGCAGATCCACCCCCGCGGTGCGCTCCGCGAGCCAGCCCGCGAGCTGGCGGATCTTCGGCAGCACGCCGCGGATGAACCGCTGGCCGGCATAGCCCGGGTTGACCGTCATCAACAGCGCCATGTCGACCGCCTCGAGCACAGGCTCGAGCATGACGAGCGGGGTCGCGGGGTTCAGCGCCACCCCGGCGCGGGCGCCGTGGTCTTTGATCTGCTGCAGGAGACGGTGCAGATGGCGCGAGGCTTCGGCGTGCACGGTGATCGAGGTCGCCCCAGCGCGGACGAAACGGTCCACGTGGCGCTCCGGCTCGACGATCATGAGGTGCACGTCCACGGGCAGACGGGTGGCGCTCCGCACGGCCTCGACGATCACGGCGCCGATCGTGATCTCCGGCACGAACCGGCCGTCCATGACGTCGACGTGGATCCAGTCCGCTCCGCCGCGCTCCGCCGCGGCGACCGCCTCCCCGAGGCGCGTGAAGTCCGCGGAAAGGATGCTGGCCGCGATGCAGATCGGCCGGCTCACGGCCGGATCTCCTGGACGAGACGGTTCTGCAGGTAGACCTGGATGATCGTGTACCCCTTCGTGCGGATGACCTCGGTCACCCGGGCGCCGGGGCGGAGGCGCCGCTGGAAGACCGTGCGCATCCCCTGCTCGTCGATGACGACGATGCGCACCTCCTGTTCCGGTTCGCCACCGGGCACGATCAACTGCACGCGCGTCGCCTTCTCGTCCGCCCGCAGCGGCTGCTGCGGCTGGGCCGTGACCACCGGCGTCGGCGGCGGCGTGCCCTCTTCCCCGGGGCGGACCGTGACGACGACGGTGACCCGGTCCATCGGCCGGACGCGCGTCCCGGCGCCGGGCGACTGGTCGACGACGAGCCCGGGCTCGAGGTCGGTCGCCGGCGACGTGCGCACCTCGCTCAGCGTGATCCCGAGCTCCTCCAGCATCCGGCGCGCGTCCTTCAGCGGACGCCCGACCAGCGGCGGCATCTCCACGCGCTGCGGCCCCTTGCTGATCACGAGGTTCAGGGCCCGCCCGCGCTCGACGCGGGCGCCGGGCTGCGGGTCCTGCGCGATGACGAATCCGCCCCGCACGTCTTCGTCGTACTGCTCGCGCAGCTCGCCGATGCTCAGGCGCGATTGCTCGATCAGGAGACGCGCCTCGATCAGAGAGCGGCGCTGGACATCGGGCACGGCGACGATCTCCGGGCCCAGGCTCACCACGACGCTGATGACGCGGCCGCGCTTCACGCTCTTGCCGGGCGGTTGATCCTGCGAGATGACGGCGTCGGAGGCGACCGCGGTGCTGTAGACTCGCTCGCGGACCGACAGGGTGAGGCCGGAGGAGGCGGCCACGCGCTGGGCCATGGGCAGCGGCCGGCCCACGAAGTTCGGCACCTCCACTTCGGGCACGAACAGGTAGCTGCTGAAGGCGCGCCACCCGCCCCAGGCGCCGCCGAGGAGCACAAGGGTGGTGAGCGCCACGATCAGCCCGCGCGGCAGCGGCCGCCGCCGGGACGCCGGCGGCGGCGGAAGCACCAGCGTCGGCGAGGTCTGCTCCAGGAAGGTGTGGGGGGAGACGTGGCTCCACATTTCCGTCTCCCCGCGCAGGTCGCCCCGCATCTCTCCCGGCGTGCGGTACCGGCGCGACGGGGACTTCGCCAGCGCGAAGAGGATGATGCCCTCGACGCGCACCGGCAGCGCGGGCGCCAGCCCGCGCGGGGCCGGCGGCGCCTGGTTGACGTGGGCCAGCGCCATGGCGATGGGTGAGTCGCCCTCAAACGGCAGCGTCCCCGTGACCATCTCGAAGAGCACGACGCCGAGCGAGTAGATGTCGGTCGACGGGCCGACGGCGGCGCCGCGCGCCTGCTCGGGGGATAGGTACTGCACCGACCCGAGCACCGTCCCGGTCTGCGTGATCGTCGCCGAGCTCATCGCCCTCGCGATCCCGAAGTCGGTGACTTTCACCCGCCCCTCCCGGGTGAGCATGATGTTCTGCGGCTTGATGTCCCGGTGCACGATGCCGTGCGCGTGCGCGTACTCCAGGGCATCGCAGACCTGCGCGGCGATCTCGAGGGCGCGCGGGGCCTCGAGGCGGCCGTGGCGGCGGATGTACTCTTTGAGGTTCTCGCCTTCGACGTACTCCATGGCAATGAAGTGGACGTTGCCGTCGGCGCCGCTGTCATAGACGCGAACCATGTGCGGATGGATAAGCTCGCTGACCGCCCGGGCTTCACGTTCGAAGCGGGTGATGAACTCGACGTCGGAGGCGAACTGCTCACGGAGGATCTTGAGCGCCACGATCTCGCCGTCCTCGAGCCGGCGGGCGCGAAAGACGGTGGCCATGCCGCCCTCGCTGATGCGATCGAGGATCTCATAGCGCCCCGCGACCATGGACCCCGCAGCGATCATGAGCGCCTCGCTTCCGCCTCTGACACGTTCCCAATCCCCCGCTCGGCGGCCTGCGGCAGGCCGTGCGTGCGCCGCAACTGACCGCACGCCGCCTCGATCTCGACGCCCCGCTCAAGCCGCACCGTGGCGGGGAGGCCGTGGCGGTCGAGCTCCCGGAGGAACGCCTCGACCCGGTCGCGGGCGGGGCGCCGGTACTGCATCCCATAGACGGGATTCCAGGGGATCAGGTTCACATGCCAGGCCGCGGCCGGGGGCTCGCCGACCAGCCGGGCATGCTCGGCCAGGAGCCGGCCCAGCCGGCCGCCCTGATCGGCCCGGTCGTTCACGCCCTCCAGGAGGACGTATTCGACGGAGACACGGCGCCCGGTCTGGCGCACGTACTCGGCGCTCGCCGCGAGCAGTTCAGAGATCGGCCAGCGCCGGTTGATCGGGACCAGCGCACTGCGCAACTCGTCGTCGGGGGCGTGGAGCGAGACGGCGAGGGTCAACTGCAGGCGTTCCTGAGCCAGCATGCGGATCTGCGGGACCAGGCCCACGGTGGAGACGGTGAGGTGGCGCATGCCGATCCCCAGGCCGTACGGCGCATTGAGGATCCTGAGCGCGCGCAGGGTCGGGGCGTAGTTGGCCAGGGGTTCACCCATCCCCATGAAGACGACGTTGCTCACCCGGCTGCCCTGCTCGCGCTGCACGAGGAGGACCTGGTCGATGATCTCCGCCGCGGTGAGGTTGCGGGTCAGGCCGGCGAGCCCGGTCGCGCAGAAGGTGCATCCCATCCCGCAGCCCACCTGGGTGGAGATACACACGCTGCGCCGGCCGTCCTCGTAGCGCATGAAGACGGTCTCGACCGTGGCCCCATCGTCCAGCCGCACGAGGTACTTCGCCGTGTCGCCGGCGTCCGCGCGCACCGCGGTCAGGGCGGAGAGCGCGGTGAGCTGCGCGGTTTCGGCCAAGCGGGTGCGCAGCCCCGCGGGCAGGTCGGTCATCTCTGCGAACGACACCACCCCGCTCTGATACACCCACCGGGAGATCTGCCGGCCGCGATAGGCGGGCTCGCCCATCCGGCCGGCGAAGGCCTCGAGCTCCTCGAGGGTCATGCCTTTGAGATCGGTCGGAATGTCCGTGATGGTCGCCATCGTCAGGAGCGCCGACGCCGCAGGCGCGCGATGAAGAAGCCGTCGGTCCCGTGGCGGTGCGGGAGCAACATCGCCGCGCCTGAGGTCCCACCCGCAGAGGCCAGATCGTCCGGCAGCGCGAATCCCTCCGGCGCGAATCCGCGGTGATCCCGCAGGAATGCCTCAACCACGTTTTGCCCTTCTTCCTCCTCGGTGCTGCACACGCTGTACACGAGCACTCCGCCGGGCCGCACGGCCTCCGCTGCTCCGGAGATGATCGCCGTCTGCAACGCGGCGAGGGTGCGGATGTCGTCGGGCCGGACGCGCCATTTGATGTCCGGCCGCCGGCGCAGCACGCCGAGCCCGGTGCAGGGCGCATCCAGCAGCAACCGGTCCGCCTGGCGGGAGAAGGCGGCGCCGAGCTCCCTGGCGTCAAGGTGATGCGCCTCTACCGAGGAGATGCCCATCGCCGCCACCCGGGCGCTCAGACGCTCGAGCTTCCCCTGGTGGATGTCGCAGGCGATGATCCGCCCGCGGTCCCGCATCCGTTCGGCGATGTGCGTCGTCTTCCCTCCGGGGGCTGCGGCGCCGTCGATGACGGTCTCGCCCGGCTGCGGATCGAGCACATCGGTCACGAGCATGGCGCCGAGATCCTGCATCGTCACGATGCCCTCGTCGACGAGCGCCCGTCGCGCCGAGAAGGGACCCTCGAGGGTCATCCCCTCGGGCAGCGGCGTCCGGACCGCCCGGATCCCCGCGTCCTGCAGGCGCTGAGGCGCCTCCTCGGGCGTGATCTTCAGGGTGTTGAGCCGGGCCGTGGCTGCGGCGTGGGTGTTGTTCGCCCGGCACAGGGCTTCGGTCTCCTCGACCCCACGACGCGCCAGCCACCGCTCGACGAGCCAGCGCGGATGGGAGTGTTCGACGGCCAGGCGCGCCGCCGGGGGATCCTGCGGCAGCGCACGCTCGCCCTCGGCGGCCACACGGCGGAGGACGGCGTTCGTCAGCTTCGCGGTGCCGGCGTGACCGTGCACGCGGGCGAGGGTCACGGCCTCATCGACCGCGGCATGGGCAGGGATGCGCGGCAGGAAGAGCAGCTGGTACACGCCGGTCCGCAGCACCGCACGGATGCGGGGGGGGATGTCATCCAGCCTCCGGCGCAGGGCGCCGGCCAGCGTCCAGTCCACCCGCGCACGATGCCGCAGGACGCCGAGCACCAGCTCGGTGGCCAGCGCGGTATCGATGTCGGACAAGCCGGCGCGCTCCAGGGTGGAGGTCAGCAGGAGGTTGGCGAAGGCCTCGCTGCGATCCACCCGGGCGAGCACGAGGACCGCGGCCTCGCGCGCGGTGCCCCCAGACGCGGGCCGGGCGGCTTTCGCAGCCGCCCGGCGGACTGTTGTCATCGGGGCACCACGACCCGGATCAGTCGCGGCTGTTCCGCAGGACGATCAGTCGCACGAGCTGCAGCACGGCCATCGCCGCGGCGGCGATGTAGGTGAGCGCGGCCGCATTGAGGACGGCCCGCACCCCCTGCGCCTCCTGGGGCAGCACGAATCCCTGCCCCTGGAGCAGCTGCACGGCGCGGGCGCTGGCGTTGAACTCCACCGGCAGCGTGACGAGCGCGAAGATGACGTAGCCGAGGAAGAGCAGGATGCCCAGGTCCATCAGCGCCGGTGCACTGAAGACGAGGCCGAGGAGGAACAGGATCCACGCCGCGCTTGTCCCATAGCTCGCCAGCGGCACGATCGCCGAGCGCAGCGCGAGCGGCGCATACCGCACCTGATGCTGCACCGCGTGCCCGGTCTCGTGCGCCGCCACCCCGATGGCGGCGAGGGAGTCGCTCCCGAAGACATCAGGCGACAGCCGCAGCACTTTGCTGCGCGGATCGTAGTGGTCCGCGAGCATGCCCTGCACGGGCTCGATCTTCACGTCGGTGATGCCCTGCCGCCGCAGCAGCTCCGCGGCGACCTGCGCCCCGGTGTAGCCCGTCCCCGACCGGATCTGCGAGTAGTGCCGGAACGTGGACTGCACCTTGTACTGCGCATACACGGCCAGGATGATGGCGGGCAGCAGCAAGACGAATGTCGGATCCCAGAACATCAGCGCACACCTCCGTTGGCCACCATTATACAGGCTTTGCCGCACCGCCAAGACGCTCGCCCGGTTCGAGGCGGGTGCCACGCACGTACTCGTCGGCGGTCATCCGGCGCCCTCCCTCGGGCTGCACGTCCAGGAGCAGGAGGGCGCCCTGCCCCGCGCCGACGACGATCCCCTCCCCACGCCGGACCTCAATGACGGCTCCCGGCGGTGTGTGCGGGTCGGGGAGCGCCTTCGCCCGCCACACCTTCAGGAGGCGGCTGCGGTGCCAGGTGTAGGCTGACGGCCAGGGGTCCATCGCGCGGATGAGGTTGACGATGTCGGTCGCCCGGCGCGACCAATCGATGCGGCCGTCCGCCTTCTCGAGCTTTCCCGCGTAGGTCGCCTGCGAGGAATCCTGGGGGATGCGGGGGGCGCGGCCCTCGGCGATCAGGCCCAGGGCCTCGACCAGGGCATCCGCGCCCACGCGCGCGAGTTCCTCCTCGAGCGAATGCGCCGTGTCGTCGGGGTCGATGCGGACCCGCCGCTGCAGGATGATGTCCCCCGCGTCCAGCTCCATCGACTGGTACATGATGGTCACGCCTGTCTCCGTTTCCCCGTTCAAGATCGCGGACGCAATCGGCGATGCCCCGCGGTACCTGGGCAGCAGCGAGGGATGGACGTTCACCGGACCGAGCGGCGGGAGGTCCAGGATCTCCTTCGGGATGATCTTCCCGTAGGCGACCGTGACGATCACGTCGGGACGCAGCGCGCGCAGTTGCTCCACAACCTCGGGGGAGCGCAGGCGCGGGGGTTGAAGGACGGCGACGCCATGGTCCCTCGCCACCCGGGCCACCGGTGGGGATTCGATCTGCCGGCCCCGGCCCTTCGGCTTGTCCGGCTGAGTGACGGCGGCGAGCACCTCGGCGGCGTGGAACAGGGCCAGGAGCGAGGGGATCGCGAACTCGGGGGTCCCGAGGAAAACGACACGCAGCCGCCGGTCGGTCATCCGCCTGCGGGGGCGGGCTCAGCGGGCTCGGCGGACTCGACCTCGGTGGTGGCGGCCGCCTCACGGATCGTCGAGCGATCTACGACCCGGTCCAGGAAAAGCACGCCGTTCAGATGGTCGACCTCGTGCTGAATGACCCGCGCCAGGAGGCCCTCGGCATCGAGGGTGATGCCGCGACCGCGCCGGTTCTTGCCTTTGAGCACGACGCGCTGGGCCCGGGGGACATCCGCGACCCACCCGGGGATGGATAGGCAGCCCTCGGTGGCCAGTGCCTCGCCTTCCATCTTCACGATCTGGGGGTCGACGACGACGTGGACGCGCTCCTCGACCTCGGCGACGAAGAGGCGCTTGCTGACGCCCACCTGCGGCGCCGCGAGGCCGACGCCGTTGGCCAGGCGCATCGCCTCGATCATCCCCTCGATCAGGCGCTGCACGTCGGCCGTGACCTTCCCGACCGGCTTCGCCCGGCGGCGCAGCACCGCGGCCTGGGGACTGTCGACGGTGACGATCTCCACGACTCCCATTCTACAGTAAGTCCACCGGATCCACGTCCACGAGCACTCTCGTCTCGCGCGGCACGACCAGCGTCCGCAGCAGTTCGAGCAGCCCGCGGCGCGCCGCCATCTCCTCGCGCTCTTTGGCCAGCACCTGCCACCGGTAGCGTCCCCGGACCCGGGCGAGCGGCGCGGGCGACGGACCGAGCACGTCTGCGCCGGTGACCGCACCGGCGATCCGCTCCGCCAGATCCCGTGCGGCGTCCGTGTCCGTCCCCGCAACGACGATATTCACGAGGGTGTGATACGGCGGGTAGTGGAAGCGCGCGCGGGCGGCCAGCTCGTCCCGGTAGAACGTCCCGGCGTCGTCCTCAGCGAGCGCGCGCAGCGCCGGATGCGCGGGGGCGAAGGTCTGCACGATCATCTCGCGCCGGGCCAGGGCGGCCAGGCGTGCCAGCACCTGATACGTTCGCTCGGCGGCCCGGAAGTCAGGGAGGTTGAGCCCCGCATCCACGCCGATCGCGCCCACCACGGCGGCGGGGACCTGGCCGACGCCCTTCACGAGGAGCTGCGTGCCGATGAGGAGCCCGCCGCGCCTGCCGAACTGCTGCCAGACGCGCTGCTGCGTGGTCTCGTCGGGGGCCGAGGTGGCGTCGAGGCGGTGGATGGGTGTGCCGCGGAACAGTCGGCGGGCGGTCTGCTCCACGCGCTCCGTGCCGACCCCGTGGGGGCGGAGCTGCGTTCCCCCGCAGGTGCGACAGATCTCGGGGGCGGCCTCGCTTGCGGCGCAGAGGTGGCAGTGCAGCCGGACCTGCCGGACGTGATAGGTCATCGCAACGCCGCACCGGGCGCAGCGCGGCACCCAGCCACACTCGTGGCAGAGCAGGAAGTCGGCGTACCCTCGCCGCGGGACGAACAGGATCGCGCGGTCACCGGGCAGCACGCGCAGCAGCACCTGATAGAGCCGCCGGCCGAACAGGCCCCCGAGCGGTCCGGTCTCCGCCCGGACATCGGAGAGCGTCACCGGCGCCCGCTTGGCGGCGTGCACGACCGAGGCGGCCGCACCGTCGACCACCGCGCGCATCACCTCGGTCGAAGGAACGGGCGTCCCCCAGATGAGGGCCGCCCCCGTCCGCGCCGCCCGCTCCTCCGCCACGCGCCGGGCGTGGTAGCGCGGTGCGCGTTCTTCCTTGTAGGAGGTGTCCTCCTCGTGATCGACGACGATGAGCCCCAGGCGCGGCAGCGGCGCGAAGACCGCGGAGCGCGTGCCGACCACGATCCGGATCTCTGAGGACTGGATCCGGCGGAACAGGCGCCAGCGCTGCACGTCGCTGAGCCCTCCGTGCCACACGGCCACCGGGAGCCGGGTGTGGCGAGCGATCCATCCGGCGAACACGTCCGCCTGCACCACTTCCGGGACGAGGAAGATCGCGTCCCGCCCGCGGTCATCGAGCCACCGCAGGGCATCCAGGTATCCGCCGAACCGCTCCTCGTCGGCGAGCAGCGCGATGCGCGCGGACGGATGCGCCTCCAGCATCGTCCTCACCCGCGGTGCCTTCGCCTCCCCGGCACCAGCGGTCAGGATCTCGCGCGGGGGAGCGTCCTCCTCGGACGCGGCCGTGGGGGTCGCGTCCCTGCGCGCGGCCGCGGCCACGGACGGGATCATCGCCCACAGCGCCTCGCCGATGGAGCAGACATAGTACTCGGCCATCCAGATCGCCAGCGCCACGAGGTCGGGAGGAAGGCGAGGGAGGCGCTCATCGAGCGCGGTGATGGCGCGTGCCTCGCGTGGGCTCTGCGCCCGCAATGACACCACGAACCCGGTCGTCGCCTGCCGGCCGAACGGGACCCGCACGGGCAACCCGACGGCGATCGCCCCCTGCAGGGCGGCGGGCACCGCGAAGGTGAATGCCCGGTCCCCCGCCCGCAGCGGCGCATTCAGCGCGACGTCGGCGAACATCTAGGGGTTGACCCTCGCGTGGAACACCGCCAGGCCGTGGCGGATGCATCCGGACCTGCCGGCCATCAGCGTGCGTCGAGGATGGCGCAGATCTCGTCGACGATGGCGTCGGGCTCGGACATCCGGCCGATGCCCGTCTTCCCCGAGGCCAGCCAGCCGGTCTCGGGCCCGATGACATGGCAGCCGCGCTGACGGAGCGTGCCGAGGTGACCCTGGATGGCCGCGTGCTCGTACATCGCGTCGTGCATCGCCGGCGCAAGCAGCACCGGCGCACGGGTGGCCAGTGCGGTCGCGGTCACGGCGTCATCGGCCAGGCCCAGCGCGAGCCGGGCGATGGTGTGGGCCGTGGCGGGCGCGATCAGGTAGAGCGAGGCGCGCTCCCCGAGCGCCACGTGGGGCTCGTCGTAGGGATTCGCCGGATCCCACAGGTCGGTGACCACGGGATGCTGCGAGATCGTGCGGAAGGTGAGCGGGGTGATGAAGTGCGCGGCGGAGGATGTCATCACGACGTGCACCTCGGCGCCGCACTGGCGCAGGCGGCTCACCACCTGCACGGTCTTGTACGCGGCGATGCCGCCGGTCACGCCGACGATGATCGTCTTCCCGGCGAGGCGGTTCGCCGTCACGGGGTGCGCATCCCGAGCAGCGCGGTACGGACGAGCGTCGCCAGGGCGTCCACGATGGCGTCCGCGCTCCACAGCGTCGTGTCGATGACGATATGGTATGGGGTGAGATCGTCGATGTCGATCTGGTAGGCCGCTTTGTAGCGGGCCCACTCGCTGCGCTCCCGCTCGACGAGGTCGGCTCGCGCGCCGGCCACGGGCTGCCCTTCGCGCCGCGCCACGCGCGCCGCCCGGACGTCGACCGGGGCCCGCAGCCACACCTTGAGATCCGCGTCCACCATCCAGCCGGCGAGCCGGCTCTCGACCACGCAGTCGCCGGCCTTGGCCAGCTCGTGCTGGCGGCGATCGAGCTCGCGGTCCAGGGCGGGGTCGCTCTCGGCGAGCTTGTTCACATCGACGACGGAGATGCCGCGCTCACGCGCCAGATCGCGGAAGACCTCGCCCCCGGAGATGTAGCGGTACCGCAGCCGGTCGGCCAGCGCCCGCGCCACGGTGCTCTTGCCGACGCCGATGGGCCCGGCGATGGCGATGATCATGACGGCGCAGGCGTCACGCCGGCGCCTCCTCATCCTCGCGGGTGGTGAAGCGGTGGGCGACGGTCTCCGGCTGCACCGCGGACAGGACGACGTGCCCGCTGTCCGTGATGACGACGGCGCGCGTGCGCCGGCCGTAGGTGGCGTCGATCAAGGCCCCCTTGTCGCGGGCCTCCTGGATGATGCGCTTGATCGGGGCCGAATCGGGGGCGACGATGGCGATGATGCGGTTGGCCGCCACGATGTTCCCGAAGCCGATGTTGATCAGCCGCGGCTCACTCAACATTCTGGATCTGCTCGCGCATGCTCTCGAGCTCGCCCTTCATCGTGATGACCGCCCGGGTGATCTCGAGGTCGTTGGCCTTCGCGCCGGTGGTGTTGACCTCGCGGCCCATCTCCTGCAGGACGAACTCCAGCCGGCGGCCCACCGCGCCATCGGCGTCCAGGAGCTCCTGGCGGAACTGAGCGACATGGCTGCGCAGCCGCGTCACTTCCTCGCTGACGTCGCTGCGCTCCGCGAAGATCGCCACCTCCGCGGCCAGCCGGCTCTCATCCACCGGGAGCTCGCCGAGCAGCTGCGTGATGCGCTCCCGCAGCCGGGTCGCGTAGGCTCCCACCGCGTCGCGGGAGCGCGCCTCGACCACGGCCCCGAGTTCCTCGACCCGTTGCAGCCGCCCATCGAGATCCTCCGCGAGGCGGCGGCCTTCCGCCTCGCGCATCCCGACCAGATCGGCGGTCGCGGCCTCGATCGCGGGGAGGAGCGCCGGCCACAACACGTCGAGGTCTTCCTTCGCCTCCTCCACGCGGACGACGTCCGGGTAGCCGGCGACCTGCGACAGGCTCATACTATCAGGAACGCCCAGGGCGCCGGCGAGTTCTCTCAACGCCTGGGCGAACGCGGTGGCAAGTTCCAGATCCGCGCGCACAGTTTTCGTCCGCGCCGCGCGATCTTCCCTCAGTATAGTGACCTCCACCCGGCCCCGCAACACGCGCGCCTGCACGGCCGCACGCACGCGGTCCTCCAGCGGGGCGAGGTCGCGCGGCAGGCGCACCAGCACCTCGCCGAAGCGGTGGTTCACAGAGCGCATCTCCACCGTGAGACGCCCGAACGGGGTCTGCGCGTCGGCGCGGCCGTAGCCGGTCATGCTGCGAATCATCAGAGAGTGTCCTTCTTGTCGGCCGGAAGTGACTCCTGTTCGCGTGTGGTATCGTAGGTCGGGATGCGCCTCATCGGCTCGTTCGACAGCATCGTGCTCGCTGCCGTGGTCCCCGATCTCGAGGCCCTCATCGGCTCGCGGGTGCAGCGGGTCGCGCAGCCCGGCGAGCAGGAGCTCATGTTGTCGCTGCGCAGTTCGGGGCGCGCAGCGACGATACTTTGCTCGATCCATCCCCGGTGGGCCCGCATCCACCTGGCTCCGGCTCAACCGCCGGGGACGGAGGCCGGTCCCTTCGCCCAAATGCTGCGCAGCCGCCTCGAGCACGCGCGCCTGGTCTCGGTGCGCCAGATCCCCTTCGAGCGCGTCCTCACCCTGGGCTTCGAGACCGATGCCGGGCGGGTGGACCTGGTCGCTGAGCTCATGGCCCGCCACAGCAACCTCATCCTCGTGCAGGACGGCCTCATCGCCGGTGCCTTCAAGCCGGTGCCGGAACAGCGCTCGTCGGTGCGTCAGGTGCTGCCCGGGCTCCCGTACCGCCGCCCGCCCGCCGGACGTCCGAGCCCCGCGGAGCTCGCCCAGGACGGGCTGCGGACTCTCCTCGAGGCCTCGGCGGAGCCGCTGGTCGATCGCCTCAACACCGCGCTGCTCGGGATCAGCCCGACGATGGCGCGGGAGATCGCCCGCCGTGCGGCCGTGGATCCTGAGGCGCCGGCGCGCACCCTTCTCCCGGATGCCGCCAGGATCTTCGAGGTCCTTGCCGCGCTCGCGCGGATCGTCGAACGCCGGGAGTTCGCTCCGGTCATCTACCTTGAGGGAGAGACCCCGCGTGGGTACGCTCCCTTCCCGCTGCTCCATGTCGTCGGGCTCACGGGGGAACACGCGTCGAGCATGAGTGAAGCGGTTACACGCGTCACAACACAGTTGAGTGAGTCCGCTGCCCTCGAGGAGGTCCGGACCTCGCTCCTCACGGCCATCCGGACGTCGCTTGCGAAGGTGGAACGCACCGCGCAGGAGGTGCGCCGCGGGCTTGAGGAGGCCGCTGGGGGGGAGGCAGTGCGCCGGCGTGGGGAGCTGCTCCTAGCCTACGCGTCCCAGATCATCCCCGGCGCCGCTGAGGCCACGGTGCCCGGGTATGACGGCGTCCCCGTGACGATTCCTCTCGATCCGGCGCTCACCCCCGTCGAGAACGCCCGGAAGCTGTTCGCGCGCTACACGAAGATCCGCCGTGCCCGGCCGGCGCTGGAAGGACGCCTGGGCCAGCTCGCCGAGGAGCGAGCGTACCTCGAGTCGGCGCTCACGATAGCCGAGCAGGCCGTCCACGCGGCCGATCTTCAGGAGCTCCGCCTGGAGCTCGCCGACGAGGGCTACCTGCGGCGGCGCGGGAGGCGCCCACCCACCGCCGCCCTGCATCCCCGGAGCTTCACCCTCACCGACGGTGCCACGATCCTCGCCGGCCGGACGAACCAGGACAACGACCGCCTCACGTTCAAGGTGGCCGCCCCGGACGATCTCTGGTTCCACGCGCGCGGCCTCCCTGGGGCGCACGTCATCCTCCGGACCGGGGGGCGGCCGGCCCGCGAGGGCGAGATCGCACAGGCCGCCGCGGTGGCCGCCTACTTCAGCAAGGGACGGCCGTCCGGATCGGTCGCGGTGGATTACACGCCGCGGAGGTTCGTGCGGAAGCCGAAGGGCCGCCGACCGGGGTTCGTCGTCTACGAGCGCGAGGAAACGGTGCGGGTCGCGCCGGCGCTGCCGTAAGCAAACCCCGGACTACGCCGGCTCTTCGATCACGACCCCGTCGACGCCGTCGATCTCGGCAAGGCGGACCGCCACGTGCTCGCGCGAAGACGTGGGGAGATTCTTCCCCACGAAGTCCGGACGGATCGGCAGTTCGCGGTGGCCGCGGTCGACGAGCACCGCCAGTTGAATGGTGTGCGGGCGGCCCTGCGCGATGAGCCCGTCGAGCGCCGCGCGGACGGTCCGGCCGGTGTAGAGGACATCGTCCACCAGGACGATGATCCGGTCTTCCATCGGGAAGGGCAGCCGGGGCGGCGGCCCGACCGGCGGGCCCGCCGGACGGTCGTCGCGGAACGGGCGTGTATCGAGCGAGGCGACCGGCACCGGGACCCCCTCGATCTGGGAGATCGCCGCGGCGAGGCGGTGGGCCAGCGGGACCCCGCGGGTCTCCACACCGACGATGGCGAGGGCAGCCGCGGTTTTGTTGCGCTCCAGGATCTCGTGCGCCATCCGCATCACGGCTCGACGGATCCCATCCGCATCCATCACCGTCGCTTTCTCACGCATCGAAGCGCTCATCGCCTGGTGCGGCCATTTCGCCGGGTAGGGCCGACACCCTCTGCACGGGCGCGGGCGACGGCGTCGGTGAAATCCGCGGGCGGTGCCGCCTCGAACACCATCTCCGCACCGATGGTGGGATGGCGGAATCGCAGACGGTAGGCGTGGAGCGCCTGACGCGTGAGGCCGAGACCCGACGAGGCGCCGGCGGCGGCCCTGCCGCCGTACACCGGATCACCGGCGACGGGATGGCGGAGATGCGCGAGATGCACACGGATCTGATGCGTGCGCCCTGTGACGAGCGAGGCTTCGACCAGCGTGTAAGCGGCCATGCGCTCGATGACGCGGTAGCGCGTGCTGGCCTGCCGGCCTCCGCGGACGACCGCCATGCGCGTGCGGTGCCGTGGATCGCGGCCGATCGGCGCGTCGACGGTTCCCTCGTCGTGCGGGAGGCGCCCCTGGACGAGCGCGAGATACACGCGGCGCATCGTGCGCGACGCCACCTGCTGCTGGAGATCGCGCAAGGCATGGTCGGTCTTGGCGACCACGAGCAGGCCGGAGGTATCCTTGTCGAGGCGGTGCACGATCCCCGGCCGCAGCCCGCCGCCCAGATGCAGCAGCTGCGGCAGGCGAGCGACGATGGCGTTGACCATGGTGCCGGACGGCTGCCCCGCCCCCGGGTGCACGGTGAGGCCGGGGGGCTTGTTGATCACGAGCAGCGCGTCGTCCTCGAAGACGATGTCGAGGGGGATGTCCTGCGGGGTGACGGTGGCGGGCTCGCGCGGGGGGACGACGATCTCCACGCGCTGGCCGGCCCGCATCCGGGCCGACGGTTTCGCCGGCGCACCGTCCACGGTGGCGTGGGTGGATTCAATCAGCGCCTTAATGCGCGAGCGTGAAAGCGTGGGCTGCCGCGCGGTGAGGAAGGCGTCCAGGCGGACGCCCGTGGAGGCCGCGTCCACCACGTAGCCGTACCGTTCGCCGGTGCCCGTGGCGTCA
>DASSGA010000193.1:0-4536 GCA_035693805.1 bacterium | reverse complement strand
GACCAGGAACGCCATGCCGATGGCGAGCGTCCCGACTTCACTCATGCCGAATCCCTCCTCATGTCCGGACGCATCACTGGCTGCCCGGCTTCGCCTCGAACTTCGAGGGGCACTTCGCGAACAGGCGCTCCGCGGTGAACGCCGTCCCGTCGTACTGTCCTTCGACCACGACGTCGGCCCCCGGCTTGAAGGCGTCGGGTACGACGCCCCGGTAGGACACCGGCAGCGTGCGAGCGCCGTCGGTCACCTGGAACTGCAAGCGTCCCCCGACCTGGTCCCACTCGAGGCCGTCCACGGCCACCTTGCCGCTCAGCCGGATGTCGGACCCGACGATCGAGCCGCTGCGGTCCAGTAGCTCCCCGACGGTCAGGTAGTAGGCCATGCTGCCCCGCACGCCGCTGTAGGCGAGGTACGCGCCCACCAGAACAAGGACCGCGACCGCGACGATGATCTTGCGGCCCGAGCGCCTCATGATCAGTGCTCCTTCCGCAGTTGCTGCTCGATCGCCCGGCCCAGGCGGTGCAGCCGGAGGACGTAGATGAACAGTCCGCCCCAGATGATGGCGAAGCCGACGAACATGGCGGTCAGTGGATTCATCGCGATCCCTCCTGGATGCCGGGGAGCCCCCGGCGGATTGTGCTGCGGCGGTCGTCATCGCGCTGGGCGGCGATGGCGTCCTGGGCGCCCATCTGCGCGCGGCGGATGCTGAACAGCGCGACGTACAGCAGCGTGAACGCCGCCACGTTCACAAGCAGGGCATACAACATCTCCGGCGGCAACCCCGAGCCGAACCCTTCGGAACTGACGACGACCGGCAGCGGGTGCATCGAGCGCCACCACACCACGGAGAGGTGGATGAGCGGGATGTCCAGGAAGCCGACGATCCCGAGCACCGCGGCGAAGCGGGCGCTCTGGCCGCCGCTGCCGCCGTAGGCGCGGACCATCAACGAGACGACGTAGATGAACCACAGCATGAAGGTCGTCGTGAGGCGCGGGTCCCAGGTCCACCAGGTCCCCCACGCCGACTTCCCCCACACCGCGCCGCTGGCAATGGCCAGGGTCGTGAAGACCACGCCGATCTCCGTGCTGGCGTGCGCGGCCAGATCGAACGACCGGCGCCGGGTCCAGAGGAACCCCACGCTGGCGGCGAAGACGACGCCGAACGCCAGGAACCCCACCCATGCCGAGGGCACGTGCACGTAGAAGATGCGCTGGGCGTGGCTCATCGTGGCCTCTTCCGGCGCGTACAGGATGGCCATGTACATGCCGGCGACTCCCAGCGCCGTCCCCGCCCAGATCACGATCTCGCGCCAGTCCGCTCCGCGCGCGGCCTCCGACCGGCGTTCCGTCAGGGTGGTGGCCATGTCACTCCTCCACGACGTATTCGAAGATCAGGTATCCGACTACGACGAAGATGACGTCGAACGCGACGAGCAGCCGCACCCCGGGTAGGACGTCGGCCCACGGACGGCCGGCGAGGATGCCGAGCGTCGCGCGCACCCCACTGATCAACACCGGCGCCGCCAGCGGAAAGAGCAGCACCGGCAGCAGCACCTCACGGATCCGCGTGTGCACCGACATCGCCGAGAAGAGCGTCCCCACGGCCACGAGGCCCACGCTGCCGAGGAGCAGCACCGCGGCCAGCGCCCCGATGTGCCCGAGGAGGGCCACACCGGCGATTACGGCGAAAGCCGGCAGCAGCAGGATCTCGACGGCGAGCAGCGCGAGCAGGTTGCTCAGCAGCTTGCCGGCGTAGATCAGCCCGGGGTCGAACGGAAACAGCCGCAGTGCCTCGAGGCACTGCTGGTCGCGCTCCAGGACGAACGAGCGCGACAGGCCGAGCGTGCTGGCGAAGGCCAGCGTGACCCACAGCATCCCGGGCAGCAGGCGCAGAGCGTCCTGCGGCGAGGGCGAGAAGGCGAAGTTGAAGACCACCGCGACGAGCATCGCGAACACCGTCATCGCGGTGAGGATCTCGCGCGTGCGGACCTCGAGGACGAGGTCTTTCCACAGCAACTGGCGCACCACGGCGAGCGCGCTCATGCGGGCACCCCAACGCACTCGGCGTAGACGCGCTCCACGGTCGAGACATCCCGGGCGCCGTTGCCCGCTTCGTACGCCACCACGCCGTCGACGAGGATGGCCACGCGATCGGAGAGCGCGACCCCCTGCTCGATGCTGTGTGTCGTCAGGACGATCGTGCGCGATCCCCGCATCGTCAGCAGCAGCGCGGTGAACGCGGAGGCGGCCTGACGGTCGAGCCCGGTGTAGGGCTCGTCGAGCAGCAGGATCTGTGGATCGTGCACGAGGGCCCGCGCGATGGACAGGCGCTGCGTCATCCCGCGACTGTAGGTGCGCACAAGATCGCCGCCTCGGCCGGACAGTCCAACGGCCGCGAGCATCGCTTCGGCTCGGGCCCCGGCGTCGGAACAACCGTACAGCCGCGCCGTGAAGAGCAGGTTCTCCAGCCCGGTCAGCCCCGGATAGAGGTAGCTGTGATGCGACACCAGACCGATGAGCCGCCGCAGATGCGGCGCCTCATGTGGGTTGGCGCCGAACAGCAGCACCTGTCCGCTGCTCGGGCGCATCAGTGTCGAGGCGATCTTCAGCAGCGTAGTCTTGCCCGCGCCGTTCGGACCGAAGATGGCGAGCGCTTCGCCGCGGGCGACCGTGAGCGTGACCCCGCGCAGGGCGCGCACCGGCCCGAAGGATTTCGTGATGTCCCGTACTGCGAGTGCCTGCACCCAGACTGCGCCCCTGCTCGGAATGTACGCTCTCATCGCTCAGTCTATGGGCGGGGGGATGCAGGTGGTATCAGGCTCCTGCCCGATTCTCCGCTCCTCTTGAGGCCGGAGTACGGGGTTTTGGGCGGCGGCGGGCGCGGAAACCCCTCCGCGCACCTTAGTGCGGCCGTTTCACTCCCAGGGGCGCAAATGATGCAACCGCACCATAGGCACCCGTGCGCAACGATGACTATGCTGGCATTGGCACCATCTGACCCGGTGTGTCCGTATGCCCGAGCCAAAGCGACTGCTCTCGCGGCGCGAGGTGGCGGCGATCTTCGGGGTCTCGCCGCACACCGTCTATCGGTGGGCCCGGGAAGGCCGCCTCCCCGTCCTGATGACCCTGGGCGGCCGCCGCCGCTATCCTGCCGAGGAGATACTCCGCCTCGCGCAGACGCAGGGACCGTTCTCAGGCGACATCAAGTCCAGTGGAGGCAGACGATGAGTCGAAGATCGTGGATCGTTCTGGGGATCCTGGTCGTCGCGGTGTTCGTCGTGGCGATCGCGGCAAAAGGCGCGGGTGACAAGCGCCAGGAGTGGGCGAGCTCCGGCCACGCCAACAAGGCGCTCGCGGTCGCGCAGGCGACGGTGGAAAGCCGCGGTGCCACGGCGGCGCACTGCGGCCGCTGCCACTCGGAGCAGGGCTTCCTGGCGTGGCTCCCCCAGCTGAACAAAGGGAACCCCGGCCTCATCACCAAACCTGACGGCAGCCCTGCCGACGTGCAGTTCCTGGCCAACCTCGGGCTGACGAAGTTCTCCGTCCGCCCGCAGACGTGCAAGACGTGCCACAACGACGACTACAGCGTCCGTGTGACGCAGTCCACCGCCGTCCTGCCGGCCGGGTTCCGTGCTATCGGGGTGGGATTGGGCGCGCAGTGCATGACGTGCCACAACACGCGCAACGGCGCCGTGGCCTGGAATCTGGACGACCCCAAGCGGTATACCGCGCCCCACACCGCCGCCCAGGCCGACGTGATCATGGGCAAGAACGCCTTCTTCGTGCCGCCGGCCGAAGCGCCGATCTCGCCGCACGCGTCGTTCATCGGCGATTCCTGCGTGACGTGCCACGTGCGCTTCGGCAAGGAAGGCCATACGTTCGCACCGCGCACGGACGTCTGCACGCGTTGCCACGGACCCGAGATGCGGGCCGCGCGCGTGCAGGACGGCATCAAGGTCGCGCTCCATGAAGTGGAGCAGGCGATCGGCGACAAGGTCCTGGCGCGACGTGACCGCATCGAGGCTATCGGCAACTGGGACCCGAAGACCGACCAGACCGTCGTGAACTTCAAGGTGGACGGATCGCAGATCACCGAGGTCCATCTCGCGGAGATCCACGGGCAGACCGGTTTGAAATTGACGCTGCGCGGAGGGCGTGAACTGTACAGCCAGCTCAACCAGGTCGTCGATGCATCAGGCAAAGCCGTCGTTCCGACGAGCGACCCGATCGTCCGGGCCGCGTGGAACTTCTTCCTGATCGAGGGTGACGACAGCTTCGGTGTGCACAATCCGCGATTCGCGCGCGCCGTGCTGCTGGCGACGCTGGACGCGCTGAAGTAGGAGACTGAGGTAGGTATGGAGCAGCAGTCAGACCGGCGGCCGGTGCGGATGGGCCGCCGGTCGTTCTTCGATTACCTGTTCGGGACCGGGCTGGCCGCGCTCGTCGGCGCCATCCTGTATCCCATCCTGTATTACCTCGTGCCGCCCAAGGTGAAAGAAGTTACAGCGAGCTCGGTCGTCGCGGCGAAGGCGGGTG
>DASSGA010000192.1:0-5847 GCA_035693805.1 bacterium | reverse complement strand
CGTCCACGATTTCGGGGAACTGCTCGTTGACGACGTGCCCTCCCCGGCTGCGAATGGTGACCTGGCGCTGCGCGCCGTCCCGCCGGAGGTATGAGATCGCGCGGATCCCGTCCCACTTCACCTCGAACAACCAGCGCGGATCGTCGAACGGGCGGTCGATCAGGGTGGCGAGCGTCGGCTTGATCTCCGTGGGAAACGGGTCCTTGCCGGGCCGGTCGAGCTTCAATTCCTTCAGGGCTTTCTTCGTGGGGCGGGCTTTGCCCGGCTTCGCAGAAGCGCCGTCCCGGCTTTGCCAGCGATGGGTCTCCTCGCCCGCGATCTGCGCGATGGTCCTGCCCGTCTTCACAGACACCGAAGGCTCGGGCAGCGTCCAGGCGGGAACGGCGTCCTGGTCGCGCTTCTTGAACATCAGCCACTGGGTGGCGCCGCCCATCCGTGTGCGTACGAGGTGGAACTCCCCCCGCAGTTTCCTGCCGTGCAGCACGACCGTGAGCTTGCCCTTCTCGTAGCCCAGGAGCGGGTCGCCCTCCAGCGACTCGTACGTGCCCCGGTCCCACACCATGACCGTGCCGCCACCGTAGTTCCCCTTCGGGATCACGCCTTCGAACTCCATGTACTCGATGGGGTGATCCTCGACGGGGACGGCAAGGCGCTTCTCATCCGGGTCGAGCGTCGGGCCCTTCGGGACCGCCCACGATTTCAGCGTGCCCCCCATCTCGAGGCGGAAATCCCAGTGCAGGCGCGTGGCATGGTGTTCCTGGATGACAAAGCGATGTCGCCCGGAGGCGGCCTCGGGGCCGCCTTCGGGCTCTGGTGTCCGGCTGAATCGGCGCTTTCGACGATAGGGCTCCAGCGGCATCGGGATCAGCCCTCAACCATCGCAGCGAGCGAGCGGGCGTAGTCGTAGCCGGGGGTGTCTTCTTCGTGCGTGAAGTAGGCGTACGCGTCGCGCCCGGCGGCGAGCTGCCCGCGGATCCACTCCGCCCGCTCCACCAGATCGGCCTCGGTGTAGCGGTACTTGTGGAGGCGCATGTACGCGATCGGGCCCGCGGCCTCCCGCGGCTGGGATTCATCGTCGGTCTCTCCCGCGACGAGGGAGACCCGGTGCTCCTCCAGCAGGCTGTAGACGTCATCGCGCCGCCAGGAGCCGTGCCGGAACTCGACCACCGCAACGGCGCCCGGGCGCAGTTGCGTGAGGAACGTCTCGAGTAGCGCTCGATCGTAGCGCAGGGACGGAGGCAGCTGAAACAGCAGCACACCCAGGCGCTCCCCGAGCAGCCGCATCCGCTCGTAGAGGAAGGCCAGGTCGGCATCCACGTCTGCCAGGCGTTTGAAGTGAGTGATGCGGCGGTGCACCTTGATCGTGAAGCGGAACGGCGGCGGGACCGCCCCCGCCCACTGCGTCAGCGTCCCGGCGCTGGGGTAGCGGTAGAACGTGTTGTTGATCTCGCAGGTGGGGAAGATGCGGCCGTAGTACGCCAGCATCTCATCGGCGCTGAGGTCGGCCGGGTAGAACGACCCTTTCCACTCGGGATAGCTGAAACCGGAGGTGCCGACGAACGCCCGGGCCACCGCGCCTTAACGGTGCCGTTCCCGCAGCGCGGCGGCGCGCGGACGCGCCCGGCGGGTGCGGTGCGCCGGCTCCTCCTTGCGCGTGGCCTGGAGGCTGCGACGCAGCGCCTCCATGAGGTCGACGACCTTCTCTTCCTTGCGCTCGGGGGCGGCCTGGGCGGGGGCGCCCTCGACCTTGGCGCTGATCACCTTCTGCAGCGCGTCGCGGTACTCGTCCCGGTACTCCGCGGGATTGAACTCGGCGGCGAGTCCCTCCACCAGCTGCAGGGCCATCTTCTTCTCGTTGGGGTGGACCTTCGCCTGGACCGGGAACTCGGGGATGTCCTCGATCGACCGCACCTCGTCCGCGTAGTACAGCGTGGACATCACGAGCGCGCCGTCGAACGGGCGTACCGAGACGAGGTGTTCCTTCTCCCGGATGACGACCTTGCCGACCGCCACCTTGGTAGCCTCTTCCATCGTGTCGTGGAGGAGGCGGAACGCCTTCTGGCCGCCCTCGTCGGGCGCGAGGTAGTACGACTTGTCATAGTGGATGGGATCGATCTGCGCCAGCTCGACGAAGGCGCTCACGCTCACCGTCCCGGCGGTGTCGAGCGGGACGTTGTCGAGCTCGTCCTCCGTCACGGGCACGAACTTGCCCTTCGCGTACTCGTACGCCCGGACCACGTCGTTCCAGTCCACGATCTCTTCGTGGGTGGGGCAGTATCGCTTGTTCTGGATGGGCGTCATGCAGGCTTTGTGCAGCAGGCGGAAGCGGATGTCCTTGGACTCGGTGGCGGTGTAGAGCTTCACCGGGATGGTGACCAAACCGAAGGTGAGGTGGCCCTTCCAGATCGGACGCATGCCGTAACTCCTCGGGGACTCCCGGCGCCCTCCGGGCGGCGGGAGCGATTTCGAGCGTAGAGCCTATTATAACAGTCTTTCCCGCGGAGGAAGCCCGGGCAACTTCGCCAAATCCCCTAAGACGGTGATCGGTTGATGCCGTGGATGCCCCCCGTTCTGGCGAAGTTCTTCACCTACTGGTCGCTGACGTTCGCGGTCTTCCTCATCTATCTGTTCTCGATGCTCGTCGCCGGGCTGGACGTCTGGGAGTCAATCATGGAGTTGGTCCGCAAGCGCCGGAAGGAGATGGCGCCCGTTAGGGCCTATGATCTGAATCCGCTGGCGGGCAAGACCATCGCCGGGACGATGGGGATCGGTCCCGGCCAGCAGCCGGACGCGAAGCGGCAGTGGGTGCTCGACCGCGCCGCCGCGGTGGCGCAGGGGCTGGGGCTGACGCAGATCCGCATCGTCGTGCTGGAGGATTCGAAGGAGCACCCCCTCGTGCACTTCCACGACGGGACGCAGCTCCGGTCCTACCGCGTGGATAAGACCTGGGTGGCGGAGGCGCGCGCCGGGAACAGCGAGCGGGAGCGGCAGATCAAGGACCTGCTCGAGCGTTACCTGGCCTCCGACTTCCTCGGCCAGCACGCCGCCCGTCCCAAGCGCACGACCGAGCTGGCCCGCGGGAAAGACGCCTAACAGGGGTGGTCGGGGCGGCCGGACTTGAACCGGCGACCTCGTGGTCCCAAACCACGCGCGCTGCCCAGGCTGCGCTACGCCCCGATTCGGTCTCAGCCTAGCATGGGTATCCCCCGGGGGTCAATTTCGGCGCCCGGAGGGAATGCGGCCCGCGGGCGAGCCGTTCGACCGCGGTGAGAGGGGGCTGGATGCGGCACGATCGAAGCGTAGACCCCGTCACGTTCATCATCATCGGGGCCACGGGCGACCTCGCCCAGCGCCTCCTCCTGCCCGCGTTGTACCGGCTCCGCGCGGACGGGCAGATCCCTGACCGGTTCGCCGTCGTGGGGTTCTCCCGCCGCGGGTGGAGCGATGATGCTTTCCGGGCCTTCGCCCGTGACGGCATCGCGCCGGGTGAGCTCGACGCGGAGGCGTGGCGGCGCTTCGCGGCCCACCTCTATTTCGTCCCCGGCGACTCCACGAAGGACGACGATCTCGGAACCTTGGGCCGGGGGCTGGCCGCGATCGAAGAGCGCCACGAGACGGGGGGCAACCGGATCTTCTACGTCGCCTCACCCCCGTCGACCTACGCGCCGCTTCTGACGGCGCTCGGGCACACCGCGCTCGTCCGCCGCGACGGGCCGGGTCCCTGGACGCGCGTGATCATGGAGAAGCCCTTCGGGCACGACGAGGCCTCTGCCCGCGAGCTCAATACGGTGGTGGACCAGGTCGTCGGCGAATCCTCGGTCTTCCGCATCGACCACTACCTCGGCAAAGAGACCGTGCAGAACATGCTGGTCTTCCGCTTCGCGAACACCGTTTTCGAGCCCATCTGGAACCGCCGCTACGTCGACCACGTGCAGATCAGCTTCGTCGAGGACATCGGCATCGGCACCCGGGGGCGCTTCTACGAGGAAGTCGGCGTGGTGCGCGACGTGGTGCAGAACCACGTCTTCCAGCTCCTGGCCGTGATCGCCATGGAGCCCCCCGCGATGTTCGACGCCGAAGGCTTCCGCAACGAGAAAGCCAAGGTCCTCCGCGCCATCCCGCCGGTCCGCGCGGAGCATGCCGTGCGCGGGCAGTACGGACCCGGGATGGTACGCGCGGAACGGGTGCGGGGATACCGCGAGGAGGAGGGCGTGGCCCCGCGCTCCGTGACGCCGACGTATGCGGCGATGCGCCTCTCGGTCGAAAACTGGCGGTGGGCAGGCGTCCCGTTCTACGTACGCGCCGGCAAGCGCCTCGCCCACAAGGACACCGAGCTCGCCATCGCCTTTCGCCAGCCGCCGCAGATGCTGTTCCGCGATTGGGACATGACCGAGATGGATCCGAACGTGCTGGTCCTGCGCACGACGGAAGACGAGGGCATCTCCCTGCAGTTCGCCGCGCGCGTGCCCGGCCACCGTCGGCAGATCCGGTCCGTCGCCCTCGACTTCTCCTACGCGGCGATGGGCACCGCTGAGCGCCCGGCCTACGAGCACCTGCTCCTCGACGCGCTGCGCGGAGTGCAGACGTTCTTCACCCGCCGCGATGAGGTGGAGCTGCAGTGGGCCATCGTCGATCCCCTGCTGCGGCAGTGGGCCCAGCAGCCCCCGCGGGATTTCCCGAACTACGCCGCCGGGACGGCGGGACCGGTCGCCGCGGACGAGCTCCTCGAGCGGGCCGGACGCCGCTGGCGGAGCGGGGCGGAGCTCGTGACACAGCCAACACACGGCGGTGGTTGAGTCGTCTCGAGTAAACCCGAGAGCGGAGTTCGCCGTCTAGCACAACATACGCCGGGCCCGGACAGACGCCGGCACGGACAGAAGGGGGATACACCCGGTATGCGCTGGCTCACTGCAGTGCTGCTCGTCATCGTGCTCGGAGCGCCGGCCGCGGCGCAGGTGGCCCCGGCCTCCTCACCGGTGGAGGCGGCCGACCACGCGGTCGTGCTGGTCGCGGTCCTCACGGAGAGCGGGGGCCGGCTCGTCCGCGGATCGGGATCGGGGGTCATCATCGAGCCAGGCGGCCTCATCCTCACCGCCAATCACGTCATCGCCCGCGCGCGGCAGATCGACGTCACGCTCTGGACGGGTGAGACGATGCGGGCCCGCGTCGTCGGATCCGATCCCGTCTACGATGCGGCGCTGATCAAAGTTGACGCACGCCTGCCCCTGCCCACCGCGGCGCTGGGGTCGTCGTCGCTGTTGCAGCCCGGGTCGATCCTCACCGCGCTGGGGCGCTCGCCGCGCCGGCGGGCCGGTCCCACGAGTGGCAGCTTCCTCGAGACCGACGTCGAGGCCCGTCCCGGCATCCCGTACGTCCGCGCCTCGGCCGTGGTCTGGCCGGGGGACTCGGGCGGGGCCTTGATCAATGACCGCGGCGAGGTGATCGGGCTGATCGTCGCGATCACACGGGACGGCGCGGTGAGCCTCTCCGTCGCGATGGATGCGATCCGCCAGCACCTGAGCGATCTGCGCGCCGGGTTCGTGCGCCATCCCTGGCTCGGGGTGATGGGCATCACCATCACCGATCAGGTCGTGGCGGAGCTGGGGCTGGCCACCTCCGGGGGCGTGCTCATCCTGGAGGTCGTCGAAGGCGGCCCCGCCGCCCTGGCCGGATTGCGGGGCGGGCGGGCCGCCGGTCCGCGGGACATCCCCCGGGGCGGCGACGTCATCGTCGCCCTGGACGGTCATCGGGTGACGACGTTCGGCGCGCTCGCGGCCGACGTCCTCAGCCGCCGGATCGGCGACGCCGTCACCCTTGAGCTCATCCGCGACGGTCAGCCGTTCAGCA
>DASSGA010000191.1:0-27412 GCA_035693805.1 bacterium | reverse complement strand
CCGAGTGTGCGTGGACGATAACATCCGGAAGTCTCACGGTCCTCACATCGGCCCCAAACGCGGCGGCAATCAGTACGCGGCTTCGAACAGCGCGGTGATGTCGGCCGTGGTGGTGGTGCGGGGGTTGACGAGCACATTGCCACTCTTCATCGCGTCCTCTGCAAGCCGGGGGATCGCCTCGCGGGTCACGCCGAGATCGCGCAGCCGCTCCGGGATCTGCACGTCGCGCGCGAGCCGCCGCACGGCCTCGACCGCCGCCTCGGAGGCTTCCCGCGGGGACAGGCCGTCCACGGACTCGCCCAGCGCCGAAGCGATCTGCGGATAGGTATCGTGGCAGGCGATCATGTTCCAGGCCATGACGGACGGCAGGAGGACGGCGTTCGCAACGCCGTGCGGGATGTCGAAGTGGGCCCCGAGCGGATGCGACATAGCGTGCACGTTCCCCAGGCGCGTGCGCGTGAAGGCCATCGCGGCCATCGTGCTGGCGAGCAGCATCTCGGTGCGCGCCTGGAGGTTCCGCCCGCTGCTGAATGCGGTGCGCAGCGACCGGCCGATAAGCCGCATCGCCTCGCGGGCCAGGGTCGCGGCGATCGGATTGTGCACCGTGTTGATGTAGGACTCGATGGCGTGGGTGAGGGCGTCCAGGCCCGTGGCGGCGGTCAGCGGCTGCGGCATCGACAGCGTCAGCTCCGGATCGCACAGGGCGACCTGCGGCACGGTGTGGGGACTGCCCAGCGTCATCTTGAACTTCCGCTGCCGGTCGGTGATGACCGAGAAGATCGTCACCTCGCTGCCGGTGCCGGCCGTGGTCGGGATCGCCACGCAGGGCACGCCGGGTCCCGGGACCTTGCCCATCCCCTCGTAATCGCGAACGGTCCCGCCGTGCGCGGCGAGCACCGCCACCACCTTCGCCACGTCCATCGCGCTGCCGCCGCCCACCCCCACCACAAAGGCGGAGCGCGTGCGGCGGAACAGGTCGTGCGCGGCGTCCACGGTCTCGATGCTCGGGTTCGGCTCGACGTGGGGGTACGGCTCGGCCGTTACCGCGGCCTGGTCGAGGGCCCCGAGCACACGGTCGAGGATGCCCGCCTTCGCGATGCCCGGATCGGAGACCACGATCGCGCGGCTGCCGAGCCCGCTCGCCAGCTCCGGCAGCTTCGCGATCACCCCGGGTCCGAACGTCACGGTCGCGGGTGCGGTGAAACTGAAGGGCTCGTGCCAGTCGGTCATCGCTGCTCCCTGTTCTTCTCGTCCTCGCCCTTGGCGGCCTTCAGCCTGGCGATGTACAGCCGTGCCGCCGCTTCCATCGACTCCGCCCCCTCAGCGGTCTCGGGCTCGACGAGCTTCCAGCGATCCGCCTCCTCGTAGAACCGATCGGCCGCCGCCTCCTCCGGCGACGGCTGCCGGCGGAGCCGGACCACGACCGCGGCTCCCATCGCGCGGAAGTACGCGCCGAGGGCCGGGATGCGCCGCCAGGCGATCTCCATGAGGAACAGCCCGATCGCGGATGCGGCGAGATACGGCCAGGCGTCGGCCGGCACGCGCGACGATCGGCTGGGGGCCACGGCGAGATGCGGCTCGGAGAGGATGCGGCCGCCCGTGGCTTCGGCGATGCGCGCCAGGACGGTGCGGTTGGGAGCGAGGTCCCGCAGTTCGGGAGAGTACGGCACGACGAAGCCCGTGGTCGTGACCTGCCGGCCCGCGGGCCCGCGCGCGACGATGGTCACGGTGTAGGCTCCGGGCTGCCCGGCGCCGGCGCTGCCTTCGTAGCGTCCGGGCGCCGATTGCGCGAGCGGCACCGTGCCGACCGCGCCGTCCGGCCGGGCCACCGCGGCCTCAACCCGCAACCCGTCCACGGGCGCTCCCGCCGGGGTGAACGCGTCCACGGTGATCGCCGCGGTTCCCCCGGCCGGTGCCCGGCGGCCGGCGGCATCGGTCTGCTCGACCGAGACCTGCACACCGTCCGCATCCTCCCCCGCCGCCCACCGCGCGAGCCGCGACCAGAACCTCGCCAGATCGGGCCAGCGCATCCACTCCGCGCCCCAGCGCGCCGTCGCGTCGGACGTGAACGCCGCCGCACGGCCGATGCCGAACTGCCAGGTGGCCAGGATCGGGTCCTCTGATGGCGACACGAGATGCAGCGTGCCGGCGGGCTTCAGCGCCGTGGCCACGTAGCCACGCAACGGGGCGAGCGCCAGGTCGTCGGCGAGACCTCGTTGTACCGCGGCGGGGACGAAGCGCTCCTCGACGATGTACGCCCGGGAAGCCAACAGCGCCTCGGCGGTGAGGATCTGCGGGATCGAGTACAGATCCCTGGTCAGGTACGACCGGCCGCCGCCCCAGCGGGCGATGCCGCGCATGATCTGCTCGTCGGCGTCTGCGCCGATGGCCACCGCGGTGGTCGTGATCTTCTCCCGCGCCGTCCCCGTGACGAGCCCCTCGAAGTCGCCGGGATCGGTCTGGCCGTCCGAGATGACGATGACGTGCCGGATCTTGGCCTGCGACGTGCGCAGGTAGTCGTAGGCCAGGCGCAGCGCGGGATGCATATTGGTGCCCCCTCCGGCCTGGACCCGGGAGACCTGAGCCATCACCTGCTCGCGGTTGCGGGCCTCGGTCGGCGGGACCAGCCAGCGTGGCTCCTGATCGAAGGAGATTACCCCGATGACATCGCGCTCGCCGAGCAGGTCGATCACCGATTGGGCCGTCTCCTTGGCCAGCTCCACTTTGGCGATCTGCGCGCCGAACGCGCCCATGCTCCCGGAGGTGTCGAGCACGAGGATGATCGCCATGGAGGGGATGGCGAGGCGATGCCGGACGTCCATCGAGACGGGCAGCACGTCCTCCAGCGGCGTGCCCGCGTAGCCGCCGACCCCGAAGCTGTGCGTGCCGCCGACGGCGATGAGCCCACCCCCGAGGTGGCCGACGTAGTCGCGCAGCGCGGTCATCTGCGCCGGGGACAGCCGCAGCGCGCTCACGTCGTCGAGCACGACCACGGCGGTACCGCGGTACCCGCTGACCAGGGCGGGCAGCGCTTCCGGCGCGGTGACCCGCACCCGCATCCCCTGCGCCTGGAGCGCCGTGACGAGGATCCCCGGCGTGACACCCGCGTACCAGACGACCGGGGCGCCGCGCACTACGACGAGCGCCTCGGCCCGATTGTTCTCGGCCACGGCGTCGGGATCAGCCGTGATCGATGCCGTGTAGCGCAGCAGCCCTTCCGGCCCAGCCACGCGCGAGAGAGTGATCGTCGTGCGGCCGGCCTCAACGGTGAGGGGGCGCTGCGCGATGATCTGCTCGCCCTCCGTGACGCGCAGCGTCGCGCGCGCCCGCGCCGTGGCGACGATGGGAATGCGCACGTCGAACCGTTCCCGGACGCGCACCTCGGCCGGCGCCAGCACCTCTTCCACCAGCACGTCGTCACCCTGCCCGGGCAGCAGCGGCACCACCGAGACCTCCACCCCCTGGCTCGCGGCCAGGGCCAGCGCCTGCTCGAGGTCGCCGCGATTCGCGTTCCCGTCTGTGGCCACGACGATGCGGCGGCCTCCTGAGGCGGGCAGGGCGGCGAGCGCCGTGCGGATCGCCGATGCAACATCGGTGGCCTCGCCGGACGGACGGGACGCGACCGCCAGGCGTGGATCCGCGGACGGCGCCTCCTCCAGGATCGCCTCCGCACCGAACGTCACCAGGCCGATTCGGTCGCCCGGCCGGCGATGACGGGCAGCCTCCTGGACGAACCGCACCGCATCCCGGCGGGACGGCGCGGAGATGCTCTCGGACAGATCGACGGCAAAGACGACATGTTCCCCGCCGCCCAGACCCGCGACGCTCGGTCCGGCAAGGGCGGCGATGAGCACGGCCAGCGCGACTACGCGCAGGAGCACCGCTCCCCGGGGCGTGGCGCGACGACGCGCGGAGGCGATCACGACCGGCAACAGCGCCAGCAGCAGGAGCGCCTGGGGGCGGGTGAGGATCAGGTCACCCATGGCTCCGCCTCCCGCGCAGGAGGTGCGGCGCAGCGCCCCAGCGCGGGATCCTGGGGAGCGTGCGCACCCAGAGGAACCATTCCCCAAGCACAACGGCCAGGGCGATCATCAGCAGGAGCGGCCACACATCGCGGGAGCGCCCGCTGTTGCTCAAGGCGGCCTCGGGCCGTCCGGCCCCCGGCGACATGGGCGCGATCACGGATTCCTCGGCCACCGGATTCACGGCGAACCCACGCTCGCGGTCACCGACGCGCACGGTGTAGACACCGACGCGCTCGATCGTGGGAAGGATCACCCGTCCTCCTGAGGTGACCACGCGCTGCGGGACGCCATCCGGGCCGGTCACCACCGCCTCGGCGGCGGAGCCCGAGGGGATGGTCACGGTGTCGCCGGCGTGCGCGATGCGCTCCGCGCCGCCCAGCCAGGACACGGCGTTGCTGAGGAGGATGGGGAAGGCGATGCGCAGCGGGAGGTCGGATTGGTCAAGCCCGAAGGCCACGACGACGGCGCGGATCCCCTCTCCCTCGTACGCCCAGATGAGCGGGGTGTCGCCCTCGGCGAGCACCTCACCCCCGCGCGGCTGCATGCGCAGCGCCTCCCCGATCGTCACGCCGCCGAGATCCACGTAGCGCATCACCGGGTGTCGCCCGCTCCAGCGCAGGACCTGCCCGACGCGGACCGTGCCGTCGACGGCCAGGGGGAGGTTGGGAGCGGTCGTGCCCAGCAGCAGGTAGTTTCCGGGCGGGAGGTCGGCGGGCGGGGTGCGGTTCAAGATGATGACGTCAGCGGCGGCGAGCGCCTCGGGCGTGACGCGTTGGGCGGGGGCGACCCGGACCGGGATAGCCTCGAGCGCCTCGGTCAGCACGCGGTCCTGCATGCCGGCCACGATCACCCGCGGGGGCGGGGCGCCGACGACGGCGTGGGCGACGTTGTCCACGGCCAGGAGGTCCTCGATGCCCAGCTCGATCCGCGCCACGCCGGCGCCTGCCACCGGAACCGTAAGCGAAGCGATCGCGCCCGGCGCAACTGTCACGGCGCGATGGGCGACGGCCCGGTTGCCCATCGTGACGATCACAGGAATGCGCTCGGCCTGCTCGCCCGCGTTGTAGACCTGGATCACGAGCACGGATCCACGCGCCTCGTGCTCCACACCGACCCGCGCGATCCCGGCGTTCCGCGACGCCGAGCCGACCAGGTGATAGGTGACGCCGGGGACAGCCCCGCCGGGACGATCGGTGAATGCCTCGACGCGGGGACGGGCGCCGCCCGGGCGCTGTCCCAGCGCCAGGGTGATCGCCTGCTCGAGCCGCCCGGGTCCGTCGGTCGGACGGAGCCGTCCGAGCGCGAGGCGCGCCAGGAGCGGATCTCCCGGCGGCGCGGCGACGGTGGGACGCGCGCCGGCGGCGATCACCATCACCTCGCCGGGCGCGGCGGCGACCGCCTCCTGCGCACGCCTCACCGCAACGTCGAAGCGCGATGGCTGCTCGTCCGTGGCCTGCATGCTGGCCGAGGTATCGACGATGATCACGGTCGGCGCGGCGGCGCTTCCGGGCAGGGCGATCCGGGGCCTGGCCAGGGCGAGGGCGAGCAGGGTTACCGCCAGCAACTGCAGGACCAGGAGCAGGCTGCGCTCCAGGCGCCGCGCCGGACGATGCGCGGCGAGATCGCGGCGTGCCCGCTGCCAGACGATGAGGGTGCTCACCGGGACGACCTGCCGCCGTGCACGCAGCATGTACAGCACGATGATGAGCGGGAGCGCGAGCAGCCCCCACAGGGCCGCGGGGGCGGCGAACGTCATGCCAGCAACCCTCCGATGCGCAGGTAGCGCAACACCAGGTCGTCGAACGGGATCGAGGTCGACGCGCGCAGGTAATCGATCTGCTGGCGCAGGCAAAACCGCTCGATCCCCGCGAAGTATGCGTCGCGCGCCCGCCCGTAGGCCTCCAGCGCGTGGCCGTCCACGCTGACGTCCACGGATGCGGCGGACTCCACGTCGACCAGGTTGACGTCCCCGCGCACGCCCGGCGTGAGCTCATCATCGCTGACGACGTGGATTACGAACGGCTCGAAGCGGTGGAAGCGCGCGAGCTTCAGGCCCTCCTCGTACCCGCCGGGCAGCCACAGGTCGCTGATCACAATCAGCAGGCCGCGGCGCTTCGTCTGGTAGACGTAGCGGCGCATCGTGGCGCCGAGGTCGGAGATCCCCCGGGGCTCGACCTGGCTCAGGAACTCGAACAGCTGCAGGATGTGCCCCCGTCCGCGATGCAGCGGCAGCACCCGCTGCGGCCCATCACTGAACACGACGGCGCCCACGCGGTCCAGGTTGCGCAGCCCGACGTAGCCGACCGCGGCGGCCAGGCGCACGGCGTAGCCAAGCTTGTCGGGCGTGCCCCACCCCATCGAGCGGCTGCCGTCCACGAAGAGATGGACGTTGATGTCCTCCTCCTCGCTGAAGAGCTTGATGAACAGCCGGTCGAGCCGGGAGTAGATGTTCCAGTCCACGTAGCGAAAGTCGTCGCCGATCTGGTAACTACGGTAGTCGGCGAACTCCACGCCGCGGCCCTGCCGCGGGCTCCGCCGCTCCCCGCGCAGCAGGCCACGGGTGATGCGCCGGCTGCGCAGGCCGAGGCGGTCGAGCCGCCGCAGGAACTGCGCGTCGAGGAGCGTGGCGGCGGTGGTCACGTCCTGGCTTCTTCCAGGTCCGGGGTCTCGTCGAGCGTGTTCTGGATCACGGCGTCCGCGTCGATGCCCTCGGCCTCGCCTTCGAAATTCAGGATGATCCGGTGGCGCAGGCTCGGCAGCGCCAGCGCTTTCAGGTCGGCAAGACTGACATTCGCCCGGCCGGCCACCAGGGCCCGGACCTTCGCGGAGAGGATCAAGGCCTGGACGCCGCGGGGGCTCGCCCCGTACCGCACGTAGCGCCGGGCCATGTCCGCCGAGCGCGGATCCCCAGGATGCGTCGCCCGCACCAGGCGCGCCGTATATGCCTTGACGTGGGAAGCCACCTCGACCTCACGCGCGAGACGAAGCATCTGCCTGATCACCTCCCGGGAGGCGACCGCGACCGGCCGCGGCTGGTCGGCGACCGTCGTCCGGTCGATGATCTCCACGAGGTCGGCCGC
Source organism: bacterium (assembly GCA_035693805.1). Lineage (GTDB taxonomy): Bacteria > Sysuimicrobiota > Sysuimicrobiia > Sysuimicrobiales > Kaftiobacteriaceae > Kaftiobacterium. Next base: position 20,307 of record DASSGA010000191.1, on the reverse strand, counting down.
CGTCGGGAACTCCGCCTTCACCTTGAAGAGGAAGCGGTCGAGCTGGGCTTCCGGGAGCGGATAGGTCCCCTCCATCTCGATGGGGTTCTGCGTGGCGAGGACGAAGAACGGCTCCTCCAGGGCGTACGAGGTCCCTGCGGCGGTGACGGTGTGCTCCTGCATCGCCTCAAGCAGCGCCGACTGCGTCTTCGGCGTGGCGCGGTTGATCTCGTCCGCCAGCAGCACCTGCGTGAACACCGGACCCCGCTGGAACTCGAAGTACCGGCGGCCTTCGGCGTCCTGCATCACGACGTTCGTGCCGACGATGTCCGCCGGCATGAGGTCGGGGGTGAACTGGATGCGCGAGAACGACAGTTCGAGCGACTGCGCCAGCGTCTTCACGAGCAGCGTCTTGCCCAATCCCGGCACGCCCTCCAGCAGGACGTGGCCGCCCGCGATGAACGCGGTCAGCACGTGGTCGATCAACGTCTCATGCCCGACGATCACGGTGCGCACCTCGCGGCGGATGCGCTCGAACGTGGCGGCGAACTCTTCCGGGGTCATCTCATCCTCCTGTCGGTGTCAGCGCAGCCTGGCCAGGCGCTCGAAGTACCGGCGGACGAGGCCGCGGTAGCGGCCCGGCGTGCGTGCGGATTCCATCGCGCGGTCGGCCTGAGCGACGATCGTGGGCGCCACGGGCCGCGCCTCGACCCGGGAAGTCCCAGGACGGCCGGCCCCCTGCACCTCCGCGGAGCTGACCGGACCCTCGGACTGCGTGCCGCGCAAGCGGTCCGGGGAGCGCGTGGCCTCCAGGCGCGGCGAGGCCTCGCCCATCTTTTCCTGCACGCGCCCCTGCCCCGGCGTGGTGCCTTCGTTGGGTCCCTGCGGCGGGAGCGCGTCTGCGCCGGCTTCTTGCGACGGTGGATTCTCCCCGGGGGCGGCGGGACCGTCCTGCGGCTGGGACGGATCGTCGGCACGGTCGCCCCCGCGCCCCGTTCCCCGTGAGGATGCGATCGCCTGCTGCGAACGTTCCAGCTGGCGCTGCGCGCTGCGCAGCCCTTCCGCATCCGCCAGCATCGACTCGAGCCCTTCCAGCTCGCGCAGCGCATCGGCCAGCGACTCACCGGCCCCCGATGCATTGCCTTGCTGCAGCTGCTCGCGCGCGCGCTCCAGCCGGCTGCGCACCTGGGCAGGCTGGTCGCCCTCAGCTTGCTGGGTGATCTCACCCAAGCGCTGCAGGGCGTCCTGACTGGCCGCCTCGGAATCCTGACGCAGACGGTTCGTCAGCTCGCGCAGCTGGCGGATCTGCTGCTGCAGTGCCTGGCGGCGGAGCAGCTCTTGCGGCACGCTACTCTCACCCTGCGCCGGCCGCTGTGCGTCGAGACGGCCGTCGATCTCCCGGCGGGCTTCCTCGATCCGGCGCGAGAGCTCCGCGATGCGGGCCAGCGCCTCCGCGCGGTCGACACGCTCCTGCTGGAGGCGCGCTCCAAGATCGCGCACCTCCGGTGCGACCCGGCGGGTCTGCGGCATCCGCTGCGCCCGACTCCGCGACTGGAGCGCGCGCGCGAACTGCTCGAGCCGCCCGCCTTCCCGCCGGATCGTCTGCCGCGCGCGGCCCGCCGGGGTCCCCGGGATGGCCATCCCCCGCAGCGTGGACGGCCAGACAACGAGCACCAGCATGAGGAACGCCAGGGCGTAGAGGGTGCGGGGGGTGCGCCAGGGGAACGCGGCGCGCAGATCGACAGTCTCCGCTCGCCGAGCGGCATCGGCGAGCAGGCGGGGCGCCAGCGGCGATCGATGCGCTCGGGTGCTCACCTCGAAGGCGGTGCTTACCCGTTCTTCGAGGCCGGCGCGTAGGTCCAGCAGACGGGCCGCAGTCAGGTCCGGCACCGGCCGCGCCGCGGCGAGCAACACCGTGACGGCGGCGATCGCCGCGAGGGCCGCCCCTGCGGACACCGCGGGAGGCACCGGGTCGAGCGGGATGGCCACGGCGGCGAGCGCAGCAGCGGCGAGCGCACCGAGGATGACGGTGCCCGCGAGGAGCCCGTCGCGGACCGCGCGCTGCCAGGTCATGCGGCGTGCGGCGCGGCGCACGAGGCGCTGCAGGAGGTCGGAAGCCCCGTCCATAGCGAGATTATACTCCTCACGCTGGGATGGCGAAAGAACGGCGCGGATGCGGAGCGATCAGTGCTGGTACATGGCGCGGATGCGCTCCATACGCCGGGCGATGGCGACGCCAACCGGGACGATGCTCAGGGCGTACAGCGCGGACGCCAGGAGCGCGTCCATGCGCAGCCCGTCACGCGCCAGGAGGATGACCATCCGCACCGGACTGAGGACATCCCAGGGCGGCGGCAGCGCAGTCGCGCCGACGATCAGCACGAGCAGGGTCAGCCAGTGGACGAAGCTGCGCGTGAAATCCGAGTCGAACACCGCGCTGTACAGCGTGCCGAGCGCCCCGAGCGAGGCGGCCACCGGCACCGTCGCGATCGCCGCGCGGGCCACCGCAGACGGCGCCTCCCCGCGGATGCCGGCGACGACGAGAGAGAAGGGCACGGCCAGCACGGTGAGCAGTGTCGCGAACAGGAGCGAGGTGAGGACCTTCCCCCGCGCCACGGCGCCCGGGGTGAACGGGGACGCCGCCAGATCCACGACAGACTTTTCTCCTTCCACCGCGATCTCCCCGCAGGCTGACGCGGACGTGAGGTAGGCGGCGAGGACCGTCTCGACGATGAGAAAGGCCAGGAGCAACCCCTCCTGCCGGAGGTCATCAAGGCGGCCGAGGTCCGGCGGCAGTGAGAGGAACGCCAGCAGCGCGAGGACCGACAGATACGCGGTGACCATCGTCAGCGCCCTGCCCCCGCCCAAGCGCCGCCGCAGATCGCTGCGGGTGACCGCGTTCAGCCGGATCACCGCAGGCGTACCGGGATGACCACGAGCTGCGCGGAGATGCCGGAACGTCCATCGGGTAGACGCACCCCGACCCGCTCATCGGAGGACCGGCCCACGAGCCAAGCCTCGCCGCCCGCAGCCTCCAGTTGCCTGAACAGCCACTCGGCGGCGCGTGAGGGGAGATCCGTCCCCAGCGTACCGGGCCGGTCGACCGGCTCCCAGCGTGCGGGATCGAGCACCGTACGGGCATGCAGTTCCTCGCCGAGCCGGTGCATCTGGCCTCCGCGGTACAGGAGGGCGTGGGTGGGTCGGGGATCCCGGCCGGTCACGACGAGTGCGAGCGTCCCATCCCGCTCCACAGCCTCGGCCCGCAGATCCGCCGGAACGATCTGCGTCACCTCGAGCACCCCCTGCCCCGTTCGCGCTGTGCCGGTGACGACGGAATCGCTCTCATCGATGCGCAGGGTGCCCGGACCGAGCGGCCGCACCGCGGCGCCTCGCGGAACGGTGACATCGACACGCCCGCCATACGGCGTGATGAGCGACACGAACGTCCCGGCCCGGGCGCGCTGCGCGCCCGGGATGACCTCGATGATGGACACCTGAGCGATCGAGCCTGCCGCCCGGCGCGCCCCCGCAGAAACCCCGAAGAACACGACGCTACACGCCGCCACGGCGGCGATGAGGAGGACCCACCCGCCGCGGGCGGGGCCCAACCGGCGGAGCATGATGCGGATCGCGGCGATGTAGGCGACCGAGAGCAGCGCGAGGGCGAGCTGCGTACTGCCGGGCAGCGGACGGGTACGGGGAAGCTCGTCCGCGAGGGTCCCGGAGGCGGCGGGCGCGGGACGCGGCACGTCCAGCAGCGAGCGCCACAAGGGGAGCCGTCCGGGCCAGGCGCGACCCTGTGGAGAGAATGGATCGAAGGCCCAGACCTCAACCGTCCCGCGGCCGAATCCGCCGCGCACGGCAAGCGGGCGGTCGCCCCGGCGTACCACCTCCACCCCCGGACCGGGGACGAGGGAGGCGAGCGCCACGGGCACACCGGGGACGCTCGACGGCGCGGACGCGATGCGCGCGGGGAGCAGGACCTGGAGCCACGGCGGCACCGGCAGCGCGTCGTGCGCCGCAACGAGGAGGCGGCCGCCCTGCGCGACCCATCCGACCAGTGCCTCCTGCTGCACGGGCAGCAGCGCGCGCGGGTCGAGGTCGCGCACGACGACGAGGTCGACCGCATCATATCCCTGCCAGCCAGACGGCAGCGAAACACCGGTCAGGTATGCGGGGCGGCGTTTGTCTCCCGAGGCGGCGAGGAACTCGAGGCCGGCCGGCTCCCGCGTCACCGCGACCACGATGCCTTGGGCCACACGGACGGCACCCACGGGCACAGTGGCACGGGCCCCCTCGCCGCCGCTGCCGCGCACGCGGAGGAGGAGATCGCGGCGTGGATCGCTGATGATGATGTCGAACGTGATCTGCTGCGCTGAGCCGGGCGTGACGTGCACCGCATGCGTGTGCGTGACGGTGCCGCCGTCCAGCGCCGGCACGACGACCTCGAGGGTCCCGCGGACCTCCCGGTCCGCGCCGACCTGAACGCGCAGGGGCACGAACCGGCCGGGCACGATCCATTCGCCCATGCCGACCTGGCCCTTGACGTCCAGACCCGGCGCCGCACGTGCGGGGAGCACCGCGACCAGAAACACAAAGGACATGGCGATCACGCCACGTCCCCATCTCCCCGCCGACCAGCCCATCAGGTTCCCTTCGACGCCGCCTCCGTGCTCGCGCCCGTCGCCTTCGCGCCGGTCTCCTTCGCGGCGCCCGGCGTCGTGCTACTGCCGTTCTTGTCGCTCTCCCCGGAGGACTCCTTCGCCTGGGACGGCGCCGCCTTCCGGTAGTCGGTGGTGTGGAACCCCGAGCCCTTGAAGATCAGCCCGACGGATGTGAAGATCCGGCGCGCCGTCCCGCCACAGACGGGGCATGGTCCGGGCGTCCCACCGACGTCGTGATGGACCTCGAAGGCGTGCTGGCAGACTGTGCATCGATACTCGTACAGTGGCATGGTAACCCCTTCATTATGTGACGAGACGCCGGATTGTCAAGCGAGCGGGGCTTCCCGTGCGCCATGATGTCACTGCCGTTCGAAGACGGCCATCCAGATCGGTCCCTGAAACGTCCCCGAATTCGTCCCGAACAACAGCCGCCGCCCGTCAGGCGACCACGCCATCGAGAGCGAGATGCTGGGATCGGAGAACTCGAGCGCGTAGCTGTGCACGTTCAGGCGCCCCGAGGCGTCGCCGTCGGCGATCCAGATCTCCGCGTGCGCCTCGTCGGTCACCTCCGCGAACGCGAGCTTGTCGCCCTGTGGGGACCAGGCCAGCCCGCTGTAGCGGCCTGGCCGGTCGCTGACCGTGAAGCGGCCCCGGCCGTCCACCTTCGACACAAATACGCGACCCTTGCCGTCCTCGATCGCATCTCCCGTCACGTACGCGATGGCGCGCCCGGTCGGGGCCAGCCGCACCTGGAGGGCCGGCCCCGCGAGGGGGAGGCGCTGGCGATCCGGATACGTCACGCGCACCTTCCAGGCCTGGGTGACGACGTCGTCGCCCAGGCGGGACAATCCATAGAAAAGGTAGAGACCGTTCGGGAACCACTGCAGGTCGCGCATCGCCATGCCCGCCGGGGCGCGCACGACGAGACGGCGGAACTGCGCATTCGGGCTGGCCAGCCATAGCTCGAACGCCGGCGCCCCCGCACTCCCCCGGCGCAAGATGGTGGCGAGGCGATCGCCGCCGGGGGACCAGACGGCGGCCGTTGCAAATCCGGGGAGATCGATCCGGTGCCGCCGGGATCCATCCGGCCGGAGGATCCAGACGGCCCCGCGGTCCACGACGGCGAGGAGATCGAGCGGGCGCGACCAGGATACCGTCGTCGCCACCGCGGCGGGCCCGATCCGCCGCGGGCTCCCCCCCACGGGCGCGACGTACACGCCGCTCTCGTCGCCGAAGGCGAACCGGGAACCGTCAGGACTCCACGAGGCGGGGCTGAGCGCGGGCTGCTCGACAAGGCGGTGCACCGCGGCCACGCGCAGCTGCCGGGTGCTCTCGGGCGCGGGCTCCCGGCGCACCTCGCACGCGGTCAGGGCGAGCGCCGTGATGAGACTGAGCGGGAGGACGGCCCTGCGGGACGGGTTCAACTAGACGACGGGATACTTCCCTTCTGCCAGCTCGTGCGTCAGCGTCATGATGTTGGCGAGCTCCCGCTCCATGATCTCCGAGACCTTACGGCGGGCCACCGCCTCACGGGCCCGCTTCTCGAGGATGATCTGCGCCGCGGCCACCTTGGGCCGGTCGATCGGCGAGCCGATCTGGCTGAGCATCCACACGTACACCTCGCGGACGCCCCGCACTTCCTCGTAGATCTTCGCCGCCACCTGGTGGGTCATGATCGTGTAGATCTTGCCGACGTGGGAGACGGGGTTCTTCCCCGCCGCGGCCTCGGTGCCCATCGGCCGGTTGAGCGCAATGACCCCGTTCACCTTGTTCCCGCGGCCGATCTGGCCGCTGTCGCCGCTCTCCGCGGACGTCCCGGTGACCGAGAGGTACATCCCGCCCAGTCCGCGCGCCGGATCATCCAGCGTGTTCATGTTCAAGTTCACGCGGTCGAGGGCGCGGACCTCGCCGCGGATGAACTCCTCCACCGCCTCCTGCATCTGGGCCTTGCGCCGGAAATACGTCCCCTCCGTGTCGATGAAGCGGTCGACGAACGCGCAGGCCACCGTGATGTCGAGGGTCTGGCCGCGGCGGAAGCCCATCACCTTGATGTCCTCGCCCGCCTCGGGGAACGACTGCTTGAACTGCGGGGAGTTCATGTACTTTTCGGTCTGCAGCACGAGCCGCTCCGTCTCGGTGAGCGGCGCGTAGCCGACCGCGCCCGAGGTGTCGTTCGCTCCCGGGGTCTCGCGGCTGAAGATGTCCACGAGCTCCGGAGACCCGGGCTTGATCTGCACGTCGTAGCGCACGTGCTCTTCGGGATGGACGAACCGCAGGTGCTCGGCGATCCAGCGCTTCGCGGTGGTGATGGCGATCTCACCGATGGGGATCATCGTGCCGTTGAGCTCGTAGGTGGCGCGGTCGCCGAAGATGAGGCGCATCGGCTCGGTCACGCGACCGCCGCCCAGCTTGATCTCAACGTCTCCGGCGACGAGGAATCCCTTATCGATGTTGTGGTGGAGGATGACCCCGAAGCGGCGGAGATATTCGCGGCTCAGCTCGATGCTGACGCGCTCCATGATGGCGTCACAGATGGAGTCGGGATGCCCCACGCCCTAGCGCTCGACGATCTCGACCTCATGCTCGTAGACGGGCTTCCCGCCCAGCACTTCCACGGTGATGTGCCGCACCGGGGTCCTCCTGACTGCGTCATGATGGGGAGTAGGACTCTGCTTCGACCTTACCACGGATCGCGCCTGCTACGCCGCCCGCGGGCGAACACCCAGACCAGCACGAAGCCGGCGGCGAAGCCGCCGATGTGCGCCCACCAGGCCACGCCCGCCGTGTCCGCACCCAGCGATGCCGCCCCCTGGATGAACTGCAGGAGGAACCAGATCGGCAGGAAGAGCAGGGCCGGCACCGGGACCACCCGCAGGAAGAAACCGAGCGGCACGAGCGAGATGATGCGCGCCCGCGGGAAGAGCGCGAGGTACGCCCCGAGCACCCCGGCAATGGCGCCGCTCGCCCCGATCATCGGGACCGTGGAGCCCGGCGCGGTGAGGATGAACGTCCAGGCCGCGGCCAGTCCGACGAGCAGATAGAAGACCAGGAACGCACCGTGGCCCATGACGTCCTCCACGTTGTCCCCAAAGATCCACAGGTACAGCATGTTCCCGACGAGGTGCAGCCAGCCGCCGTGCATGAACATCGAGGTGAGGAGCGTGGGGTATTCGCTGATGGGCGATCCGCCCGTCCGGCCGGTGATCTCCCCCGGGATGGCCCCGTACGCGACCACGAAACGCTCGATGGCCGCCTCCGAGCCCAGACTGACCATATAGAGGAAGGCGAGGACGTTCGCCAGGATGAGCAGGTAGGTGACGATCGGGCGGGAGGACGACGGATTGTCGTCCCGCAGGGGGATCATGCCGCCGCGGTCCCGTCTTCCCAGCGCACCTCTTCCACGCCCTCGACGTCCCCGAGGGCGACGAGGATCTCGTCGCGGCTGACGCGGGCGGGGATGCGTGTCGCCAGGGCGAGAACGACCTTGTTATCCATGCGGGCGGACAGATCGACGTGCTCGATGTTCACGCCGAAGGCGCCGAGCACGGTCCCAATGCGGCCGAGCTGGCCGGGCCGGTCGCTCATCACCATGACGACGTGGCCGACGCCGCGGCGGGGAATGCGCACCTCGAACCACTTCAGCAGGGTGAGCACGCCCATGACGATGACGGCGGTGGTGATCGCCCCGAAGTAATACCCCACGCCCGCGGCGGTGCCGATCGCGGCGACCGTCCAGAGGCTGGCCGCGGTCGTCAGCCCCTGCACGCTCGAGGTGGTGCGCCAGATCGTGCCGGCACCCAGGAAGCCGATGCCGACCACGATGTTGCTGGCCACGCGCGCGGGATCCGCGCCGGTCCCGAAGAAGCCCACCGCGGAGATCAGCGTGAAGAGCGCCGCCCCCACGCAGACCAGGATGTGGGTGCGGAAGCCGGCCGGCTTCTCCGCGCTCTCGCGCTGCCAGCCGATCACCCCGCCCAGCGCCATCGCCATCAGCAGCCGCAGGGCTGCCTCCCACCAGGGTGTCATGGTGCCGCCGCCTTCTCTTTCGCCACCTGCGCTACCTGCTCCATGAGCGCGTCCACCAGCCGGTCCTCCGGGAGGCTGGCGATGATCTTGCCCCCCTTGAAGAGGAGGCCCATCCCGCGCCCGCAGGCGATGCCGAGATCGGCCATCCGCGCCTCACCTGGTCCGTTCACCGCGCAGCCCATCACCGCGACCTTCACCGGCGCGTCGACCCGGGCCAGGCGGCGCTCGACTTCCTGAGCGATAGCGATGATGTCCACCTCGGCCCGGCCGCACGACGGGCAGGCCACAAGCTGGACGCCGCGCGTGCGCAGGCCCAGGCTCTTCAGGATCTCGAATCCGACCTTCACCTCTTCCACCGGGTCGGCAGCGAGCGACACGCGGATGGTATCCCCGAGGCCTCGGGCGAGGATCGTGCCGATGCCGGCCGCGGACTTGATCCCTCCGGCCCAGGCCGTGCCGGATTCGGTCACGCCCACGTGCAGCGGATAGGTCACCTGCGCGGCGATCATCGTGTACGCGTCGACGACCATCGGGACATCGGAGGCCTTCACGGAGATGACCAGGTCGTGGAAATCCAGGTCCTGCAGCACCTTTACGTCTTCCAGTGCGCTCTCCACGAGGGCCTCGGCGCAGGGCCTACCGAACTTCCGCAGCGTGGCCTTGCTGAGGGAGCCGATGTTCGCGCCGATGCGGATCGGCACGCCCCGCTCCTTCGCGGCCTTGGCCACGATGCGGGTGCGCGCGCGGCTCCCGATGTTCCCCGGGTTGATACGGAGTTTGTCCACGCCCGCCTCGAGGGCGAGCAGGGCCAGGCGGTGGTCGAAGTGGATGTCGGCGACGATGGGAAGCGGGCTGCGCGGCTTGATCCCGGCCAGCGCCTCGGCGGCTTCAGCGTCCGGCACCGCCAGGCGCACGATCTCGCAGCCCTCGGCGGCGAGCTGGTAGATCTGGACGAGCGTCCCCTCGATGTCGCGCGTGTCGGTGATGGTCATGGATTGGACCGACACGGGGGCGCCGCCGCCGATCTCGACCTTGCCGACCCGCACAGGGCGAGTGCGGGCGCGGTGCGGTGTATTCGAGCTCACGGTCGTGGTGGTGACGGTCATCGCAGTGACGGCGCGGCTATAACTTGCCGATGTCGCGTACGGTCAATGTTAACAGCAGCAAGATGAGCAGCGCAAACCCGACGAGGTGGATGTAGCCCTCCCGCCGCGGATCGACGGGCCGGCGGCGCACCGCTTCGACGAGCAGGAACAGCAGCCGTCCACCGTCGAGGGCGGGAAACGGCAGCAGGTTGAACACCCCGATCATGATGGACAGCGCCGAGGCCGTATAGATGAAGATCTCGGCCCCGGCCGCCCCCGCCTCGCCGAGGAACCGCACGGCCCCCACCGGTCCGGCGAGCTGATCGAGCACCTTCCCGCCTTCACGGAACAGGCCCACGAGCGTGGCGAAGATGACCTCCACGGTGTCGGCCAGGGTGCCCAGCGCCCAGGCCAGCGCCCGCCCCGGCCCCATCCGCTCCCGGATGGCCTCGGGGCGGAAGCCGATCAGCCCGATGTTCTGGCGCGCGTCGAGCCGCGAGCGAACCGTGACATCGAAGCGCTGCCCGTCCCGCTCCACCGTGAGGCGCAGGTCCGTGTTGGGCTGACGGTGGATGGTATCGATGACCTCTTGGCCGCTGTCCATCGCCTCGCCGTTGATGGCGGCGATGACGTCGCCCGGACGCAGCCCCACCTCCTCGGCAGGCCATCCCGGCATGAGCTGTCCGATACGGTTGCTCACGCCGACGGGCACGCCGACGACGAGGGCCGTGCCCATGAGGAGCAGTAGCGCCAGGAGGAGGTTCATCGCCGGGCCCGCCGATACCACGGCCATGCGCTGCCACACCGACTTCGTGCGGAAACTCCCGACCCCGGCGGCATCGTCCAGATCCTCGCCGGCCATCCGGACGTAGCCCCCGAACGGCAACAGGTTGATGGCGTACTGCGTATCTCCGGCACGGAATCCCGCGACGCGGGGGCCGAAGCCGATGGCAAACGCGTGGACCGTGATCCCCACGCGCTTGGCCACCAGGAAGTGGCCGAACTCGTGGACCATGATCATCACGCTGAAGGCGATGACGGCCGCGATGATGTACGACATGTGCTACCTCAGGGCCAGGAGCGCCTGGTCACGTGCCCAGGCGTCCGCGGCCAGGATCTCGTCCAGGGACGGCGTGGGGATGGGGCGATGGGCATCCATCGTCGCAGCCACGGCCCGCGCGATCCCGGTGAACCGGATCCCGCCCGCCAGGAACCGCTCGACGGCCACCTCATTCGCCGCGTTCAAGACGGCGGGCATCGTGCCGCCGGTGCGCAGCGCCTCGTAGGCCAGCCCCAGGCAAGGATACCTCGCCGGGTCCGGAGGTTCAAACGTCAAATGCAGGCCGTCCCATTCCAGCGCCGGGGCGGGAAGCGGCCGGCGCTCCGGCGCGGTGAGCGCAGACGCGATGACCATGCGCATGTCCGGCGGGGCGAGCTGGGCCTTCCAGCTCCCGTCCACGAATCCCACGAGCGAATGCACGACGCTCTGCGGGTGGATGATCACGCCGATCCGCGCGGCGTCCAGGCCAAACAGCCAGTGCGCTTCGATCACCTCGAATCCCTTGTTCATCAGCGTCGCCGAGTCCACGGTGATCTTCGCGCCCATCTTCCACGTCGGATGTGCGAGCGCTTCCTCGGGCGTCGCCCGGTCCAGCTCGTCGAGCGGCCGCCGGAGGAACGGTCCCCCGGATCCGGTGAGCAGGATGCGCCGCACGCTCTCGGGCGTCTCACCCAGCAGACACTGCCCGATCGCCGCGTGTTCGCTGTCCACCGGGAGCAGACGTCGCCCCCGCGTCCGTACCTCACGCATCACGAGCGCTCCACCGGCCACCAGCGTCTCCTTATTGGCCAGCGCGACGTCGCGCCCCGCGCGCAGCGCTTCGAGGGTGGGCAGCAATCCGGCGACGCCAACGACAGCCACCAGGACGACGTCGGCGTCGACCGAGGCGGCCAGCCGCACCAGCGCGTCAGGCCCCGAGAGCACGGCCGTGCCCTGGGGCACTCCTGCCCGCACCACAGGGGCCGCAGTCTCGTCGACCACGCCGACCGACTCTGGACGGTACCGACGGGCCTGAGCAACCAGCGCCGCCGCGTCGCGCCGCGCCCCGAGCGCCACGACCTCGATCTCGCCCCCCAGCGCGTCCACGACCTCGAGGGTTTGACGCCCGATGCTGCCCGTCGAGCCAAGGATGGCAAGCCGCGTCATGGCGGTGTCGCCCAGAGGCGGACGAGGACGTAGGCGATGGGCGCTGCCAGCAGGATCCCGTCAAAGCGGTCGAGGATGCCTCCGTGACCCGGGAGGATTCCGCCGGAGTCTTTCACCCCCGCCTTGCGCTTCATCGCGGATTCGAAGAGGTCACCAATCTGCGACGCGATCGTTGTGAGCACGCCGAACACGAGGCCGAGCACGGGGCGCATCCCGAGAAGTGGCGCCGCGATGAAGCCTACGAGCCCGCCGGCCACCACACCCGCCACGGCGCCTTCCCAGCTCTTCCCCGGGCTGATGCGCGGCGCCAGCTTGTGGCGGCCCGCGGCGATGCCAACGAAGTACGCCGCGGTGTCGTTCGCCCAGATCACCAGCAGGAACGCGAGGACGGACCACGGGGTGAACTCAAGGCGCCAGCGCGCGAGCAGGGTCATCGGTGCGGCAAGGTACACGGGGCCGAGGAGCGTGGCGCGCACAGCCTGGGACCGGAGGTCCGCCGTTCGCGGCGAGAAGTACCACACGGCGGCCGCAGCGATGACGATGCCCCACAGCAGCATGACCGCGCCGAGTAGGGTGTCGTTGGCCCCACCGAAGAGAACCAGGCCGGCCACGAGGAGGACGAAGACGGCCGCGTTCAGCGAGCGCGGCAGTACATGGAGATGCACGAACTCCCTCTCGCCGAGTATGGCGACCGCGGCGGTGAGGCCGACCCACCAAGCGCCCCCCGCCCATAACGCGATGAACAGCAGCGGGATCCCCACGACGGCCGTAAGCACACGCGGCCCGAGCGATGCCCGCTGGAAACGATCGGCCAGCGTTCGATCCACCTAGCTTCCCTCCACCCCGCCGAAGCGGCGGCGGCGCTGCTGGAAGTCGGCGACGGCCTCGAGCAGGTGCGCCCGGTCGAAGTCCGGCCAGTGCACGGGCGTGAAGTACAGCTCGGTGTAGGCGATCTGCCAGAGCAGGAAGTTGCTGACCCGCTGCTCGCCGCCGGTGCGGATGAGGAGGTCGGGATCGGGCAGGCCCGCCGTGTACATGTGGCGGGCAAAGACATCCTCCGTGATCTGCTGTGGGGTCAGCTCCCCGGCAGCGACGACCCCGGCGACGCGCCGCGCAGCCTGGAGGATTTCCGCGCGGCCGCCGTAGCTGTACGCCACGTTCAGGATGAATCCGTCGTTCCGGCCGGTGAGCTCCACGACGCGCTCCACGTCTTCCCGCACATGGGGGTCGAGCAGGCTGAGGTCTCCGCTCACTCGCAGTTGCACGCCGCCGCTGATGAGCTCGGCGGCTTCCTCCCGGACCGAGGTGGCCAGCAATTGCATCAGCGCCTCCACCTCATCGGACGGCCGCCGCCAGTTCTCCGTGGAGAAGGCGAACAGGGATAGGACCCGCACGCCGATGTCGCGGCAGGCCCGGAACGCCCGGCGGGCGGCTTCCACCCCGGCACGGTGGCCGTCGGCACGCGGCAGCGAGCGTGCCGCGGCCCAGCGGCCGTTGCCGTCCATGATGATCGCGATGTGGACAGGGATGCGGGCGGGATCGAGCACCGGGAGCCTAGCCCACGTGCGGGACGTAGCGCTCCCGCGTGACGACCAGGTCCACCGCATCACCCTCCCGGCGGACCCGGACCACGCGCAGGGGCCCCGCCAGCTCAACAGGCTGCGGGGGGCGGGTCTCAGTGACGGAGCGCACGGTGAGACCGCCGGCCGCCAGCCGGCCGCGCGCGTCGTCGAGTTCGAGCCCCACCACGTCGGTCACGGGCGGATCAGACTTCCATGATCTCTTTGTCTTTCGCGGCCAGCAGCGCGTCGATGTCCGCGATGGCTTTGTCGGTCAGCTTCTGCAGCTCTTCCAGGCCGCGCTGGCCGTCATCCTCGGAGATGTCGCCGTTCTCCTCGAGCTCCTCGATCATCTCCTTCGCCTCGCGCCGGATGTTGCGCACGGCCACCCGACCTTCTTCGGCGTGGCGGTGGGCCACTTTCACCAGCTCCTTCCGCCGCTCTTCCGTGAGCGACGGGATCGGCACCCGCACGTGGGTTCCATCCGAGGACGGGACGAGCCCGAGCTCGCTCTTGAGGATGGCCCGCTCGACCTCTTTCACGAACTTCTTGTCCCAGGGGGAGATGACCAGGAGACGCGGCTCGGGGACGGTCACCGCGGCCAGTTGGTTGATCGGCGTGGCTACCCCGTAGTAGTCGACACGGACCTGCTCCAGCAGCGCGGGGCTGGCGCGGCCCGTGCGGATGATCGCGAACTCGTGCCGGGTGGCTTCGACCGCCTTCGCAAACCGCGTCTTGGCGTCGGCGATGGCGTCGTTGATCATCGCGCCGTTGCGGACGCCGTGACCAGCGTCCCCACCTCTTCGCCCAGCACGGCCCGCTTCACGTTCCCCGGCCGGGCGACGTCGAAGACGACGATGTCCATGTCATTGTCCTTGCAGAGGGCCACGGCGGTGGCGTCCATCACCTTCAAGTCCTGGTTCAGCACGTCCATGTACCCCAGGCGGCGAAACATCACGGCGTCGGGATGGTGCTTGGGGTCCTTGTCGTAGACGCCGCCCACGCCCTTCTTCGCCATGAGCAGCGCGTCGGCCTCGATCTCGATGGCCCGCAGCGCGGCCGCGGTGTCCGTGGTGAAGTACGGGCTGCCGGTGCCGCCGGCGAAGATGACGACGCGGCCTTTCTCGAGGTGGCGCATCGCGCGGCGGCGGATGAATGGCTCCGCGATCTGGTGCATCTCGATCGCGGTCTGCACCCGGGTGGTGAGGCCTTCTTTCTCCATGATGTCCTGCAGGGCGAGGGCGTTGATCACGGTGGCGAGCATGCCCATGTGATGGGCCGTCACCTCTTCCACGCCGAGGCGCGCGCTGACGTCACTGCCGCGGACGATGTTGCCGCCCCCCACCACGATCGCCACCTGCACGCCGTGCGTCGTCACCGAGCTGACTTCGTGGGCCACCAAGCGCAGGACCTGGGCGTCAAGACCGGAGCCGCCCTCGCCGGCGAGGGCCTCCCCGCTCAGCTTCAACAGGATGCGCCGGTACTTGGGTGCGGGTGATCCGGAGGAAATTGTTTACTCTCCGATCCGGAACCGGGCGAACCGCCGGACTTGGATATTCTCCCCGATGCGCGAGATGGCCTCCGTGATGAGGTCGCGCACCGTCTTGCTCTCGTCGCGGATGAATGGCTGCTCGAGGAGCACGACCTCCTGGTACCACTTCGTAAGCTTCCCCTCCACGGCCGCGGCGGGTTTCCCGGCCAGGTCGGAGGCGAACAGGCGCCGCTGCTCTTCGACCGTCTCGGCCGGGATCGCGTCCCGCGTCACGTACCGGGGGGCGCTCGCGGTGATCTGCATGGCCAGGTCGCGGGAGAGCCGGCGGAACTCGTCGGTACGCGCCACGAAATCGGTCTCGCAGTTCACCTCGACCATCGCGCCGACCTTGCCGCCCGTGTGGATGTAGGCCTCGATCAGCCCCTCCGTCGCGGCGCGACCGGCCTTCTTCTGTGCCGTGGCCAGCCCTTTCACCTTGAGGATCTCCTCGGCCTTGTCCAGATCGCCGCCCGCCTGCTGCAGGGCGTTCCGACAATCGACGATCCCGGCGCCGGTGCGGGCGCGAAGCTCTTTGATCTGTTGGGTCGTGATCTCCGCCGTCTTGCGCTCCATCTACCGCTCCACACCCTCCAGATCCCCTTCCGGGACCGTCTTCCCGATCTCGCCGAGGACCTGCGACGCCTCGTCCACCACCCGCTCACCATCCTCGGGCGCGTACACTTCCTCCCCGGCCTCGGCCTCGGCGGCCGCCGGGCCTTCCTCGACGACCTCACGCTTGCGGCGCTCTTCCAGACCTTCCAGCGCCGCGTTGGCCACGCGGCTGGTGATCAGGCGCACGGCGCGGATCGCGTCGTCGTTTCCGGGGATGGGGTAGTCGACCTCGTCCGGATCGCAGTTCGTGTCGATGATCGCCACTACGGGGATGCCGAGCTTGCGGGCCTCCATGATCGCGATGTGCTCCTTGCGCGTGTCCACGATGTAGACCGCGCTCGGCAGCGCCGACATGGTCTTGATGCCGCCCAGGTACTTCTCGAGGCGCGCCAGCTCCTCGAGCAGCCGGGCCTGCTCGCGCTTCGGCAGCACGTCGAGCAGGCCGCGGTCGCGCATGTCCTCGATCTCGCGCAGCCGCTCGACACGCTTGCGGATCGTCTGGAAGTTCGTGAGCATGCCGCCGAGCCACCGCTGCGCGACGTAGGGCTGCGACGCCCGCGTCGATTCCTCGCGAATGGCATCCTGGGCCTGCTTCTTCGTGCCGACGAACAGGCACGCGCCGCCCTGAGCGACGGTGTCGCGCACGAAGCGGTAAGCCTCCTCGATGAGGGGGACGCTCTTCTGCAGATCGATGATGTGGATGCCGTTGCGTTCGGTGAAGATGAAGGGGGCCATCTTGGGGTTCCACCGGCGCGTCTGGTGGCCGAAGTGGACCCCGGCTTCGAGCAACTGCTTCATCGTGACGACGGGCAAGGTCTTGCCTCCTTGTGGTTGATGCCCTCCGCCGCTGTCATCCCGCCGCCGGACCGTGCGGCACCCCGGCGTCGCTCGAGCGGCGTGCGTGATAGATGACCTCGCCCCGGCAGCGCGGCCCGGGGCGCACCCAACTGTCGAAACAACCCGACGTAGTATAGCACAAACCTGCGGGCGAGGGGAACGGCGGGCGCCGCTAGGCGCGCGGATGCGCCCGGTCGTAGACGCGCTTCAGCCAGTCACGGGAGACGTGGGTGTAGATCTGCGTCGTACTGAGGTTGACGTGCCCGAGCAGCTCCTGCACCGTGCGCAGGTCGGCCCCGCCGTCCAGCAGGTGGGTGGCGAAGGTGTGGCGCAGCACGTGCGGGCTGATCCGCCGGCCCTGTGCGGCGGTCCGGATGTGTCGGTCGACGACGAGCCGCACGCCTCGATCGGTGAGCGCCCCGCCCCGCGCGTTGAGGAAGAGCGTCCCAGGGTCCTTCCTCCGCACGAGCTTCGGGCGGCCATCCGCCAGATAGCGATGCAGCGCCTCCTGGGCAGGCGTTCCCATCAGGACCACCCGCTCCCGCCGTCCCTTGCCGAGGACGCGCAGTTCGTCCGAGGGCGCGATCTCGCCCTGCTGGAGGGACACGAGCTCCCCCACACGCAGCCCGGTCGCGTAGAGGACCTCGAGCAGGGCGCGGTCCCGCAGGCCGAGCGGGGTGGCTGTGTCCGGCATCCCCAGCACCGCGGCAATCTCTTCACGTGTGAGCACCTTCGGCAGGCGGCGGTGTTGTTTGGGTGCGGCCGTGAGCGTGAACGGATTGCGGGCAACGCGGCCTTCCCGGTAGAGGTAGCGGAACAGCGTGCGGAGGGCGGACAGTTGCCGGGCCACGGCGGAGCGGGCGTAGCGGCGGTCGAGGTACGCCACGTAGGCTCGGGCGAGGGGCGTGGTCACCCCCGGCCAGGCGGTCACCTCCCGCTCGCGCAAGAACCGGACGAACTGGCGAACATCGCGGCGGTAGGCCAGCAGCGTGTGCGGGGAGACGCCGCGCTCCCCCTCGAGGGAGCGCAGGAAGGACGCGAGGTCGTCGTCCACAACGGCTACGACTTCGCGTCGACAGGGGTGCGCTCCTCCGATGGCTTCGCGTCCGCACCCCGCTCGGGATGCGCCGGCTCGCGGTGGCCGCAGGCCTTGTTGATGCAGCGCAGCTCGCTGCGGCGGGTGGTGTGGTGGACGGCGAGCAGGCTGCCGCACACCGGGCAGGGCCGATTCGTGGGCTTGTCCCAACTGGTGAAGGTGCAGGCCGGGTAGGTCCCGCAGCCGTAGAAGATCCGCCCGCGGCGGGAGCGGCGCTCGACGATCTCGCCCACCTTGCACTGCGGGCAGGGAATGCCGATCCCCAGCGGCCGCGTGTATTTGCATTCCGGAAAGCCGGTGCAGGCGATGAACTCCCCGAAGCGACCGTGCTTGCGCACGAGCGGCCGGCCGCACTGCGGGCACGCCTCGCCGATGTCGACGACGGGCATCTCGACCTCGGGCATCATCAGCTCGGCCTGCCGGAGGTCGTGCTCGAAGGGCTTGTAGAAATCCTGCACGACCTTCTTCCAGTCCTGAGCGCCTTCCTCGATCTGGTCCAGCTCCTCTTCCAGGGTCGCCGTGAAGTCGTAGTCGACGACGTCACCGAAGTGCTCCACGAGCAGGTCATTCACGAGACGCCCCAGGTCTGTGGGATGCATCCGCCGCTGGATACTGCGCACGTAGCCGCGGCGCTTGATCGTCTCGATCGTCGGCGCGTAGGTGCTCGGGCGGCCGATGCCCCGCTCTTCCAGCGCGCGCACGAGCGACGCCTCGGTGTAGCGCGGGGGCGCCTGCGTGACGTGCTGTTGGGGTTCGATCTCGACGAGCGTGAGCTTGTCGCCGGGCGCCAGGTCGGGCAGCCAGCGGTCCAGGCCGTTCTCTCCGTTCTCCGGGAGATCGTGGTAGACGGCGAGATAGCCCGGGAATTTCACCTTGGAGCCCGTGGCACGAAACAGATACGATCCGGCGGTGATGTCTACGGACAGCGTGTCCATCACCGCGGATGACATCTGGCTGGCCACGAACCGCTCCCAGATCAACCGGTACACCTTGGCCTGGTCGCTGCGCAGGAACGGTTTGACGTGGTCAGGGGAACGGTGCACCGCGGTGGGCCGGATGGCCTCGTGCGCTTCCTGCGCCGCCTTCCGCGAGCGGTACAGGCGCGGCGTCTCGGGGACGTAGGCCTCGCCGAACTCTTTGGCCACGAAGGTCCGCGCCTCGCGCTGCGCGCTTTCGGCCACCCGCACCGAGTCGGTGCGCATGTAGGTGATGAGACCGACGGTGCCTTCCGGGCCGAGGTCGACGCCCTCGTACAGCTGCTGGGCAACGGCCATCGTCCGGCTCGCCGTGAAGCCCAGCCGTCGGTTGGCCTCCTGCTGCAGCGTGCTCGTGGTGAAGGGCGGGTAGGGGTTGCGCAGTTGGTCCTTGCGCCGCACCTCGCCGACCGTGAAGACCGCGTCGCGGACCTGCGCCGCGATGGCCTCGACGTCGTCCTTCGACCGGATGACGGTCACCCCGTCGTCCGCGGGTGATCCGAATCGCTCGCCGTTGCGGCTGTAGAGCTTCGCCGTCAGGTTGCGCTTCTGCTTGCGCAGGTGCGCGAGCAGGCTCCAGTACTCCTGGGGGACAAACGACTCGATCTCCTTCTCGCGGTCGACGACCAGCCTTACGGTCACGGACTGCACCCGGCCGGCGCTCAGGCCTCCCCGGATCTTCCGCCACAGCAGCGGGCTCAGCTTGTAGCCCACCAGCCGGTCGAGGATGCGGCGGGCCTGCTGGGCGTTCACGAGGTTGAGGTCGATGTCGCGCGGATGCTCGAGCGCGCTCAGCACGGCCTCCTTCGTGACCTCGTGGAACTCGATGCGCTTGATCTCGGGATTGACCGGTCGCAGGGCGTCGGAGAGGTGCCAGGAGATCGCCTCGCCCTCGCGGTCCGGGTCGGTCGCCATGTAGACGGCGCTCGCCGCCTTGGCCGCTTCCTTCAGCTCCTTGAGGATGGCCCCCTTACCCTTGATGACGATGTACTTCGGCTCGAAGCCGTTCTTCACGTCCACACCGAGCTGGCTGCGCGGAAGGTCCTTGACGTGCCCCATGGAGGCCACGACGTCGTACTTCCGGCTGAGCAGTTTCTTGAGTGTCCGCGCCTTGGTGGGGGACTCTACCACCACGAGCGCTTTGGCATTAGCCACGATTGACTCCATGGCGATCAGACATCCGCCGGCTGTATCGGTGCCCCGTCGGGACATCCGTCAGACCTTGGCACACCCTGCGTCCACTTGGGCGTGTACCCGTGTTTCGTACTCTCGAACCTCGCCCTCTACCTTAGCACAGGGTGTCAAGGTGGCCTCCGCGCCCCGCACAACACCACGGCACCGCATCATAGCGGGCATGCGCGGGTCATGCCGCCTGCATTTGCTCGACCGGTTCCAGGTCGTACCGCCCAGGATGAGATGGATCTGTGGAACAGCAGAACCAATTCGCGCATGCCAGAAAGCTCAACAATAATGGCCTCGTAAAGGCGCAGGTGAATGCGGGAAACGCGATCGCTGCGCCGTCGGGCGTTCTCTAGGCTCATCTACATCCGTCCACGGTAGCCCGAACGTACCGCTGGCCGGCCAGCATCCGTACCAGTCCTCGCAGCTCCAGCGCCAGCAGCGCCCGGCCGACGTCGGCGACCGGGAGTGCGCAGCGGAGCGCGAGGGCATCGATGTGCAGCGCCTCCAGGCTCAACTGCGCGAACACGAGGGCCTCCGTACCTTCCAGTACCGCAGT
>DASSGA010000190.1:0-3350 GCA_035693805.1 bacterium | reverse complement strand
ATCCGGGCGATCTCCTCATAGGCAAACCCCTGGATGTCCCGCAGGACGATCGCGGTGCGCTGGTCCGGGGGCAGCCCGGCGATGGCTTGGTGCACGCGGCGCTGGACGTCGTGCCGGATCGCTTCCGATGCGGGATCGTCGCCACCGGTCCAGAGAGGATCGAGAGCCCCGGCGGTCCTGGGCCGCCGGCGGACGATGTCCAAGGCGGCGTTCACGGCGATCCGGTGCAGCCAGGTGCTGAACCCGGCGTCGCCGCGAAACGACCGTAGCCCCTGGTACGCCCGCACGAAAGCATCCTGGGCGGCGTCCCAGGCGTCCTCCCGGTTGCCCGTGATGCGGAACGCGACGTGATAGATCCGGTCCTGGTAGGCGCCGACGAGATGGTCGTACGCCTCGACGTCTCCGCCGCGGCTTCTCGCGATCAGGCTCGGTTCATCCACCGCGTTCGCTCCTCCTGGAAAGATGGCTGCAGGCAGTGTGCCCCGCCTCTCACCCCTTAGACCGCGTCCCCGTCCGAGAAGTTCCACCGCCTGCGTCCCGCGGGTGTCCGAAATCACGCGAGTTTGGGTAGGGGAATCAGAGGAGTTCACGGGATGCAAAACTTCTCGCGTGCACTGCCGAAGACGCAGCAGGTCTGCCCAATGTGCCACGCTCAGCTTCCGGCGGGCGTCCTGTACTGCGACACGTGCGGCACGGACCTCTCGCGCGCCGGCGTCCTGTTCTCGACGTCTGTGCGCCCGGTCTCGCGCCCTCGCTTCGGCATGGGCCGCGCGGTGCGCCCCGCGGCGCTGCTGGTGGGGGTCCTCGCCGCCGTCCTCCTGGCCCTGGTCGGGCTGGGCAGCATCCCGCAGGTCAGCGCCCGCGTCCCGGCGATCCGCACGATCACCGCACCGATCCGCGGCGCGTTCAATCAGGCGGTGGAGTGGGGCAGCCAGCTCGTCGGCCGTGAGAAGATGGATCCCGTGCCGGCTCCGGCGCCGGTGGCGACGCCCGTGCTGCCGCCCGCTCCCGCAACGCCGGCCGCCTGGACGCCGTATCTGATCATTCGCTCCTCACCGGATGGGGCTGACGTCTTCATGAACGCCAACCGCGTCGGCCGAACGCCGCTCACGCTGAGACAACTCCGGCCCGGGACGTATGCGATCCGCGTGAGCCGCAAGGGCTACACCTCCGCGTTCCGCAAGGTGGAGCTCAAGCCGAACGTGGGGATGACCGTCGCCCTCCAGATGAAACCCGCCGCGGCGCCGGCGCCCAAACCCGTCCCGGCACCATCGGCGAAGCCGCGGCCGGCGCCCGCATCCACGCCCGTCCTCGCCCCGGGGTTCACGCTCAAGGACCGACGCGGGGTGCTCTACCGTCTCTCCGATTTCCGCGGCCGGCGCGTGACGATGCTGGTCGTCTGGGATCTCGACGGCGTGGCGGAGCAGCTCATCCGCACGCTGCAGACCCGCTCGGGAGGCCGGGACGCCCTCGTCGTCATCATCCGGCCGAACCGGCTGGCGCTGCGCCGCTTCCTCGACGCCGAGCGGATCACGCTCCCGGTCCTCCTCGGGAACCCGGACCTGGCCGCGGAATACCGGGTGCCCGACGGGGTGGCAGTCCTCTTCCTCATCACCGAGCAGGGCCGCATCCAGACCCGCCACATCGCCACGAAACAGCAGTAAGGCCGGAGCTCCCGAACCCCGTTAGGAGTGTTCCCCTTCGGCCTCAGGCTCGCGCCGCAGGAGGCGCTGCTCGAGCCCTTCGAGCAGTTCCTGCATCTCCCCGCGCACGACCTGGCGCCAGTACACGCCCACGCGGCCGATATCGCGGTATTTCTTCGCGCGGCGCCGCAGCAGGGTCTCCGGGGCCAGGCGGCGCAGCCGCCGCAGCGCCCGGGCCAGCGCCGCCCGCAGGAGCGCGGCGGCGATCTCGTGGTCGGCGTGCGCGCCCTTGGGCGGCTCGGGCACGACCTCGTCGATGATGCCCAGCCGCAGCAGATCGGCCGACGTGATCTTCAGCCCCTGCGCGACCTCCGCGGCACGGCCGGCATCCCGCCACAGGATCGCCGCCGCCCCTTCCGGGGAGATGACCGAGTAGATGGCGTGCTCGAACATCAGGACCCGGTCTGCCACGGCCAGTGAGAGCGCGCCGCCGCTGCCCCCTTCTCCGATCACGGCGCTCACGATCGGCGTCGGCAGGACCGACATCTCCTTGAGGTTCCGGGCCAGGGCCTGGGCGATCCCCCGCTGTTCCGCCTCCGGGCCCGGATACGCGCCGGGCGTGTCCACCATCGTGATCACCGGGAGGTGGAACTTCGCGGCGAGGTGCATCATGCGCAGCGCCTTGCGGTACCCTTCGGGCATCGCCATCCCGCGCCGCCGGAGTGCCTGCTCCTCCGGCGTTCGGCCGCGTTCCTGGGCGATGACCATGATGGTCTGATCGCCGAACTCGCCGAGCCCGCAGATGATCGCGGGGTCCTCACCGTAGTAGCGGTCACCGTGCAGTTCCACGAAGCGCGTGAACAGCCGGTCGATGTAGTCGAGCGCGGTGGGACGGTCGGGATGCCGGGCCAGGAGCACGGTCTGCCACGGCTCGACGCGTGCCGCCCGGCGGCGCCGGCGGGCCGGCTTCTTCGCCTCCGCGGCCCGGCGCGGGCCCGGCGCGGGACTGAGGTGCCCGATGAGGGAGGCGATAGTGGCCCGGAGGCCCTCCCTCGGAACGATGAGGTCGATCATCCCGGCACGGAAGAGCGACTCCGCCCGGTGCGACTCGGGCGGGAGCTTCACCCCCAGGGTCATCTCGATCACGCGCGGCCCGACGAAACCCACGAGCGCGCGGGGTTCGGCGATGATCACGTCCCCCAGCGAGGCGAAGCTGGCCGCCACCCCGCCGAAGGTGGGGTTCGTCAGGACGGAGATGAAAGGCAGTCCGGCGCGGTCGTGCTCCGCCTGAGAGGCCGAGGTCTTGGCCATCTGCATGAGGGACAGCATCCCCTCCTGCATGCGCGCGCCGCCGCTGCTGCTCACGATGACGACCGGCAGCCGGCGTCGCGCGGCGTGCTCGAAAGCGTCGGCGAGTTTCTCGCCGACGACCGAGCCCATCGTCCCGCCCATGAAATCGAAGTCGAAGACGCCGAGGACGATGCGCCGGCCGTCGATGCGGGCCTCCCCGATCACGACCGCTTCGCGCAGGCCGGTCCGCGCGCGCGCCTCGGCCAGCCGGTCCCGGTAGCGCCGCTGATCCGTGAAGCGCAGGGGGTCGACGGAGACCAGGCCGCGGTCGATCTCCTTAAAGGATTGGGGATCGGCCAGCATCTCGATGCGGACTCTCGCCGGCATCGAGAGATAGGTCTGACAGCGCGGACAGAC
>DASSGA010000189.1:0-2012 GCA_035693805.1 bacterium | reverse complement strand
GCCGGTACCTGGCCAGGGTAGTGAGGGGCTCCCTCCCCTTCACGGCCGTGTCAGGGTTGACGGTGGTGACCGCACAGCGGGCACAGGGCTTCACGACTGCGATCGGAACGTCACCCACGCGGATCCGCCCCCACGTATCCTCGGCGTAAACCTCGGCGCCGGCGACGACGATGTTGGGGCGGAAGCGGCGCATCGGGAGCGGTTCCGCGAGCCGCGTGTTGAGCTCCGCAAGCGAAGCCTCGTTCCCGATCAGCAAGGGGTAGGCATCCGCGAACCCGACCTGGTCTTCGGGACGGACCGCGTAGGCCTGCTCGACCCGACGGTCCTCGGCGTCGTCGAAGCGAACCAGGCGCAGGGGTTCGGCGAGGAATCGGGTCAGCCACTCCGCGACAGCCTCGCCCTGGTCGATCGCGACGACCTTGTCATTCCAGACCCCAACGGCAAGCCGGGATCCGTCGGCCGTGAGCGGGACCGGCAGGTCGTGCAGCCCCTCGGCTCTCAGGATCAGTGCGTCGCCGGAAACGGACGGGTGGATGAGCGCCATGCGGGGCAGCTCGCGCTGGGTTCGGAAAACCCCCATGGAGTCGACCACCATCCACCGTCGGTCGTACCTAATTCCCCGCGCGTCAAGCGCGGCTTCGTCCAGCGAGTGGCCCGCGCACGACTTGATGGGGTACCTGAAGAGACCGGTGACACGGATCATGCTGGAAGGTAGTTAGGGACAGACGGGGGTGGTCGGGATGGACGCGGAGGGTGGGAGCGTGCCCGTTGATCAGCGCGTATTTTCATCCCGTCCGCCCTGACCGTCCCCGACCATTCCCGACCGACGACGCCATGCCCATCCCCACCGACGTAGAGCTCAACGCGATCGGCGTCCTCAAGCGCCGCACCATCGAAGCCCGCATCCTGGCTCCGGTCATCAAGGCCATGGCGGCGGAATTCGGGGTTGAGCGTGTTCACGCGATCCTGCGCGACGTGGTCGTCAACATCGCGCGGACCCAGGGAGCCGCGATGGCGGCAAAGTGTGATGGGAACACGACCGAGAACCTTGCCGGGACTCTGGATGCGTGGAAGGCCGACGGCGCCCTCGAGATGGATGTGCTGGAACAGGACGACCAGCACCTCTACTACAACGTGACCCGCTGCCGGTACGCGGAGATGTATCGCGAGCTGGGGATTCCGGAGCTGGGCGCGATCCTCTCCTGCAACCGTGATGCGGCGCTGATCGAGGGGTTCAATCCGCTGGTGCAGCTCACACGAACCCAGACGCTCCTGGGTGGCGCTTCGCACTGCGACTTCCGCTATCGCGCCGTCACCGACCCGGAACCGGAACCTCGCGCCACCCCTCCTTCTTGAAGAGGAGGGCGCCCGCCGCCCCGCCCGCGAGTCCGCCAATCACGGCGCCCACGATCACCTTGGTGTCGTCCTGGCCACCGCAATAGACGCCGTAGTCATCCTTGTTCGCGAGGCAGCCCAGGGCCCCGCCGATCCCCGCACCGAGGATCGCGCCGACAATGCCGGTGGCGACGTTGGGCTTCCTGCCCATGCTCTGCTCGAGCTTCGCGATGGTCTCGCGCGGAATGCGATGGGTTGCAGTATCGACTTGCAGCGCGAGGGCGGTCTGGTCGATGCCGCGGTAGGCGCCAGCTCGAGTAACTGACGTCGTCGTGGTCACCCGGACCCGCGTACCCAACACGAGTTCAGGACCCTGGGCGACTGCGGCGGGAGCGACGGTCACCAGGGCGACGAGCGCTCCGGTGAGGCGGAAAGTCACGAGCATCCTCAGAATGTAGCCGGCAGGCCGTGGCCCGGTAACTTACAGTCATGCGCACCCAAATCGCCCTGGCGGCCCTGCTGGCCGCCGTCCCGGCCCTCCCGGCTCAGGACCTGTTCATCCAGAACGCCCGCATCCTGGACCCGGTCGCGAAGACGGAAACGGCCGGCAACATCCTGATCCGCGGCGGACTGATCGCAGGCTTCCCGAAGCGGAAGCCTTCGAACTACTCCGGTCC
>DASSGA010000188.1:0-4431 GCA_035693805.1 bacterium | reverse complement strand
CCTCGATCAATCTCGAGGACGCCGGGAGTAAGGTCACCCCGCTCGGCGATGACGCGCGCGACCGCGATGGTGAGGGAACCAGCCGACATGTCTCCGCGTGTAACGATTCGCACCCGCCCCGGCGATGCCTGTTGGGGAGGGCGCCCCGCGGGCGCAATCGAAGGAAGACAGATAACCACAGATCGTGGAGGTGGGCAATGAGCACGAGGATGTTCCAGCGTCTCGCGGCCGCGGCGATCGTCGCCCTGACTGCGCTCGCGTTGATCCAGCCTCCCATGGGCCAAACGCCGGTGTACGGCGGCCACTTCCGCCGGGCCCTCAGCAGCGACCCGGCCATACTGGATCCTGCCCTCGCCCGCCTGATCCGCCAGCAGGTCGTGATGATGAACATCTTCGATACCCTGCTGGACATCGATCAGAGAACCCTGAAGGTGGTGCCCCGCGCGGCCGAATCGTGGTCCGTCAGCCCCGACGGCCGCACGATCACGTTCCGTCTGCGGCGCGGCATGAGGTTCCACAACGGCCGTGAGGTGACCGCGGAGGATGTCAAGTACAGCCTCGAGCGCATCCTCGTACCGGAGATGGCTTCTCCCAACGCGGCGAGCTGGAACCGCCTCCAGGGCGCCCAGGAGTTCATCGCGAAGCAGGCGCGCGAGGTGAGCGGCATCCGTGTTCTCGATCGCTACCGCGTCGCCATCACCAATACCGTTGTCGAAGCCGACTTCGTCCTGAACTTCGCCGGCTACAGCAGCAGCCTGTACATCGTCCCGAGAGAAGAGGCTGAGCGGCTCGGCCGCGACTTCGGCCAGCGCCCCGTGGGCTCGGGTCCGTTCATCTTCGTTTCCTGGGAGAAAGACACGAGCATCCTGCTCCGCGCGAACAACGCTTATTGGGCCGGGCGGCCGTTCATCAGCGCACTGGAGTTCCGGATCATCCCGGATCCCGCGACAGCGCAAGCCGAGTTCGACACGGGCCGCCTGGACTTCATGATCCTCAGCGACGCCACCTACCGCCGCTACTCCGAAGACGCCAAGTGGAAGCCCTACGTCATCGAGGTCCCTGAGCTGTTCACGCGGTACGTCGGCCTCAACGTGGCGAAGCTGCCGCTTACCGATGTCCGCGTTCGGCAGGCCCTGAACTACGCAGTAGACAAGGCCGCGCTGGTACGAACCGTGCTGGCGAACAAAGCCTTCGCGCCCACCGGCATCTTTCCGCCGAGCCATCCCGCCTATAACAGGAGCATCCGTGGATACGAGTACAATCCGCAGCGGGCCAAGGAGTTGCTCGCCCAGGCGGGCTTCCCCAACGGCGTCGACCTGGAGCTCCACGGCTCGAGTAGCCCGACCACCGGACGGTGGATGGAGGGCATCCAGCGCTATTGGAATGAGGTCGGGGTGCGCACACGCATCGTCCAGCAGGACTTCGGCGTGGTGATCGACCGTGCCGGGAAGGGCGAGATTCCAACCTACGTCGCGTCCTGGGGAGGCTCGGCGAGTTGCGTCGGCTATCTATCGGTCTTCCGCTCGCGCAACATCGGACCGGCAGGGAACCGGATGTTCTATAAGAGCGACCGGGTCGACCAGCTCATCGATCAGGCTGAGCGCACCTTCGACGAGCGCCAGCGGATCCGGCTCTGCCAGCAGGCGGAGGAACTCATCGTGCGAGACGTTCCCTGGTTCATCTTCAACTACAATAAGGCCGTGCTAGTGCACCAGCCGAACGTCCACGGTCTCATGGGCAACCCTCTGGAGATGGACGCGCAGAACATGACCAAGGTTTGGATCGGTCGCTGACACTGTCGCAGAGGGCCGGGCGAGCGCATCTGACCGGCCCTCGCTCCGGCTGATGCCTCCGGGTCTCTCCGGTTTTGTCCTGCGCAGGCTGCTCCTCGCCCTTCCCGTGTTCATCGGGGTCACCTTGGTCACGTTCATCCTCATGTACATCGTGCCGGGCGATCCCGTGGCGGCGATGATGGAGGAGAAGATGGGGAGTGGAGATCCCACAGCCGCGCGGCTCTTCCGCGACAAGTGGGGCCTGAACGATCCAGTCGCAGTGCAGTACCTGAAGTTCCTGCGGAACGCCGCCAGAGGCGACCTCGGCCTCTCCTACCGGAGCGAACAGCCCGTCCTGGAGTCGATCCTCGCGCGCTTCCCGGCGACGGCGAAGCTTGCGGCGGCTTCGCTGGGTATCGCTATCCTCATCGGCATCCCATTCGGGATTCTCGCGGCGTTGCGGCAGAACACCCTGCTCGACTCGACGAGCATCATGCTGGCCACCTTCGGCGTCTCGATCCCGAACTTCTGGCTGGGGCTGCTGCTCATCTACCTCCTGGCCGTGGAGTGGCGCTGGCTCCCCCCCTCAGGCTACGGGCCTCCGTATCCCTACCTCATCATGCCGGCGGTCACGCTCGGCACCGGGCTCTCCGCGGTGATCGCCCGGCTCACCCGATCCTCGATGCTCGAGGTCATCCGGCAGGATTACATCCGCACCGCCCGGGCGAAAGGGCTCCCGGACCGGCGGGTCATCATGGCCCACGCCCTGCGCAACGCGGCCATCCCGATCATCACGGTCGTCGGCGTGCAGATGAGCGGACTCCTCAGCGGTGCGGTGATCACGGAGCGCGTGTTCTCCTGGCCTGGGGTGGGGCGGCTCCTGCTCGACTCGATCTCCGTGCGCGACCTGCCGATGGTGCAGGGCTGCGTGCTGTTCATCGCCACGATCTTCATCGGGCTCAATTTGCTGGTCGATCTCTCGTACGCCGTGCTCGACCCGCGCATCAAGTACGAATGAAGGCACCCACGCCGGCCCGCATCGCCCCTCTTCGCCGCTCGCGCTGGCGCCGGGCCCGGCGGCTGCGCAACCTTACCATCGGGGGGAGCATCATTTCGGTGCTGGTCGCGGTCGCGATCCTCGCGCCGTGGATCGCGCCGTTCGACCCCGTGAAGGACGCCGACCTGAACAACTACCTGCAACCGCCCGGGGACCGGTTCCCGCTCGGCGCGGACCTGTTCGGCCGGGACGTCTTCAGCCGCATCATCTACGGCGCCCGGGTCTCGCTGGGTGTCGGGATCGCGGTGCAGGCGTCCGCGCTGACGCTCGGCATGACACTCGGCCTGCTCTCCGGCTTCTACGGGGGCTGGATCGACAATATCATCATGCGGCTCGCCGAGGTCATCTTCGCCTTCCCCGGCCTGCTCTTCGCCATCGCGGTCATGGCGGTGATCGGACCGAGCCTCTACAACGTCTTCCTGGCCCTGGGGCTCGTCAGTTGGACCTCGCTCGCGCGGCTTGTGCGCGGCCAGGTCCTCGCCATCCGGCAGCACGAGTACGTCGACGCGGCCAGGGCGGTGGGCGCGACCAACGCGCGCATCATCGTCCGCCACATCCTGCCGAACACGACCGCGTCCGCGATCATCCTCGTCACGCTGGGGATCGGCGGGGCAATCCTGGCGGAAGCCAGCCTATCGTTCCTCGGCCTGGGCGCGCAGCCGCCCACGCCCTCCTGGGGGTCGATGCTCAGCACGGGGCGCGATTACCTGCTGCAGGCACCCTGGCTGTCGATCTATCCGGGGCTCGCGATCTTCCTGACCGTGATGGGATTCAACCTGCTCGGGGACGGCCTGCGCGACCTGCTCGACCCGCGGATGCAGACCTAGCCCCGGCGGGGGCGATGGAGGTCGCCCCCGCCAGAGGCGTCATCTCACGCTGTCAGGACTCGATCGCGACCGTGACCGGGACCGGGTTGCGGATGATGTCCAGCACCGGCGATGTCTTCTGGACATAGTTGCAGAGCTCAACGATCTGCTCACGCGGCGCGTCCGCCTTCACGCGGTACGTCACCTTGATGTTCTGGTACCCCGGGCGGATCCGGTCCGACAGACCCAGGAACGCCTGCAAATCGAGGTCACCCTCGAGCCGGAAGCCGAGGTTCTCGACCCTGATCCCGCGGGCCGCCGCATTGTAGACGAAGCCGACGGCCAGGCACGACGCCAGCGCGTGGAGGACGGCCTCCACGGCGTTAGCCCCCGCGTTGCCGCCGAGCAGCACCGGCGGCTCGTCGCCGTCGATGATGAACGGCTTGGTGCGCGAGCTGTCCTCCTGCCCGGCCCCGTAGAAGCCCTGGATCTTCGTGCGCGAATGGCCACCCTCGATCCAGTCCGTCTCGGCGCGGAAGCGGAAGCGGGCGATATCCGGATCGGCCTTGACCGCGTTCACGGTGTCGACGAGCTGCTGCACGTTGACCCCGTTGAGTTGCCTCCCTGCCATCGTCTGGCTCATATCCCGTCACCCCCCTGTGGTTGTGGTGTGTGCCGGACCTCACTGCGCAGCGTCACGCATGCGTTCCCCCGGGGGTGACGACTGCCACGAGGCCCGTAATCGCATCAACGAGATCCTTCTGCTCGAGGAAGAAGGGATCGGTCTCGACACCGA
>DASSGA010000187.1:0-2038 GCA_035693805.1 bacterium | reverse complement strand
GCTCCTGGTTCCCACCACGGCGGCCCTGGCCGAGCGTCCTGATGCATGGGACGACAAGCCGCAGATGATCTTTGGCATTGAGTTCGAGTCCGCTGGTGAAGCGGCCGCGACTGAGGATGGGAGAGAGACTCACGGCCGCCTGGATGAGGTTGAGGCGGGTGCGGTCGCTGCAGAGGACGTACGCGGCGGCCCTCAGTCGATCCAGTAGCTTCGGCTTCACACCGGGAGGATGAACGTGCCGGAGTTGAAGCGGTGGAGGGCGGGCTGGTCTCGGGTCCCCCTCCACCGCAGGAATACCAGGCACGAGTTCAGGGTAGAGCATGAAACGAGATAGAGAGGTGAGGACGATGGCTGCGCTGTTCGAGGTCTGGCAGTCTCCGGGCGGAAAGCGATGGGAAGGCGAAGACCAGGAGGAAGGTCTCCTGGCCGCGATACGATCGCGCCGGGTAGGCACCGTGACCGAGCTGGCCGAGGTCTTCACGCCGGAGGGGAAGCTTCACCTCCGCCGTCTCGCCCGCTACGACGACCGCGTGCGCGCCGACCAGTCCGCCTGAGCCGCGTCCTCGTCATCGCGACGTCCGCAGGACCGAAGCGATCCCGTTATGTATCGAAATACAGGTAGAACTCCGCCGGGTGCGGCCGCATCCGCACGAAGTCCACTTCCTTCTTCCGCTTGTACTCGACCCACGTCTCGAGCAGATCTTTCGTGAACACGCCCCCCTCGAGCAGAAACGCGTGGTCCGCTTCGAGCGCGGCCAGCGCCGCGTCGAGAGACCCCGGCACCTGCCGGATCTTCGAGGCTTCCGCCTCGGGCAGCTCGTACAGATCCACGTCCATCGGGCTGCCGGGATCGAGCTTGCGGCGGATGCCGTCCAATCCGGCCATCAGCATCGCGGCAAAGGCGATGTAGGGATTGGCCCCGGCGTCCGGGGGCCGGTACTCGACGCGCTTGCTGCGCGGGCTCGTCGAGTACACCGGGATGCGCACCGCGGCGCTGCGGTTTCGCATCGAGTAGACCAGGTTCACGGGCGCCTCGTACCCCGGGACGAGCCGGCGGTAGCTGTTCGTCGTCGGCGCGCAGAGGGCCATGAGCGCGTCCGAGTGCGCGAGCAGCCCGCCGATGTACCAGCGCGCCGTTTCGCTGAGCTGCGCGTATCCATTCAGGTCAAAGAAGAGGTTCGTCCCGTCCTTCCACAGGCTCTGGTGGCAGTGCATCCCCGAGCCGTTGTCGCCGAAGATCGGCTTGGGCATGAAGGTGGCCGTCTTGAAGTGCTCCCGAGCGTACATCTTCACGAGGTACTTGTAGAGCATGAGCTTATCGCCCATCTCGGTCAGCGTGCTGAAGCGCATGTCGATCTCGCACTGCCCGGCCGAGGCCACCTCGTGGTGGTGCACCTCGACGTCGATCCCCGCCTCCTGCAGCTTCAAGACGAGCCCGGAGCGAAAATCCTGCAGGCTGTCCGCGGGCGGCACCGGGAAGTAGCCCTCCTTGTGCCGCGGCTTGTGGCCGAGGTTCGGCTTCTCGTCGCGCCCGGAGTTCCAGATCGCCTCCACGGAGTCGACGCTGTAGGACGCGGCGTGCTGGCTGAGATCATAGCGCACGTCGTCGAAGACGAAGAACTCCGCTTCGGGACCCCAGTAGCTCGTGGTCGCGACCCCCGACGCGCTGAGATGGCGCTCCGCCTTCTGGCCGATGTAGCGGGGGTCGCGCGTGTACCGCTCGCGCGTTACCGGGTCGTAGATGTCGCAGGTCAGCAGCAACGTCTTGATGCGCAGCAGCGGGTCGACGATGGCGGTCGCCGCATCCGGCAGCAGGATCATGTCGGACTCGTTGATGTGCTGGAAGCCCCGGATGCTGCTGCCGTCGAACCCGACGCCCTCGACGAACATGCTCTCGTCCAGCTCGCCGACCGGCGCGGAGAAATGCTGCCACGTCCCGAACAGATCGGTGAACCGGAAGTCCACCATCTGCACCTCCGGCGCGCGGCAGAACTCGATCACCTGGGATGGATTGGCGATCGCCCGGTCGGAGATGTGG
>DASSGA010000186.1:0-8179 GCA_035693805.1 bacterium | reverse complement strand
ATCCCGCTGAGGTGGACCACCTTGGCCTCCCGGACGTAGACCCAGTCCACCTCGTCCGGACTAACCATTGCCATGGCCGATCCGGCCCGGTCGTAGATCACGCGACCGGGTCGGGGGATCCGACCGAGTTCGAGGAAATAGGTCCCGATCCGATCCGCGCGGGTCCACAGCACCCGCGACACATCCACGCCATGGGACCGGATGTCGCGGTAGATGCGGCGCCCAAGCGGGTTGTCGGTCAGTCGGGAGATCCATCCGGCGCTGGTCCCGAGCCGGCTCATGGCCACGGCCACATTGGATTCCGCCCCGGCCACGTGCACGAAGAGGTGGGACGCGGCCTCCAGGGGCACGCCCGGAGGGGCCGAGATCCGCAACATGGTCTCGCCGATCGTGACCACGTCAGGCACGGACGAGCCCTCCAGACGGAGCCATCTCGCTCACAGCCCGAGCGCCTCCGCGTAACGCCGGTCGACCGCGCGGCTGGACACCGGATTGCGCAGCACGCCGATGCCTTCCACTTCCACCTCGATCACGTCTCCCGGGACGAAGGGGCCGGCCGGCGGTGAGGCCGACGTCACGATGTCGCCGGGCTCCAGCGTCATGAAGGACGCGACGAACGCGATCATCTCGGGGAACGCCCGCCGCATGTGCGCTGTGCTGGAGGTGGCCTCTACCTCGCCGTTGCGCCGGCGCACCATACGCGCCGCCTCAATCGGGACGTCACCGGCCGTGGCGATCCAGGGTCCCATCGGTGCGAACGTGTCGCAGTTCTTCGCCCACTGCTGGTACTCGCGGGTTCGGAGCTCGATGTCGTGCAGAACCAGATCATTGAAGATCGTGTAGCCGAAGATGGCGTCCGGCACCTCGGTTTCGGGCACCTGCCGGAGGCGCTTTCGGATCACGGCGCCGATCTCGAACTCGTGGAACACAGAGCCGTAACCCTCCGGAATCTCCACCGTGGCATCGGGACCGATGATCGCCGATGAGGCTTTGAGGAAGAGCTGCGGCACGGCGAGGTATTCCAGCCCAAGGATCTGCCGGTAGTCCTCGAAGTTCAGGCCCATGCACACGATCTTGGCCGGATTCGGCAGCGGGGCGATCAACCGGGCGCGCGACCGCGGAACCGCGAACTCGGCCGGGTCGACCCGCCTGAGCGCGTCGCCGATGAGGTCCGCCGACCCCCCCTGGACCAAGAACCCCCGCAGGTCGGGGGCGGTGGGGGCTCGTGCGGCGTCGAGCAGAGGAGGCAGGTCAACGATCCGGCGATCGTCGATCACCCCCCAGCTCTGCCGGTTATCGAGAACGAAGGTCCCGATGCGCATCCGATCCCCCTGCGGTTTGCCATTGTCCGTTCCCGAGTGCCTCGGAGACAGCGCGGGTGCACTGCTGGATCAGGCTGATGTACTCTTGGAACCGCCGCGACTCCACATCGACACCGACCGCGGCGATGCTGACGGCCGCCACGACCTGCCCGGTGTAATCGAACACCGGGGCGGCTGCGCACCGGATGAGCTCTTCATGCTCTCCGTTGTCGATGGCGTACCCGCGCTGCCGCACGAGGGCGAGGTGATCGCGCAGCGTTTCCGCCGAGGTGATCGTCTGACTCGTGTACCCGCGCAGACCCCGCCGCCGGATGACTTCCTCCAGCGCGCCCTCCGGGAGCCAGGCCAGTAGCACTTTGCCGAGACCCGTGCAGTGCGCCGGGGAGCGCCGGCCGATGAGCGAATACATCCGGACCTGACGCGTGCTCTCGAGCTTGTCGACGTAGACGACCTCGCCCTCGTCGAGGATCGCCAGGTGTACGGTCTCACCGCAGGCGTGGTGCACCTGTTCCAGGTAGGCGTGAGCAACCTGTTGCAGCTGCCTGCTGGTGACCACGAGGCTGCCCAGCTCGAATAGCTGCAGCCCGAGGCGGTAGTGCCCGCTGCCAGGATCCTGCACCACGAAGCCCTCTCGCTCGAGTGCGGCCAGCAGCCGGTGGACGGTGCTCTTGTGGAGACCTAAGCGGCGGGACAACTCCGTGACGCCGAGCGCCGTGGATTCGGGAGAAAAGGCCTTGAGGATGGCGGCGGCACGTTCAACCGCACGAATGCCGTGGACACGCGCGCGTGGGTGGGCTGCCGTCTTGCCCAATGAAACACCGTCCCGGATTACGGGTAGGATGGTTCGGCAGAGGACCGGGGAGCCCCCTTCCGTGATTGTTTCGCTAGGTGAAACCCGGTTGATTCTAGACGGCGAAGCGGAACTGGATTACGTCTCCGTCCTGAATGACGTACTCCTTCCCCTCAAGGCGGACCAGGCCATGATCGTGCGCGGCCCGGAGCGATCCCGCCGCCACTAGCGTTTCCCAGTGAATGACCTCGGCCCGGATGAAGCCCCGCTCCATGTCGGTGTGGATCTGGCCTGCGGCCTGGGGCGCTTGGGTCCCCCGCGGCACCGACCACGCCCGGACCTCCTTGGAGGCGGTGCTGAGGAAGGTGACGAGGTCGAGCAGACGGTACGCGGCGTGGATCAGCGTCTGGAGACCCCGCTCCTCCAGACCGTAGGCGCGCAGGAACTCGGCCGCCTCGGCTTCTGTCAGGGCGGCGGCGTCGGCCTCGAGCTTCGCGGCGAGGACGACGGCCCCCGCCCCCACATCGCCGGCATGCTCCCGGACCCGTTCCGCTCCCGAGCCCCCCGCCGGAAGGTCGGTCTCAGCGACGTTGGCGACGTACACCACCGGTTTGTCCGTCAGCAGACGCAGCGGGCGAATCAGGGCCACGCGGTCGGGATCCGGCGGCAGCCGACGGACCTGCACCCCGCGCTGGAGCGCCCCGGCCACCGCCTTGAGCGTCGCAAGATGCTGCTCGGCGCGGGCCTCGTGGGCGCGCACGCGGCTGTGGGTGCGTTCGATCTCGCGCTCGACGACGCCGAGGTCGGCGAGCGCCAGTTCGGTCTCCACCACCTCGATGTCCCGCACCGGCTCAATCGTGCCGTCGACATGCGGCACGTCGGGATCGGGGAAGCAGCGCACAACGTGAGCGACGGCATCCACCTCGCGGATGTGGCCGAGGAACTGGTTGCCCAACCCCTCGCCGGTCGACGCGCCGCGGACGAGGCCCGCGATGTCGACGAAGTCCACCGTGGCCTGCACGGTGCGGTCGGGATGCGTGACGGCGGCCACGGCCGCCAGGCGCGGATCGGGCACCGGGACGACCCCGTGATGCGGCTCGATCGTGGTGAACGGGTACGCGGCGACCGCGACCGCGGCGCGGGTCAGGGCGTTGAAGACGGTAGACTTGCCGGCGTTCGGGAGGCCGACGATCCCGATGGAGAGGCCCACACGGTATGCGTTCTAGTGGAAGACGTGGGCTACCTGTACCTTGTTGCCTCCGGAGCGTTTGGCGGTGTACTGGGCGCGGTCCACGGCGTCGACCAGGGCGTCGACCGTCTGGCCGTCCTCCGGGCTCGCCGCCACGCCGACGCTGAGTGTCACCGAGGTCACGATGCTCCCCCCGAGGAGGAACGGATACGCCTCCACGGCGCGGCGGAGGCGCTCGGCCACGTCGTAGGCTGTCTCCTTCGGGGTGTTGGGCAGCACGATCATGAACTCGTCACCGCCGTAGCGGGCCTCGAGATCGCTGGTGCGGCTGCCCTTGCGCAGCAGGTCAGCCACCGTGCGCAGCACCTCGTCCCCGCGCTGGTGCCCGTAGGTGTCATTGTACCGCTTGAAGTTGTCGATCTCGAGCATGATCAGCGCAAGCGGCTGGCCGTCCCGGATGCAGCGCTCCAGCGCGCGCTCCAGCGCCTCGTGCAGGTACCGGTGGTTGAACAGCTCGGTAAGGCCGTCCGTGATCGCCAGCTGCTTGGTCTGCTCGAAGAGCCGCGCATTGTGGATGGCGATCGTCGCGTAGCCGGCGAGGGTGGTGAGGATGCTCATGTCGCGCGGCCCGAAGGCGGCCTTGCGGGGGCTCTCCACGTTGAAGACACCGATCACGCGCCCTTCGCTGATCAGCGGCACGGCGATCTCGGACCCGATCCGGTCGTTGACGCCGATGTAACGCGCGTCCTGCCGCACATCGGCGACGTTCTCCGCCTTGCCGGTGCGCTGCACCCAGCCCGTGATGCCTTTGCCCGAGGGGATGCGGTAGCCGCGGGTGCCCGGCGGAGACCCGTACGTCGCCTCGACGATGAGATCCCCGCTGCGATCATCGGTGAGCAGGATCGCGCCGTGCTCGTAGCCGAAGGCGCGGCAGGGAACCTGGACGAGGTTGTCTAGGACGGACTCCACCTCCAGCGAGCTGCTGATCGCCTTCGCCGCCTCGTACAGCACGCTGAGCTCGTCCCGCGCCTGCTTCGCTTCCTCGTAGAGCGTGGCGTTGCGCAGGGCGATGGAGAGCTGGCGGGCGAGCGTCTCCAGCAGGGTCAGGTCGGTCTGGGAAAGTGTCCGGTCGGCACGCGCCTCGATGTTCAGGACGCCGATGACGTGCTCGTCGCCGAGGATGGGCACGGCAGCCTCCGCCTGGATCGTGGGATCGGCAGAGATGTACTCCCGCTCGCGGCTGACGTCCGGGACGAGGATGGACTTTCCCGTGCGCGCCACGCGGCCAATGACGCCCTTCGTGATGTGGATGCGGTCGTGCACGCGGGTGTACCCGACCTGCGCCTGAAGCAGCAGGTACTCCCCCTCGCGGCGGTGGATGCTGACGTGCGAATACGCGAACGTCGCGGCGACTTCCTCGACGATGCGGCGAAACAGCTCCTCGAGGTTCAGCGTCCCCGTCAGCGTGCTCATCAGCCGGTTGAGCAGGTCCACCTCGGCCGCCCGGCGCTGTGCCTGGGCGAAGAGCGTGGCGTTCTTCACGGCGATGGCCGCCTGGTTCGCGATCGACTGCGCGAGCAGGACGTCGTCGCCGCCGTAGGGACGGACGCGGTCGTGGAAGAACACGAGCATGCCGATCTGCTCGCCGCGGTACAGCAGGGGCAGCATGGCGATGGTCCGCGGCGGGCCCACCATCTGGCCGATCGCGTCGGCCCCCGGTCCGTACAAGCTGGCGCGGAGCGCCTGCATCCCGGTGTGCGCCTGGACGTCCTCGATCACCTGGGCCTTGCTGATGTCGAACGGCAACGCGGCGAGCGGGCCGCGAAGCACACGCCGCATCGTGGGCACGTACTCGGCCGGGAACCCGTGGGCATACAGGTCGGCGAGACCGCCCTGGACGTCGCCGAGGTAGATGGCGGCCCGGTCCACGCCCAGAGCCTGCTGCGCCCCTTCCACGATCGCGGGGACGAGCGTCTCCATCTCCAGCGTCCCGGCGATCGCCGTGGACAGGTGCTGCAGGGTCGTCAAACGCTCGACGTTGCGGCGGCTGGCGTCGAAGAGCCGGGCGTTCTCGATGGCGGAGGCGGCCTGGCCGGCGATGGCCTCGAGGAGCCGGAGATCGCGCTCCAGGTAGGCGAAGAAGGTGTAGCTCTGCACCGACACCAGGCCGATCGTCTGCTCGCCCTTCACCACGGGGACGAACATCAGGGAGGCGCTGCGCCGCTCCTCCCGTCCCACGCGCTCGAAGCGGTCGGGCTTGTCCATGTCCTCCGGGGTGCGGTTGATGAGCACAGGCGTACGCCGCTTGAGGATCTCCCCCATCGCCATCCCGTGGTCGTAGGGCTGGCGGGGAAACCGCTGGCCGGAATCGATGAGGTACTCGAAGGTCAGCCGTTGCGCCTCCGGCTCGTAGCTCGCGATGTAGAAGGCGTCGGCCGACATCACGCGGCTGATCTCCTGGTACAGGGCGGCGTACAGCTCCTCGAGGTTCAGGGTCATCGCCGCACGGCCGATGCGCTCGACGATCTCCAGCTCCCGGTGCGCCTGCTCGCGCGTTGTGTACAGCATGAGGATGTAGCCGACGAGCATGAGCGGCACGGTGAGGATCACGGCGCCGACGGGGAGGGCACGCACGTAGATCAGCGCGAGCACCAGGCCGAGCGTGGCGAAGGCGAGGTTGTTCACGAACTCCCAGGCGATGTTGGCGCGGAAGACGGCGACGAACGGCGCCGCCCCGCGGCGGGAGACCATGCCGCTGACGAACAGACTGCTCACCACGACGTAGGTCAGGATGGCGCCGAGGAACGCGGCCCAAAAGGTGACGTCGATGCGGCCCGAGAACAGCGGCGCCTGCAGCAACGTGGCCTGACGGTCGACGACGATGAAGACGCCGCCGGCAAGCAGCAGCGACAGGATGTACTGGCCGCTGTTGAAGATCGTGTTGAGATAGGGACGCCGGTGCAGCAGCCCGTTGCCGACCATGACGCCGATCGCCATGACGAGGGCGGTGTACACCGGCCCCACGATGAGGAGCGCCGCGGACGCCACGGCCAGGCCGGCGGACTGAAACCCGCCCCGCGGGAGCGGCACCATCAGCCACTCCGTGACCACGGCGAGCAGCGCGAAGGTGGCGAGCAGCGGAAACGGCAGCGGGGTCGTCCCCGCCAGCAGCGCGAGCAGGATCCCCCATCCCGCCACCGCCGTGCCCCAGGCGTAGAGCATCAATGCTTCCTCTGCCCGAGATGCAGAACGGGTACTCCTAGCGGGTTTCCGCTTCGGGCGGCCGGCTGACGAATCGCTTGATGCGGCGCTCGAACTTCACGCGGTCCATCAGCACGTATCGCCCGCAGCCCTGGCAGCGGATACCGAGATCCGCCCCCAGACGCTCCACCTTCCACTGGTCGCTGCCGCAGGGATGCGTCTTCCTGGTCTGCACGACGTCGCCGATGTAGAGCTTGATGACGGGCATCGCTCTAACGCGGCTGGACCAGCAGCTCGACGGGCGCGTAGTCGTCGGTCAGCACGGGCACGTCGTCGATCCGGATCGGCCTCGGATAGAGATCGCCGGCCGCCTCCACGAAGCGCTCGATGGTCACGCCGGCCTGGGCACGGACGGCCTCCGCCGCGGCAAGGACCGCGCCGCGCGAGCGCGGCGCGGAGCCATTCACGGCCACAACGATGATGTTGCGGAGGCTCTCCTCACTGTTGTAGAGGCTCCAGTCCGTGGGGAAGACGTACACCGCTCCGAACACCGCGCGGAACGTCTTGTACACGGCGCGGAAGAACCCGCTGCGCGGGCCGTCCAGGGCGCCGATCACGTTGCTGGCGAGCACACCGCCGGGCGCGAGGTGCGCGCGCACGGTCTCGAAGAACTCCCGCGTCGCGAGGTGGAACGGGATGGTGTCGATGAGGAAGGCGTCGAGGATGATGACATCGTACCGCTCGGGCGCGCGCGATACGAACAGACGCCCGTCCTGGGCCACGAGGCGCATCCGCGCGTCCTGGGGGACGCCGAAGTAGCGGCGCGAAGCGTCGATCACCGCCGGGTCGATCTCCACGACGTCGATCGTCATCTGCGCGTAATCCTCGTGGTAGCGGCGGGGCGCGGTCCCCCCGCCCAGGCCGACGAAGAGCACGCGGCGCGCGTCCGGCCGGAAGACGAGCGGGAGGTGCAGGTAGTCGGAGTACGGGAAGACCGTCCGGCGAGGGTCGGCCAGGTCCATGCCGCTCTGCCAGTAGGCGTCGAGCCGCAAGTACCGTACGCCGGCCTCGTCGTTGACGGTGATCCGGTGATAGACCGTGTCGCGCTCGAAGCGCAGCCCTTGGGGCGCATCCCGCGTGCCCCCGAACGGCACGCCCACGACGAGCAGGGCGGCCAGGGCGCTGCCCACCGCCGCGAGCCCAATCCGCCGCGACGTCAGCCAGGAGAGCACCGCGAGGACCATCATCACCGCGCCGAGCAGGTGCACGATCGTACGCACGCCCATCCAGGAGAGCAGCACGAAGGCGGCCAGCAACGTGCCGGCGATGCTCCCCAGGGTGGAGAGCGCGTACAGCGAGCCGGCGACGTTGCCAATCGTGGCCATCGTCTCTGCCCGCAGGCGGACCGCGAACGGCGAGATCATCCCCATCACGACAGCGGGCAGAAAGAAGAGGACGAGCGTCGCCTCGAGCGGCGCCGCGCGCGGCCCGGGGGCGGCGAGCTCGATCGTCTCCAGCACCCACGGCGCAAGCAGTGGGATCGGGAAGACGAGGAAGCCAGCCAGGAAGACGAGCGCCGCAAACAGCGCGGCGCTCGGACGCCGGTCGGCCAGCCGGCCGCCGAGGAAGTAGCCCACGGCGAGCGCGCCGAGGAAGACGCCGATCAATGCGCCCCAG
>DASSGA010000185.1:0-5055 GCA_035693805.1 bacterium | reverse complement strand
CATCCCGCGGGGGCCGTTCAGTCCCGTGTTTGCACCGCTGATGGTACGGATGGGTGCGACGTCACCGGTGGCGCCGGGCGCGTACACGGTGATGCTGTTGCTGGCCCCGTTGCTCACGTAGAGGATGCCGGCAGCATCCAGGGCCACGCCGTAAGGGACGTTCAGCCCGGTGCTTGTCCCGCTGATGGTGCGGATGGGCGCCACGTCGCCGGTCGCGCTGGGTTCGTACACCGTGACACTTTGACCGCTGCGATTGGCGACGTACAGCCCCGATACAGTGGAAGGCGGGCTGACGAGCGCTCCCGCGCCGCAGCCTCCCGCGATGAGGCCCACGACGATGAGCACTGCGCTCAGCCAGCGGACTATGCAGGCCATCTTCGTCACCTCCATGCAGAGACGATAGTGATCCCATACCTCAGACGCTGGACGGGGTCCGTATCGACATGGCGGGAAGCCAGCCTCGCGTGGGGCTCAGGGCATCCAGATGGACGATGGTGCGTGCTGGGGGCGCATCTACGAAGCCCGGTCGCCCTCGGGGCAAACGGTCCGAACAGAGTCGGCTCGGGGCAGTCTGAACATGCATCCCTCGCCATGCACATATCCTCTGTCTGGGAAGTTAAGTCTGGGTATTCGGGGCCTCGTCCCCCAGGCCCTCTTCTGAGCGGCCGTTGGCCGCCTTCGATGAATGAAGTGTTCCACCGAAGACATCGTGTGGTGAATCATGTGCGAAGAACACTCCGGAGCATCTGCCCGGTAATGGCTGTGCTGGAATCTTCCATCAACCCTCCAGTCCTGCAAACCTCCGAAGCTGATTCCTGCGTTGTGTGATGGAACCCAGGTGTGCTAGAATCCGTTTCCGAGTGTAGTTCCCCCCTGAAGGTCACACAGCCAGACGAGCGGCCCGGGCGCCTGCCTGTGCCGCAACATGGGGGTGTACGGGATGGCTATGAGTCTCACGAGAGTCCAGTGGACCGCGCCGGTGGCCCAGCGGGAGGTCCGGCTCCGCACCGCCACGGACATGTGGCGAAAGATCCGGAAGCTCAACGAGAGCGACGCGGACCGCACGAAGATCACCGCGGCCTACCTGCAACTGGGGGACGTGGTCGAGCTGGTACCTCAGCGCTTCCGGATCGCCCTCGGGGGATCCATCATCGATTAGCGGGGCGACGTACCCTCAGAAGCGGAACTGCACCCCAAGGAAGTAGCCGCTGTACGAGGACGAGGTCAGCGTGCCGCCGGACCAGTTGGTCAGGAACGTCCCCGATCGGTACTCCGCGAACGCGGTGACGAGCGGGAGCGGCGAAAAGGTCACGCCGACGTTGAACTCGCTGCCGGAGCCGCTGCCCGTGTGCTGCGCGGCGATCGCCGGCGAGCTCATGGCGATGTCGGCGCGGTTACTGAGGCCCGACAGCGCCGTCCAGCTCCCGCGGAGCGAGACGCCGGGGGCGACGGTCATCCGCGCATCGAAGCCAAGGCGGAAGCCCAGACTGGAGAGCAGGACCACGTCGGAGGCGACGGGTCCTCGGGCGTTGAAGACGAACCCGCCGTACCCCGCGAACGCCCCGAACCCGATCGGCCCGGCGCCCAGCCCCAGCCGGAGGCCGGTCTCGCCGCCCACGACCTGCCCGCTGTAGCCCGGCAGCGGGCTGCCCGCAAAGCTCACGTTGCTGAGCGGACCATAGTAGAGCATCGTCCCGAACTCGACCGGACCCAGGCCCGGCCCGAAGCGCACGCCGAGATTGGTCGCGTTCCAGCCGAACGTCCCCGACGGCGTGCCGTACGAGAACTGGCTCGGCCACATGAAGACCTGCGTCGCCGCGCGGGCGCCCGCAGGCAGCATCAGCACTGATACGAGTATGACGACGACGATCCCGATGCGCATCCTGGCTCCTCCTCTGCATCGGAGACATGCCCGGGCCCGCGACTTTCAGACGGCTGCGGCGGCGAGGGAACGGGACAGGATGCGCGTGGCAGGTGTGGAATATTGACCATTGCTGGAGAAACGACGATGCTTCGGTGCGAGGTCGAGGCCCACGGGCCGGCGGCGATCGTCCACGTGGCGGGGGAGATCGACATCAGCACCGCCGGCGAATTCGCGCTCTTCCTCCGGCGGGCCACGGCTCTCGGGCAGCACGTGATCGTGAACATGACCCATGTGCTGTACGTGGACGGGCGGGGTCTCCATGCTCTGCGCGAGGCCGAGCACGAGTGTCAGAGGAGGCGCCGGCGGTTGATGGTCGCCGGCGCAGCCCCGATCGTGCGCCGTGTCATGGGGATCGTCCGGCTCGATAAGACCATCTCCTGCGTGGATTCGGTGGAAGAAGCGCTCCAGGTGCTCCGGACGGTGTCAAACGGCGCCGACTAGGCTCTTTCCTCCCGCCTGGGGTTGACAAACCGATGTCCACTTTGGTACAGTCCCGCGTAAGCTTCACATGAGGGAGTGCGCCTAGGGTTCCACGGCCTCCACAAGGGCCGGTCGGTCCAAGCGGCGCAGGCGGCCGGAGGGTGGCCGTTACACCGTCAGGACAAAAGCCTGAGGGATAGGTTCCTCGCAGGGATCTATCGCTCAGGTTTTTTTCTATCCCGACCGAAGCAATACGCAGGCGATGACGGGAAGCAGTAGGCAGGGCAGGGCTCCAAGAGAGCCGGGAGAGGGGTGCGACCCGGCAGCCCGCTGCACCGCCGAACTCGTCCCCGAGCTGTGACGCCGATCGGCATGCTGTAGGCGTCGCCGGAAGCCGCCGATAACCGGCCAGAGCGCCGGCGGTCCGACGCAGCAAGGTCGGATCCCGGAACTAAGGTGGTACCGCGGGAGCATCCGCCCTTAGGATGTCTCCCGCATCGTGTTTTCTGGGGCCGTCACGGTCCCGAGGGGAGACCGGCATGGCACGTCAGATCGAGACCCCATCCACGAAACGCGCCTCGCGCGCGAAGACGATGACGGGTGCCCAGGTGCTGGTCGAAGCCCTGCGGCGCGAAGGGGTCGAGGTCCTCTTCGGGCATCCGGGCGGGGCGTCGCTGCCGATCTACGACGCGCTGTACGACGCCCGCGATGTCCGCCACATCCTCGTCCGCCATGAGCAGGTCGCCGCCCACGCCGCGGTCGGCTATGCCCGCGCCTCGGGCACGGTGGGCGTCTGCACCGCGACGTCGGGGCCGGGCGCCACGAACCTCGTCACCGGCATCACGGACGCGATGATGGACTCCGTCCCGGTCGTAGCCATCACCGGTCAGGTGCCCCGGCCGGTCATCGGCAACGATGCCTTCCAGGAGGCGGAC
The DNA here is from genome assembly GCA_035693805.1 of bacterium. Lineage (GTDB taxonomy): Bacteria > Sysuimicrobiota > Sysuimicrobiia > Sysuimicrobiales > Kaftiobacteriaceae > Kaftiobacterium. The sequence continues at coordinate 1,776 of DASSGA010000185.1, read as the reverse complement.
GTCACCGGCGTGACGATGCCCATCACGAAGTGGAACCACCTCGTCATGGACGTGGGCGACGTAGCCCCCTCCGTGCAGCGGGCCTTCTACCTCGCGCGGACCGGCCGCCCCGGCCCGGTGCTCGTGGACATCCCGCGCGACGTCTCGCAGGAGAGCTGCACGCCGGAGTTCCTCGAGGGGGTCCCTGTCCCGGAGTACCACCCGGCCCTCGACGGCACGCCCAAGCAGATCGCCGCGGCGGTCGAGATGCTGGCCGCGGCCGAACGCCCCGTGATCTACGCCGGCGGGGGCATCATCAGCGCGGAGGCCAGCGCGGAGCTCACGGCCCTCGCCGAGCGCACGCGCATCCCGGTCACCCTCACCCTGATGGGCAAGGGGGCGATGGACGAGACACACCTCCTGTGCCTGGGGATGCTCGGCATGCACGGCAGCGTCTTCGCGAACTACGCCGTGAACGAGGCCGACGTCATCCTCGCCGTCGGCGCGCGATTCGACGACCGCGTCACGGGCCGGCTGCGAGACTTCGCGCCCAAGGCCCGCTTCATCCACATCGACATCGACCCGGCCGAGATCGGCAAGAACAAGCCGGCGCACGTGCCGATCGTCGGCGACGCGAAGCGCGTCCTCGGCACGCTCGCCGCGCAGGCCCGAGCGCCGAAGATCGATGCCTGGTGGGCGCAGATCGAGGAATGGCGGCAGCGGTATCCGTTCCGCTACCGGCAGCGCGATGGAGCGATCAGCGCGCAGTACGTGTGCGAGCAGCTCAACCGCCTCACCGGCGGGGGGGCCATCGTCGCCACGGACGTCGGCCAGCACCAGATGTGGATGGCGCAGTGGTACCGCCCGAGGGGACCGCGCTCCTTCATCTCCTCCGGGGGCCTCGGCACGATGGGCTTCGGCTTCCCCGCGGCGATGGGCGCGAAGTTCGCCTGCCCGGACCGCCAGGTCATCGCGGTCGTGGGCGACGGTGGCTTCCAGATGACGATGCAAGATCTCATCACCGCGGTGGTCCACCGCATGGCGCTGCCGATCATCATCCTGAACAACGGGGCGCTCGGTATGGTCCGGCAGTGGCAGACCTTCTTCTACCGCGACCGGCGCTCGGCGTCCATCCTCCGCAATCCCGACTTCGCCCGCATCGCCGAGGCCTTCGGCGCGCGCGGGATCCGGGTGGAGCGTCCCGAGCAGGTGGACGCCGCGCTCACGACGGCGCTGGCCGTCGAGGACGGCCCGGTCGTGGTGGACATCCTGTGCGATCCCGAGGAGAATTGCCTGCCGATGATCCCCTCGGGGCAGTCCGTGGCCGAGATGATCATCGATGACTGAGACGCATACCGCCACGATCAGCGTGCTCGTGGAGAACAGCCCGGGGGTCCTGGTACGGGTCGCCGGGCTTATCCGCCGGCGCGGGGTGAACATCCACAGCCTGTCTGTGGGACCGACGGAGAACCCGGCGGTCTCCCGGATGACGATCGTCGTCGACACGCCGCCCGACCGGACGGAGCAGTTCGCCAAGCAGCTGCGCAAACTGGTCGAGGTCCGGCGGGCGACCTCGATCGACGGTGCGGCGACAGTCGACCGGGAGCTCGCCCTGATCAAGGTCAACGCCACGCCGGGAACGCGGATGGAGATCATGGAGATCGCCAACGTCTTCCGGGCCAGCGTGGTCGACCTCACCGACCGCACGATGACGCTCGAGGTCACGGGCAAGGGCGAGAAAGTCGACGCCATCCTCTCGCTGCTCAGCAAGCACGGCATCCGGGAAGTGGCGCGCAC
>DASSGA010000184.1:0-2361 GCA_035693805.1 bacterium | reverse complement strand
TGTCACGCGTCGGGCAGCTGTGGGCGCACCGGTACCCCGGCGCCAGCGAGGCCGCGGTGCGGGGCGGTTACGCGAGCATCTACGACATCACGCCGGACTGGCAGCCGGTGCTGGGCGCCGTCGAGGGGGTGGAGGGGCTCTTCATCGCCGCGGGTTTCAGCGGGCACGGCTTCAAGCTGAGCCCTGCACTCGGCGAAGCGCTGGCCGCGTTGCTCACCGGCCAGCGTCCTGAGATCGACATCTCCACGTTCGTGCTGTCGCGCTTCGCCGAGGGGCGGCTGATCCGCGGGAAGCACGCGCAGGGCATCCTGGGCTAGGAGGTCCGGGCAGGATAGCGCATCCGCGCGTGTGAATCTTATGATGCCATGAGATTCACCTTCACCGGCGACCGCAGCGACCCCATCCTGACCCGCATTGCCGACGGTCTCCGTGCGGTGTTCACCCGGAAAGGGCACACGTTCGTCGACGATCCCGACGACGCCGCGCTGCGATTGGTCTTCAACTTCATCGACCCCATCAAGCCGAAGACGTACCGGCGCAAGGCCAAGGCGGTCTTCGTCGTCTCGATCGCGCTCGCGGACCAGCGGCCCGAGAACGTGCTGCGGCAGGCGTACCCGCTGCTCGTGCGCTCGCTCGCCAACCTCTGCATCTACCTCGTGCGGGACGGCGAGCAGGTGCAGACCTATTTCGTCACGCTGGAGCAGGGGTACTATCCGATCCCCGCGCGGGGCGGCGAAGCGTACTTCGAGTACCTCTACGACCGTCTCCACCCGCTGGCCGGCTCGCAGCTGGTCATCGACAACGAGTTCCACCCGGATCTCGAGCGGCCGCTGTGGGAGGGGGATGATCTGACCCGCCAGCTCGGCGCGGCCGGGAAGCGGCTGGACGCCCTGAACCTGTTGCCGGCGCCGTTCCCGATCCACGAGATGGTGGATGCCCGCGACCTGCGCCACATCGAGCGGCTCTACGGGATCGGCGGATTGAGCTACGGGAACCTCAGCGTGCGGAAGGATCCCCGGCGATTCTGGATGAGCGCCAGCGGCGTCGACAAGTCGAACATGAAGGCCGTCGGCCGCGACATCCTCATGGTCAAGGGGTTCGACCCCGAGCGCAACGTGATGCTCCTCAGCGTGCCCCCCAACGTCACGCCGCGTCGCGTCTCGGTCGACGCGATCGAGCACTGGATGATCTACACCGAGCATCCCCAGGTCGGCGCGATCGTGCACGTCCACGCCTGGATGGCGGACATCAAGTCCACCACCATCAACTACCCCTGCGGGACGATCCAGCTCGCGCAGTCGGTGGCCGACGTGGTGCGCCAGGCACCGGACCCCGCCCGGGCCGTGGTGGGGCTGAAGAACCACGGCCTCACGATCACCGGCCCGAGGCTGGATGACATCTTCAACCGCCTCGAGAAGGGGTTCATCCGCCAGGTCCCGATGTCTTGAAGGCTCTCACCTTCGACCCCACGATCCCGCGGTTTCTCGCCACGAGGCTCCTCGGCGGCGTGCGCCGGGAGGCGCTCTGGGGGCGCTTCGCCCCCCTGCAGCTGCGTGACGTCCCCGACCCCGCGCTGCCGGCCGCGGACTGGGTCCGCGTCCAGGTCCGCCTGGGCGGCATCTGCGGCAGCGATCTGCACACCATCCATCTGCACAGCAGCCCTGCCCTTTCCGCGTTGACCTCCTTCCCGTTCGTGCTCGGGCACGAGAACGTCGGGACGGTCGCCGAAGTGGGGAAGGGCGTCACCGATCTGCGGGTGGGGCAGCGGGTGACCGTCGAGCCCACGCTGCCCTGCGCCGCCCGCGGGTTCTCCGATCCCTGCCTCAACTGCGCCGCCGGCAACTACAACCTCTGCCTGCGGGTTACCGAAGGCCACGTCAGCCCGGGGCTGATGATCGGCGCGTGCCGGGACACCGGCGGTAGCTGGGGGACGAACTTCGTCGCGCACCGCTCCCAGGTCTTCCCGGTGCCCGCTGAGGTCAGCGACGAGAACGCACTGATGGCCGAGCCGCTGGCCTGCGCGGCGCATCCCGCGGTGACCTACCCGCCCTCGGCGGGGGACCGCGTGCTCGTGATCGGCGGGGGCGTGATCGGCCAGTGTGCGATCGCCGCGCTGCGGGCCACGGGGACGCGGGCGCGGATCATCGCCCTGGTCAAGCATCCATTCCAGGGAGCGATGGCGAAGCGGCTCGGGGCGGACGAGGTCGTTGCCCTGCGCCGCGGCGACGGCCACTTCCCGGAGATCGCCGAGCTGACACAGGGGACCCTGCGCCGTCCGATGATGGGCAAGCGCGTGCTGCTCGGCGGGGCGGACCTGACCATCGAGTGTGTCGGCACCACCCGCAGCCTGGACGACAGCCT
>DASSGA010000183.1:0-29930 GCA_035693805.1 bacterium | reverse complement strand
CGAACCGGGGGGTGGAAGCGGTGCTGGACGTAATCGCGTCCAGCACCGCCCAGGTGCTGGCCGAGTCCGGGATGCGGATAGAACAGATCCTCGCCGTGGGCGTGGACGCGCCCGGACCGCTGGACCCGCGCGAGGGGGTCGTGTTCGAGGCGCCCAATCTCGTGGGCTGGCGCAACGTGCCGCTGGGGCGGCTGCTGGCGGAGCATCTCGGCCTGCCGGTCTTCGTCGAGCACGACGCCACCGCCGCCGCGCTCGGGGAATGGTGGATCGGCGCCGGCCGCGGGGCGCACGATCTCATCTACCTCACCGTGAGCACAGGGATCGGCGGCGGCATCATCATCGGCGACCGCCTCGTGCACGGCGTGAGCGGCACGGCCGGCGAGGTGGGGCACATGACGATCGACGTTGATGGGCCGGCCTGCCCGTGCGGGCGCAGCACCGGCTGTCTCGAGGTCCTCGCCTCGGGCACCGCCATCGCGCGGATGGCCCGAGAGGCGGTGGCGGCGGGAAGACACACCACGGTGCTCGCGATGGCCGGAGGAGACCCGCAGGCCATCGGCGCGCACCATGTCGCCTCAGGTGCGCGCGCGGATGATCCGGTAGCGGTGGAGATCTTCATCCGGGCGGCGACCTACCTCGGCGTGGGCGTGGCCAACCTGCTCAACCTCCTCAACCCGGAACGCGTGATCATCGGGGGTGGGGTGAGCAAGGCCGGCGACCTGCTCTTTGAACCCGTGCGGCGGGTCGCCACGGCGCGGGCGTTCGAGCGGCCGGGGCATGACGTTGAGATCCTCCCCGCGGCCTTGGGCGATGACGTCGGCGCGGTCGGCGCGGCGGCGATCGCGCTCCAGCGCAGCGGCATTGCGCTGCGGTAGGGCGGAGCCTCAGGGTCCGGTGATCCAGATGAAGTCCGCGCGTGGGCCGTCGCGTGGATCGGGGGCAAGGAGCGCTTGCAGGCCGGCCTCGTCCAGCCCGCGGGCGTCCACCTGCGAGATCACCACGGTCTTCGTCACGCCTCTGGCCCAGAGCCGGTCGGGGAGCCCTCCGCCGTAGCTCGCATGGAAGTCGCCCACGATGATGACGAGCACCTGCTCCGGATGCGCCTCGAGGAACCGGGCGGCACGCCAGGCCATCGTGTCGTCCCAGGCGCTCTGCGCGGCGAAGAAGTTGCGCACGGCGTTCTCCGGCAATGAGCCATGCTGCTGGACCTCGCGGGCGAACCGCTCGAAGTAGGCCGCGTTGCCGACCGTGAAGCCCGGCGGCAGGAGGCTGCGTTCCTCGTCCGACAGCCCCTCCGGGCCCCGCTGAGCCAAGGCCTTCGTGACCTGCTCGGGCGCATTGAGCGCCACGGTCTCTCCGCCGGCCTCTCGCGGGAACGCGATGAGCGGGCGGTACCACTCGAACGGCGTTCCGCCCCAGCGGACCGCCCGGAGGAACATCTCCTCGGGAACGTCACCCCGGACGTAGCGGTCGACCCAGGGCTGATCCGGGTACGTGAGGAACTCCAGGCCGACGCTGACGCGCAGACCGCGCTGCTTCAACGCCTGCAGTACGGCGAGTTGGTGCTCATGATGCCGGGCGACCACGTGATCCTCGGTGACGATGAGTACGTGTCCCGGCCCAATGCCGAGCAACGCCGTCTCGAGGGTGATGGGGCCGGTCCGCCAGTGGTACAGACCCGCCGCCACCGGCGCTGAGGACGGTGTCTGCGCCACCATGAGCCCGACCGCGAGTGCGACCGCCGGAACGTTCACGTGAGTCGGATCGCCTAGAGGGTGGCCAGGTCGATCCGGCGCTGGACGAAGTTCGTGTAGACTTCGCCCCGGCGGAAGAAGGCGTTGTCCAGGACGTGCAGGTGGAAGGGGATCGTCGTTGGGACGTCGGTGATGACGAACTCGGTCAGAGCGCGGCGCATCCGCGCGATCGCCTCATTGCGGTCGGTCCCCCAGGCGATGACCTTCGCGATCAGGGAATCGTAGTGCGGGGGGATCGCGTAGCCGCTGAAGGCGTGCGTGTCCACCCGGATCCCGGGGCCGCCGGGCGGGACGAACTGCCCGATCGTGCCGGGGGAGGGCCGGAAGTCCAGCCGCGGGTCCTCGGCGTTGATCCGGCACTCCAGGGCGTGGCCGTGGAACGCGATGTCGCCCTGCGCGAAGGGCAGCTTCTCCCCGGCGGCGATGAGGATCTGCTGCTTCACCAGGTCGATCCCGGTGATCATCTCCGTCACGGGATGCTCGACCTGGATGCGCGTATTCATCTCCATGAAGTAGAAGTGGCCGTCGCTATCCACGAGGAACTCCACCGTCCCCGCGCCCGTGTAATCGATGGCGTGCGCGGCGCGGGTCGCCGCCTTGCCGAGCGCGCGGACGAAGCGCTCCCGCAGGCCCGGGGGCGGCGACTCCTCGAGCAGCTTCTGGTGCCGGCGCTGGATGGAGCAGTCCCGCGCGCCGAGGTGCACGACGTTCTTGTGCTTGTCGGCGAGGATCTGCAGCTCGATGTGCCGGGGTTCTTCGACGTACTTCTCGATGTAGACTTCACCGCTGCCGAACGCCGCCTCGGCCTCGCCCTGGGCCGCCTGCAGGGCGCGGCGCAGGTCGTCGCGGGTGTGCACGAGGCGCATCCCGCGGCCGCCCCCGCCGGCGGAGGCTTTGACGATCAGGGGGAAACCGATGCGCTTCGCCAGGTCGAGGGCGTCCTGATCGCTGCGGATCGGGCCGTCGCTGCCGGGGATGACCGGCACCCCGGCCGACTTCATCCGCTCCCGGGCCTCGGACTTGTTCCCCATCGCGCCGATGGCCTGCGGTGTGGGGCCGACGAACGTGATCTTCACGTCCTCGCAGATCTCGGAGAAATGCGGGTTCTCGGCCAGGAAGCCATAGCCGGGATGGATCGCGTCGACGCCGAGCAGCTCCGCCGTGCTCATGATGTTGGGGATGTTGAGGTAGGAGTCCGCGGCCGCGGGCGGCCCGATGCAGAACGCCTCGTCGGCGAGGCGCACGTGCAGGGCGTTCCGATCCGCCTCTGAGAACACCGCGACGGTCCGGATGCCGAGCTCCCGGCAGGCGCGGATGACGCGCACGGCGATCTCCCCACGGTTGGCGATCAGGAGCTTTCGGAACATGCGGCGGGGTCAGGCCCCGTTCGGGCCGGGATCGATCAGGAAGAGGGGCTGGCCGTACTCCACCGGCACGCCGTTCTCGGCGAGCACCTTGACGACACGGCCGGGAAGTTCACTCTGGATCTCATTGAAGAGCTTCATCGCCTCGATGATGCACACCGTCTGGCCCTGCTCCACGACGTCGCCTTCGTCCACGAAGGGCGGGGCGTCGGGGCTGGCCGCCCGGTAGAAGGTCCCCACCATCGGGGCGGTGATCGGCTTGAGATGGTTCGATTCGGGCCCGGCGGCCTCGGGTGCCGTGCCCGTGGGGCCCGGACCCTCGGCGACGTGGGGGGAGGCCTGGCGGGAGGCGTGCGGCGGGGGTGTGGAGACGTGGATGACCCCGCTCGGGGTCTTCTTCACGAGCACGCGCAGCGTCGGGGATTCAACCTCGAGCTCGGCAATATCCGACTCGGCGGCCAGCCGGATCACCGCTCGGATCTGCTCGAAGTCGAACTTCTCGCTGTCGCTCATGGGCCCTGGCCGGCGGTCGCGCCCGTCTCGTGCAGGACGCCGAGCTGCCGGAACTTCGCATACCTGCGATTCACCAACTCCTCAGGAGACACCTGTCGCAACACGCCGAGGTGGCGGCGCAGGGCGTCCCGAACCTCGGCGAAGACGGCGTCCGAATCGCGATGCGCACCGGCGAAGGGTTCCGTGAGGACCTCGTCCACGACACCGAGTGCCTGGAGGTCCTTGGCGGTGAGGCGCAGCGCGGCGGCGGCTTCGGGCGCCCGGGTCGCATCGTGCCAGAGGATCGCAGCGCACCCTTCGGGCGTGATGACGGTGTAGACCGCGTACTGCAGCATAAGGACGACATCTCCCACGGCGATCGCCAGGGCCCCACCGCTCCCGCCCTCGCCCGTGATCACCACGATCACCGGCGTGCGCAGGCGGCTCATCTCCTCGATGTTCCGGGCGATGGCTTCCGCCTGGCCGCGCTCCTCGGCGGCATCCCCGGGGAAGGCGCCCGGCGTATCTACGAACGCCACGACCGGCACGGTGAACTTCTCGGCCAGCTTCATCGCCCGCAGGGCCTTGCGGTATCCCTCCGGGTAGGGCATCCCGAAGGTCCGGGCGATGTTCTCCTTCGTGTCCTTTCCTTTGTTGTGGCCGATGATGACGACCGGCTGGCCCTCGAACCGGGCCATGCCGGCAAACATCGCGGGGTCGTCTCGGAACCGCCGGTCGCCGTGCAACTCCAAGACGTCGGTGAAGAGGGCGGCGACATAGTCCACCAGGTGCGGACGCTGCGTGTGGCGGGCCAACTGCACGATGTGCCAGGCGCTCGGGTTCGTGAAGATCGCCCGCCGTAGGTCCTCGGCCCGCTCCTCGAGGGTCGAGATCTCCCCATCCAGGGACAGGCTCTGCTCGCGCGAGAGGCGGCGCAGCCGCTCGATCTCCGCTTCCACCTCCGCGAGTTGACGCTCGAGGTCGACCGGCGTGGGGGAGGTCACGTCTGGGCCCCCTGCGGCGCGGCGACTTCGGGGACGGGTTTCTCCAGCCGGGGCCCGCCGAAGAAGGCGAGCAGCCCGGCGAGCGTGCGGCGCATCTCCGAACGCGCCACGACCATGTCGATGAGGCCTTTCTGTAGGCAGAACTCCGCAGTCTGGAAGTCGTCGGGCAACTTGCGCCGGATGGTCTGCTCGATGACACGCCGCCCGGCGAACCCGATCGTCGCGCCGGGCTCGGCCAGGATGACGTCGCCGAGGAAGGCGAAGCTCGCCGTGACGCCGCCGGTCGTCGGATCGCACATGATCGAGACGTACGGCAGCCCCGCGTCGTGGAGGCGTCCGACCGCGGCGCTCGTCTTGGCCAGCTGCATCAAGGACAGGACGCCCTCCTGCATGCGGGCGCCCCCGGAGGCCGAGAAGATGATGAGCGGGAGCCGGGCCTCCCGGGCGCGCTCCGCGGCGCGGGTGACCTTTTCACCCACGGCGGAGCCCATCGAGCCGCCCATGAAGTAGAAATCCAGGGCCGCCGCGACCGTGCGCCACCCCTCGATCGTGCCCTCGCCCCAGATCACGGCTTCGGGCCGGCCGGTCTTCTGCTTGGCTTCGTTCAGTTTCTGTGCGTAGCCGACGAAGCTGAGGGGATCGGCGGAGGTGAGAGAGCCGTCAAACTCAACGAAGCCGTCCTCATCCAAGGTGATGGCCAGGCGCTCTTCCGCGGAGAGGCGGTGGTGATAGTTGCACTTCGGGCAGACCCGCAGGCTGCGCTCCAGCTCCTTGCGGTAGATGAGATTGCTGCAGCGCGGGCACTTCGCCCAGATGCCGGCGGGCATCTCCCGCCGCTGCAGCGAGCCGTACTTGGGACGCCGGAGCCAGTTGAGCACAGATCGCCTCGCCAGAGGGCGGCGTGAAGTCTCTCGATTATAGCGTACTTGCCGCCCGCCGAGAAACCGGGGACAACCGTAGCGCACCCTTATCCCTCTTCCCGTCATCTGGTATCGTTATTCCGAGGAGGCGCCACCATGAGGAATCGCACATCTCCCGGGACGATCCTTGCCGTGCTGCTGTTCATCGTCGCGGGGGCGATCGTGCTGGGGAACAGCGTGCTGCCGCAGTACTTCCCGGGGCTCGCCGGCCGCGCCGCGCCGGAACCGTCCGCGCTCGCCACCCCCGCCCCGGCCCCATCGCCCTCGTCCCCGCCCGCGACAACGCAGGCGCCTGCCGGGCCGACCCCCCTGGTCTCGGAGGAGTCGACGATCATCAAGGTGGTCGAGCGGGTCCGCCCGGCCGTGGTGAACATCGACACGGTGGCGCAGGTGCAGACGGTCTTCGGCGTGTTCCCGCAGCAGGGCGCGGGCTCGGGCGTGATCGTGAGCCCGAACGGTTACATCCTCACCAACAACCACGTCGTCGAGAATGCACAGCAGATCAAGGTCACCCTCCTCTCGGGGAAGAGCTATGCAGGCAAGATCGTCGGTACGGATCGGTTCTCCGACCTGGCCGTGATCAAGGTGGATGCGCCCGAATCCCTGCCGGCTGCGCAGCTCGGACAGGCGAGCAGCCTGCGGGTCGGGCAGATGGCCGTGGCGGTGGGCAACCCCTTCGGGCTGGGACATACCGTGACCGTCGGCGTCGTCAGCGCGCTCAACCGCAGCATTCAGGTCCCCGGGCTCGTCATCGAAAACCTTATCCAGACCGACGCCGCGATCAATCCGGGCAACAGCGGCGGGGCCCTGGCCGACAGCGCGGGCTCGGTGATTGGGATCAACACGGCGATCGTGCAGCAGGCCCAGGGCATCGGCTTTGCCATCCCCATCGATACCGCCCGGGCGATCATGGACCAGCTGATCAGCCGGGGCCGCGTCACCCGGCCGTTCGTAGGGATCGTCTGGGGCGGCGACGTGGACGCGAACATCGCCCGCCAGTACAACCTGCCGGTGGACCGGGGGATCATCGTTCGCGACGTGGAGACCAACGGTCCCGCCGCCCGCGCGGGGATCCGGCCGGGGGACATCGTCATCTCGGTGGACGGCAGCCCGGTCAACAACTGGAACGACTTCATCCGGCAGCTATTCACGAAGCGCCCGGGCCAGCGGGTCCGGATCGAGATCGTTCGGGACAGCAGCCGCCGCACCGTGGACGTGACGCTCGGGGAGCGCTCGCAGTAACGGATGCCGACCTACGCCTTCGATCAGGCCGCCGCGCAGGCGGTCTCCGGGGTCCGTGAGGTTCTGGGAGAGGTTCTGGACGTCAACGTCACCACCCCTCCGCAGGGGGTCGACGCCGACCTGGCCGTGCCGTGCTTCGCCTTTGCATCGAAGTTCCGTCAGCCGGCCGAGGAGATCGCGCGTCGACTGGCAAGCCACATGCCCCCGCTTGGGCTGCTGGAGCAGCCCCGCGGGGAACATGGCTACCTGAATTTCCGGTTCAATCGGGCTTCCTACGGCACGATGGTCATGGAAGACCTCGACCGCCTCGGGGAGCGCTTCGGCAGCGGCGAGGAGGGGGAGGGGAAGACCGTCGTCTTGGACATCTCCTCGCCCAACGTGGCCCGGCCCATGTCCGTGGGCCACCTCCGCTCCACGATCATCGGGGACGCGCTGCACCGCCTGTACGCGTTCGCCGGTTACACGTCCGTCGGCGTCAACCATTACGCGGACTGGGGCACGCAATTCGGCACCCTTCTGTACGGGATGACGCAGTGGCTGGACCGCAGCGCGTACGGGCAGGCGCCCGTGCGTGAGCTCCTGCGGATCTACGTGAAGTTCGACGAGGAGGCCCGAGCCAACCCCGCCCTGCGCGATCAGGCCCGGGAGTGGGCGCTGCGTCTGGAGCACGGGGATCCCGAGGCCCGGCGGATGTGGGAGGAGATCGTCCGCCACAGCCTCGCCGAGTTCAACAAGATCTACGACATGCTTGGCGTCACCTTCGACTCCTGGCGGGGGGAGAGCGCCTACCTCGAGATGTCGCAGGGGGTCATCGAGGAGGCCCTGAGCAAAGGCGTCGCCCTCGAGGACCAGGGCGCGCTGATCGTCCCGCTCAAGGACGCCGGTATGGAGACGCCGCTGATCCTGCGCAGCAAGGACGGCCGCACGCTCTACTCCACGCGGGACCTCGCCGCAGCGATCTACCGCATCCGAACGTACCATCCCGCTCAGCTGATCTATGTTGTCGGTGCTGAACAACGACTGCACTTCCGGCAGTTGTTCGCCACGCTCCGGAAGCTTGGGTTCACGGACGTCACGTACGCCCACGTCGATTTCGGGATGATCACGCTGCCGGAAGGACGCATGAGCACGCGGCGGGGCCGGGTGGTCTTCCTGGAGGATGTCCTGCAGGAGGCCATCTCCCGCGCCAGGGCGCTCGTGGACGAGAAGAACGCCGAGCTGCCGGAGGCCGACAAAGAAGACGTCGCGCGCATCGTCGGCGTCGGAGCGATCAAGTACGCGGACCTCTCCCAGAGCCGGGTGAAGAACGTCGTCTTCGACTGGGACCGGATGCTGTCCCTGGAGGGAGACAGTGCACCGTACCTGCAGTACACCTACGTCCGGGCCCGGGGCATCCTCCGCAAGGGCGGCTCATCGTATCCGGCCGCGGGGATCGACCGCCGGGCGATGGAGACCGCGGAGGAGTGGAACCTGATCAAGCACCTGGCGCGCTTTCCCGAGGCGGTGCGCGAGGCGGCGCGGACGTACCATCCCCACATCGTGGCGACCTACCTGTTCCAGCTGGCGCAGGCGTTCCACGTCTTCTACCACAACGTCCCCGTGCTCCAGGCTGAGGACGAGCACCTCCGGGCCGGCCGGATGGGCATCGTCCAGGGGGCCGCCCAGGTCATGCGGACGGGACTCGGCCTCCTCGGCATCGGCGTCCCCGAGCGGATGTAGCGGCAGGGGTGCGCAACAGGGGGTATAATACGACTTGCGGGAATGGAGGGATTTGCCAGGGGAGGAGCGAACCCTCCACCGGATTCGGCCGCATCACCCGGATCACCCGGACACCTGGCCGCTTAGGTATACCGGCACCCTGAACCCTGCCCCGGGTGTCCGCCATCACCACTCGATGCTTCCAATCTTGTATGCCTAGAGGAGACAGCATGATCGATCATCGCGCATTTCGATGGGGCAGGCGTGCGTTGCCCGTAGTCCTGGCCGTCCTGGTCGGCGCGGTCCCGGTCGCGGCCGCCATCTTCACGGACATCCAGGGACTCCCGATGCAGCGTGCGATCGAACGCCTCGCGGCGAAGGGGATCTTCCGCGGGACCTCGGGGACGACGTTCAACCCCAACGGCACGGTGACCCGCGCCGAATTCGCCGTGCTCCTCGTCCGGACGCTCGGCCTGGACGCCCAGGGTGTGACCCTGCCGGCCTTCAAGGATGCGCCCGAGATCGCCCGGGATCAGGTCGCGGCCATTGCGGCGGTGACGAGCCTGGGCAGCGTCTCCCCGCAGAAGGTCGAGCTCAAGAAGGGCGTCCTGGTGTACACGCTGAGCACCGACAAGCCGGTGTACGGTCCCGCCGACCTGATCAAGATCTCCTTCGCGGTGAAGAACACGAGCGAGCAGGCGGTCAGGTTCGACCACACCAACTCGCAGCTGTACGACTTCGTCATCCGCGCCCCCGACGGCCGTGAGGTCGCGAAGTGGTCGCTGGGCCGGCCCTTCCTTCCCCTGGAGCAGCCGGTATCGCTCGCCGGAGGTCAGGCGTTCACCTGGCCGACGCTGTGGAAGCAGCTCGATCAGAGTGACGACCCCGTAGCGCCGGGGCGGTATGAGATCATCGCGATCCACACGACGAAATCCAATCCCACGTCGCTGTCCCTGTTCTTCAACAAGGGCGTGATGGCGCCGTACCCGGACAACACGTTCCGGCCCAAGGAAGAGATCACCCGGCTCGAACTGGCCACCGTCGCCGCTCGCGCGATCGGGGTGAGCGACGCGCCCGAGAACAGCCTGACTGCGAGCGACGCCAATGCCGTCCCGGCCAGCGCGCGCGGGACCGTCGCCGCCGCCATCGAGAAGCGGCTGATCTCACTGGTGGGCCGCGAGTTCCGCCCCGCCCAGAAGGCCATCCGCGCAGAAGTCGCTCAGGCGCTGGACGGACTCATGGACGCCGTGAAGCGGTACAACTTCTCCAAGGGCACGCTGAAGGATCCCGCGGCCGGGAACCCACCGCAGATTACCGTCGAGGACGACCGCAAGGCCCTGCGGACGTACCGGGTCGCGCGGAACGTCGCCGTGTACCGCAACGACCGGCCGGCGGAGCTGCGGGACCTGCGCCCCGGTGATGTGCTGCTGTTCCTTAATGTCGGCGACGTCGGGGATGTCGCCTATATCGAAGCCACGGGGAGATAGCGATGCAGTTCTTCCTCGATACCGGCAGCCTGGAGGAGATCCGCACCGCGTCCCGCTGGGGATTGCTGGACGGGGTGACCACGAACCCGAGCCTGGTCGGCAAGGAGGGGATGGACCACCGGGCCCTGATCCGCGAGATCGCCTCGATCACGTCCGGGCCCATCTCGGTGGAAACGACCTCCGAGGTTGCGGAGGAGATGGTGACCCAGGGGCGCGAGTACGCGACCTGGGCGCCCAACGTCTACGTGAAGGTCCCCTGTACCCAGGAGGGGATCCGGGCGGCGTCGCTGCTGGGCCAGCAGGGCATCCGGATCAACGTCACCCTTGTATTCTCCGTGAACCAGTCCATCCTCGCCGCCAAGGTTGGCGCCGCGTTCGTCAGCCCGTTCGTGGGACGGCTGGATGATATCGGTCAAGATGGGATGGCGGTGGTACGGGAGATGGTGCAGGTGTACCGCATCCAGCGCTACACGACGAAGGTCCTGGCGGCCAGCCTGCGGCACCCGATGCACGTAACCCAGGCGGCCCTCGCCGGCGCCGACATCGCCACGGTGCCGTTTCGCGTCCTGGAGCAGCTGGTCAAGCACCCGCTCACTGAGCTCGGCCAGGAGCGCTTCCTCTCCGACTGGCGTAAGCTGCAGACGGACCTGGAGCGCAAGAAGACCAAGGTCTAAGGAAGGGGTTTGGGCGTGGCAGCGATCGCAGAACTCGCATCCAAGACGATGGAAGAGCTCCAGGGCCTGGCCAAGGAGCTCAACATCGCCAACTACCGGCGCTATCGCAAGCAGGAGCTGATCATGCGCATCCTGCAGGCCCAGACCGAGCAGTCGGGCTTGATGTTCCGGGCCGGCATCCTCGAGATCATGGCGGAAGGGTACGGTTTCCTCCGCCACGACGGCTACCTGCCGGGCTCCGAGGACATCTACGTCTCCCCCTCCCAGATCAAACGCTTCGGGCTGCGCGTGGGCGACGAGGTCCTGGGCCAGGTCCGGCCGCCCAAGGACAACGAGAAATACTACGCGCTGCTGCGCGTGGAGGCGGTGAACGGACTCGATCCCGAGCAGGCGCGCAGCCGCCCGGACTTCGAGCGGCTCACGCCGGTCTTCCCGCAGGAACGCATCAAGCTCGAAAGCGACAGCGACCTGACCACCCGGATCGTGGACCTCTTCGCGCCCATCGGCAAGGGCCAGCGCGCGATGATCGTCTCCCCGCCGAAGGCCGGCAAGACGACCCTGCTCAAGAAGATCGGCCAGGCGGTCGTCAACAACTACCCGGAGATCTACCTCATGGTGCTGCTGCTGGATGAGCGCCCGGAGGAAGTCACGGACATGCGCCGGTCGGTGGAAGCCGAGGTGGTTGCCTCGACGTTCGACCGGCCCCCCGAAGAACACATCCAGGTGGCCGACCTCGTGCTGGAGCGTGCCAAACGCCTCGTCGAGGGCGGCCGCGACGTCGTCGTGCTGCTGGACAGCCTGACGCGGTTCTCCCGGGCGAACAACCTGGTCATCCCGCCCTCCGGCCGGACCCTGACGGGCGGCCTGGACCCGGCCTCCCTGCACCGGCCGAAGCGTTTCTTCGGGGCGGCCCGGAAGATCGAAGAGGGGGGCAGCCTGACCATCGTGGCTACCGCCCTCATCGATACCGGCAGCCGTATGGACGACGTCATCTATGAGGAATTCAAGGGTACCGGCAACATGGAGCTGCACCTGAACCGCAAGCTCCAGGAGCGCCGCACCTTCCCGGCCATCGACATCAAGATGAGCGGCACCCGGCGGGAGGAGCTGCTCCTTACGGATGAGGAACTGCGCAAGGTCTGGGTCCTGCGCAAGAGCCTGGAGCAGCTGGATACGGTGGCGATAGCGGAGCTCATCCTCGACCGCCTCCGCAAGACGGCGAGCAACCAGGCGTTTCTCCGCTCGATCGTGAAAAGTTCAGAAGAAGACATCCAGTAGTCAGAACGCCCGCCGTGAATCCTCGAGCCTGAGCGAGCAAACGGGCGAAAGCGCGAGAGCGCCCCCCCGTTCTCCTTTTCCCGTCTAGAGCCGCCCTTCCCAGGGCAGGACTCTCCTACAGCGAGCCCGAAGCGAAACCCGGGGTGCGTCCGGTTCTCCGGCGACCCTCGTGGAGTGGCCGGAAAGGGGTGCCGGCCTCCGCGCGTCCTTCCCTTCGGGCAACTTACTCGGCGCAGGTGGGCGAATGCAGGCGGCAACGGCAGGTCGCTACACGTGTGCTCTTATCGCGCTCTTCTTGCTCTTTCAGCCCGTCGACCAGGCCCCCGACCCCGCCTCGGTCGTCGATGCTGCGCCGTTTCTGAACCAGGCCCTGACCGAAGCCCGAGTCCAGCGGGTCCTGTCCGGCGTCCAGAGGGTACCCGCTGCCCCGGCTGCCGCCGCCCCGGCTGAGGAGTCCGTCAGCGCCGGGCCGACCGCCGCCGAGGTCACCCCCGCCCCCGCTCCCGTCACCATCGTTGTCCGGGAGGGTCAGTCCTTGTGGTCGCTGGCGGCCCAGTACGGGACGTCGATCGAGGGCATCCAGGAAGCCAACGGTCTGGCGATCGGTGAGGTGCTCCGCGTCGGGCAGGAGTTGGTCATCCCCGGTCCGGGGGTCGCCACAACGGCTCCGACCCCACGGAAAACCGCGGCCAGGCTCAAGCCGGGGACCCGCGTGGTGACGATCCGGCTCTACGAAGGGCAGACCCTCTGGGACGTTTCGCAGACCTACGGCGTCTCGATCGATGAAATCGTCGAGCTGAACGGATTGAGCAGCCCGGACTATGTGCGTGCCGGGCAGCGCCTGAAGGTTCCGGCCCGGGAAATGGCCTCGATCGCCCCCCGCCGGGTGGCGCAGTCCCTGGCAGACTCGGCGGTGTCGGTCGCTTCCTCCGCCGCAGCGCTCGCCCAGGGCTTCATCTGGCCCGCCCGGGGCCGATTGACCTCCCGCTTCGGCTGGCGCCGCTGGCGCCATCACGACGGCATCGACATCGCAGCGCCGTACGGCTCTCCCGTGACGGCGGCCCGGGACGGCGTCGTCGTCTTCGCGGGCTGGTACCACGCCTACGGGAAAGCGCTCATCGTCGACCACGGCAGCGGCCTGCAGACGTTGTACGGCCACAACTCGAGGCTCCTCGTCCGCTCCGGCGAGCGCGTGACCAAGGGCCAGCTCATCGCCAAGGTCGGATCCACCGGCCGCTCGACGGGCCCGCACCTGCATTTCGAGGTCCGCATCAACGGCCGACCGGTTAACCCCATCAAGTACCTCTAGGCCGCCGGACCCGCTGCTCCGCCCGGACTGACTGCCCTCGAGTGTTCCCAGGTGGGGCGAGTGTGCTATAATCGCCAGGCTTGGGTCCAGCGAGGTGGAGGGCTATGAAGAAGGGCATTCATCCGGCATATCAGCAGACGACGGTGACCTGCGCCTGCGGCGAGACGTTCATCACCGGTTCGACGAAGGCCAACATCCGTGTGGAGATCTGCTCCAAGTGCCATCCGTTCTACACGGGGCAGCGGAAGTTCATCGACGCGGAAGGGCGCGTGCAGAAGTTCGCCAAGAAGTACGGGCTGAAGGTTTCCTGAACGAGCGGGGCGTGGCTTCCCGAAGGCGGGGGCGGATCGGCCGTCCCCTTCTTCATTTCTGCCTGGTCCTTACTGTCGGCGCGGGGCTGCCTTCCGGATCCGCGGCTCAGGCCGTCGAGGGATGGCAGCTCCATGCGACCCCCCACTTCCTTGTCTACACGCTGGCGGGAACCCGGGGGGCCAGGGACGTTGAGCAGGTCAAGGCGGATCTCGAGCTCGTCTACAGGAATGTGATCGCGCCGCTGGGCCTGCCGTCCTCGCGGCTGGTCTATCCCCTCTATCCCACGCTGGAGCGGTTCCGCTCGGACTGGTGGTACTTCGCCACGATGGGGTACGGCGACGTGGTGCACGCTTGGGGCACGATCTACGTCGGGGATAACCGGGCGCTCACACCCTATACGGTCACGCGTGCGGTCATCTCCGACGCTTTCCCGCGGGCGATCCCGCTGCTGCGCTGGGGTCTCGGCGAGGCGCTCGGGGACGGGGCGGCCGGGGTGGACTCGCATGCCCACCTCAACGCGGTCGCCGCCCGGCTGGAGGTGCCGCCGCTTCGCGAGATGCTCGGCCCGAGCGAGTTCGGGGACCGGCTCCCTGTGAGCTATCCGACCGCCGTGTCGTTTGTGGCCTTTCTCCTCGAACGGTACGGGCTCGAGAAGACCGCCGGGTTCGTGGACCGGGTCGACTTCCGCTACTTCGACTTCCCCGATCTGTTCGGGGCGCATTTCGGGGAGTCCCTGAGCGAGGTCGAGCGGGCCTGGCGGGCGCGGGTCTCCGCCTCCGGGGTACCGCGGGCGATCGACGGTGGCACCTACCTCGAGGCGAGCCGGTTCGTCTACCGTGTGACCCTCGCGGGCAACCCCGGCCGGCGGATGCTCCTCCCGGACGGTCCCGCCGTCGTCAGCGAAGCGTTTGCCGCGGTCGACCCGCTGCGGCGCTTGAACCTCGATGCGGTGCGCGCGCACATGGAGCGGGCCCGCCAGGCCACCGAGCGGGCCGAGCGAGCGGAACGGCGGACGGAGCGGGGGCTGCGGGGCATCGTGTACGTCGTGGTCCTGACCCCGATCCTCTTTGCGCTGGCGTGGCTCTTCTGGCCGGCGGTCCGCGGACGGTTGGGCAGGGGGAGGCGGGTGGTGCGCCATGGATGAGCAGCGGGGGCGGATCGAAGTCGTCTGCGGCAGCATGTTCAGCGGCAAGAGCGAAGAGCTGATCCGGCGCGTCCGGCGCGCCCAGATCGCCCGCCAGCGGGTCCAGGTCTTCAAGCCCGCCCTCGACGACCGGTACGACCGGCGGCAGGTCGCCTCGCACGACGGCGCCCGGGTGGAGGCCATGCCGGTGCGCAGCAGCCGGGAGATCTTCGAGTACCTCGAGCCTGCGTCGACGGTCGTTGCGATCGACGAGGCGCAGTTCCTCGACCGGGACATCATCGAGGTCGCAGAGACGCTGGCCGACCGGGGGATGCGGGTGATCGTCGCGGGTCTAGACATGGACTTCCGGGGCGAGCCGTTCGGGGCGATGCCGGAGATCCTCGCCCTGGCGGAGATGGTGGACAAGCTGCAGGCGATCTGCATGGTCTGCGGCGCCCCGGCCAGCCGGACCCAGCGCCTGGTCAACGGCCGCCCCGCCCAGTACACGGATCCGATCATCATGCTGGGCGCACAGGAAGCCTACGAGGCCCGCTGCCGTGAACACCATGTCGTACCGGGGAAGCCGGTGGGATAGGCGTCATGGCCGAGCCCCGGATGCTCATCGGCGGGCAGGCGGTGATCGAGGGCGTGATGATGCGCTCACCGCGCTGGACCTCCACGGCCGTCCGCCTTCCCACGGGCGCCATCGCCTCCTTTCCGACCCGGTTCGACTCCCTGCTGCTGCGACACCGCTGGCTGCGGGTTCCCGTCATCCGCGGCGCAATCGTGCTCTATGAGGCGCTCGTGCTCGGTGTGCGGGCCTTATTCCAATCCGCGAACGCCGCGCTCGGGGATGACGAGGTCATGACCCCGCGGCAGGTGACCCTCTCCGTCATCGCCGGACTCGGCCTCGCCATCGGCCTGTTCTTCGTGCTGCCGACCGTCGCCGTCCGTCTGCTCGATCGCTACCTGGCCAGCGTGTACACGCTCAATCTGGCCGAGGGCGCCCTGCGCGTGGCCATCCTCATCGGCTATATCGCGGGGATCGGCCGGCTGCCGGACATCCGGCGCGTCTTCGCCTACCACGGCGCCGAGCACAAGGCGGTGAATGCCCACGAGGCGGGGGTGCCCCTCGACGTGAGCCACGTCCGCTCCCACAGCCGCTTCCACCCTCGCTGCGGGACCAGTTTCCTGCTCATCGTGATGATCGTCGCCGTGATCGTGTTCTCGTTCCTCGGCCGGCCGCCGCTGCCGCAGCGCATCGCGAGCCGCGTGGCCTTCATTCCGCTCGTGGCGGGGCTCAGCTATGAGGTCATCCGTGCCGGGGCGCGGTACCGTTGGTTCCGCCCGCTGGTCACGCCGGGCCTGTGGCTGCAGCGCCTGACCACACGCGAGCCGCGCGACCCGGAGATCGAGGTCGCCGTGCGGGCCCTGCGGGATGTGCTCGAGCGCGAGCGAGCGGACCCTCCGGCGGCCTCCGTGGAACGGATCCCCTAGCCCGCCCTATAATGGGAGTGTCATGAGCATTGATCGGTCGGTGCTGATGGAGCGTCTGGGCGCCATGTCGGCGCGGTACGAGGAGCTGCTGCGCACCCTGGCCGACCCGGCGATCTTCACCGACCCCGATCGCTACCAGCAGGTCGCCCGGGAGCAGGCCACCCTCGCTTCCGTCGTCTCCACGTATCGCGAGTATCTCAGGGCGATCCGCGAGATGGATGAGGCGGCGCAGCTGGCCCGGGAGGAGACCGACCCCGATTTGCTCGAGATGGCCCGGGCCGAAGAGGCCCGCCTGCGTGGGGAGAGTGAGATGCTGCTCGCCCGCCTGCGCGAGGCGCTCACCCCCAAGGATCCGCTCGCCGATCGCAACATCATCATGGAGATCCGCGCCGGCGCGGGCGGGGACGAAGCGGGGCTCTTCGCCGCCGATCTGTTCCGGATGTACTCCCGGTACGCGGAGCGCAACCGCTGGAAAGTCGAGGTCCTCGAGCGCAGCCCCTCCGAGCTCGGCGGTTTCAAGGAAATCGTGTTCGCCATCACAGGCAAGGGGGCGTACCGGCGGCTGAAGTACGAGAGCGGCGTGCACCGCGTGCAGCGGGTCCCGAGCACCGAGGCCGCGGGGCGGATCCACACCTCCACGGCCACCATCGCGGTGCTGCCCGAGGCTGAGGATGTGGACGTGCAGATCCGACCTGACGAGATCGAGATCGAGACGTACCGGGCGGGCGGCGCCGGCGGGCAGAACGTGAACAAGGTCGAGACCGCGGTGCGGATCAAGCACCTGCCGAGCGGGCTGGTCGTCGCCTGCCAGGATGAACGCTCGCAGCACCAGAACCGCGAGAAGGCGATGCGGATCATGCGTGCCAAGCTGCTCGAGGCGGAGCTCCAGCGCCAGCAGGAGGCCATCGCCAGGCAGCGCCGCCAGCAAGTCGGCAGCGGTGAGCGCAGCGAGAAGATCCGCACGTACAACTTCCCCCAGGACCGCCTGACCGACCACCGCGTCGGGATGTCCATCCACGACCTACGGACCGTCCTCGATGGCAAGCTGGACGAACTGATCGATGCACTCGAGGCCGCGGAGGTGCGCGCGCTCACTTCCGCGCCGGCGAGTTGACGATCAAGGATACATATCTCCAGGGCCGCGAGCATCTCCGGGCCTTGAAGGTTTCCGAGCCAGCGATCGAGGCGGAGGTGTTGCTGCGCTTCGTCCTTGGCTGGGACCGTGCCCGCTTCTACACCTACTGGGACCGTCCGATGCCGGAGGCGGACGCGGCGCGCTACCAGGCGCTGCTCGAGGAGCGCGCGCGGGGGCGCCCCGTCCACTACATCGTCGGGGAGCGGGAGTTCATGGGCCTCGCGTTTTCCCTGGACGAGCGCGTTCTGATCCCCCGGCCGGAAACAGAGCCCTTAGTGGTACACGTAGCGCAATGGGCCCGCAAAGAGCGTGCGGGCCTCATTGCGGACATTGGGACGGGCAGCGGCGCCGTCGCCGTGAGCCTCGCCCATCAACTCCCCGGGATCACGGTCCATGCCACCGACATCTCTGCGGCGGCCCTCGAGGTGGCGCGGGGCAACGCGGAGCGGCACGGCGTGGCCTCGCGCATCCGGTTCTACGCCGGCGATCTGCTCGCCGCGCTTCCGGGCGTGCTGCGCGGCCGGCTCGATGCCATCGTCAGCAACCCGCCCTACGTCCCGGAGGATCAGGCCTTCCTGCTGGCGAGGGAGATCACGGAATTCGAGCCCCAGGAGGCCATCTTCGTCCCGGGGGACGGCAGCATGATGCACCGGCGCCTCGTCGCCGGCGCTCCGGAGTGGCTGCGGCCCGGCGGGCTGCTGGCGATGGAAGTCGGCGCCGGCCAGGCCGAGCCGATCGGTGACGTCGTGCGGGCGGACGGTCGGTACACGGAGGTCACGCTGTTGCCCGACGGCATCGGGATCGAGCGAGTGGTCGCCGCCCGGCGCCGGGAGGCGCCGGAGGGAGACTCCTTCGCCGGGCGGGAATAGTACGCTGATGGCGTATTATCAGCTCACCTTCGCCAATCGCGGCGAGCTGGATCATCGTCCTATCCCCATCATCCGCGTTGAGCCCAACGAGCGCCGCGCGCCGCGCCGGGCCCTCGAGGTGCTGCGCCGCGGGGGGGTCCTGGTGTATCCGACGGACACGGTCTACGGGGTGGGCTGCCGGATCGACCAGGAGGCCGCGGTCCGCCGTATCTACGCCCTCAAGGGGCGGGCGCCCACCGAACCGCTGCCCGTGCTGCTGGCCGATCCCGCGCAGCTGGACGAGTATGGAACCGCGATCTCCGCCGCAGCGCGCCGGCTGGCCGCGCTGTACTGGCCCGGGGCGCTGACGATCGTCGTCCGCCGCTCGACGCGCATGCCCGCGCTGGTCGCGGGCGGCGGCGAGACGATCGGGCTGCGCGTTCCCGGGCATCCCCTGCCGCGGGCCCTGATCCGCGAGCTCGGCGTGCCGATCGTTGGGACCAGCGCCAACTCGCACGGCGCGCCTCCCCCCCTGACCGCCCAGCAGGTGGTCTTCGACCTCGGGGACCGCGTCGATCTGGTTATCGACGGCGGGCGCGCGAGCCTGGGGCGTGAATCCACCGTCATCGACGCCACGGTTGATCCCCCGCGGGTGCTGCGTCAGGGCGCGATCATCCTCGGCGATCTGGCGGCCTAGCCGATGAAGATCGCCGTCGCGAGCGACCACGCCGGGTACCGTCTCAAAGAGGAGCTCAAGCCGCTGCTGCGGGAGCTGGGGCACGAGGTGCGCGACTTCGGCACCCACTCCGAGGATCCCGTGGACTATCCCGACCTCATCGTCCTGGCCGCGGAAGCCGTGGCCCGAGGCGAGTGCGACCGCGGGATCGTGCTCGGCGGCTCCGGCAACGGCGAGGCGATGGTGGCGAACAAGGTGCCCGGCGTGCGCTGTGCGCTGTGCCACGACGTGACGACGGCGCGGCTCGCCCGCGCGCACAACGACAGCAACGTCCTGTCCCTCGGCCAGCGGACCGTCGGCAGCGAGGTGGCCCGGGACGTCGTCCGGACCTGGCTGGACACCCCCTTCGAGGGCGGTCGGCACGAGCAGCGCGTCCAGAAGATCGCCGCGATCGAGCGCGGGCTCAGCGAAGCGCGGGACCGCGGGGATCCGCGGTAGGAGGTGGGCCGGTGGCCAGGGGCAAGGTCTACGTCTTCGACCATCCGCTGATCCTGCACAAGGTGACCATCCTCCGGGACAAGCGGACGGGGCATAAAGAGTTTCGCGAACTGGTCGAGGAGCTCGCGATGCTCATGGCCTATGAGGTCACGCGCACCCATCCCACGCGGGAGATCGAAGTGGAGACCCCGCTGGCCACGGCGAAGGGGCGGACCATCGCCGGGCAGGAGATCGCCGTCGTCCCGATCCTGCGCGCCGGGCTGGCCATGGAGGCCGGCATCACCCGTCTCATCCCGACCGCGCGCGTGGGCCACATCGGCATCTACCGGGATCCCGAGTCTCTCGAGCCGGTGCCGTACTACTCGAAGCTGCCCGAGGATATCGCCGAGCGCGAGGTCCTCATCCTCGATCCGATGCTCGCCACCGGGGGCTCGACGGTGTCCGCCATCGACACGCTTAAGCAAAAGGGCTGCCGGACGATCCGCGTGCTGGCCATCATCTCGGCGCCGGAGGGCATCGAGAAGGTCCACAGCGTCCACGCGGACGTGGAGATCTATACCGCCGCCGTGGACAGCCACCTGAACGAGCACGGCTACATCGTGCCGGGACTGGGCGACGCGGGCGACCGGCTATTCGGGACCAAGTGAGCGGGCGCCCGTCGTGGAATGAGTACTTCATGCGCATGGCTGTGCTGGCCGCCACGCGCTCGACGTGCCTGCGCCGCCACGTCGGCGCGGTCATCGTCCAGGAGCGCATGGTGCTGTCCACGGGGTACAACGACACGCCGCGCGGCCTCCCCAACTGCGGCGACGGGGGCTGCGCGCGCTGCGCCTCGGACGCACCCTCGGGCGTGGGGCTCGATACATGCCTGTGCCTCCACGCCGAGCAGAACGCCATCATCCAGGCCGCCTACCACGGTGTCTCCATCTCGGGCGCGGCGATCTACACCACCCACCAGCCGTGCCTGACCTGTGCGAAGATGATCGTGAACGCCGGCATCCGCCGGATCGTGTTCGCCGGAGACTACCCGGACCCGCTGGCCCTCGAGATGCTACGGCAGGCCGGGGTGACCCTGGACCGCGTCGCCGTGGAAGCCGCGCTTTGACGCTGCGCGCCATCGCCGCCCTTTTCCTTGCCGCGGCGGCCCTGGCCGCCCCCGCGTGGCCCCAGGCCCAGGTCGCCTTCCCCGACGGGGCGATGAGCGGGGACGTCACCGATTCCCGGGCGCTGATCTGGACCCGGACGACCGAGCCTGCGGCGATCCGGATCGAGTTCGGTACCTCTCCCGCGCTGGGCTCGGCGACCGCGCCGGTGCGGGCGGAGGCCGAGAGCGACTTCGCCGTCACAATGGAGCTCACGGGGTTGCGGCCCGCGACGCGCTACTACTATCGGGCCGTGGCCGAGGCGGGCGATCGCCGCGGCGCGGGATTGGTCGGCTCCTTCAAGACCGCGCCGGCCGCATCCCAGGCCGGTGACGTGACGTTCCTGTGGGGCGCGGACACGAGCGAGCGCTTCCAGCCGTTCCGCATCTTCGACGCGATGCGCGCCCGGGAGCCGGACTTCTTCCTCTTCCTCGGGGACACCGTGTACGCCGACATCGACGGGAACGCCCGCACCGTGGAGGAGTACCGCGCCGCCTACCGACGGAACCGCGCCGACGAGCCGTTCCGCGCTTTTCTGCGGGCGACGTCGGTCTACGCCGTCTGGGACGACCATGAGGTCTTCAACAACTTCGACCGGACCAATGAGCGGATGCCCGCCGGACGCCGCGCGCTCTTCGAGTACTGGCCGATCCGCCGCGACCCGGCCGACGCGAACCGCCTGTACCGCGCGTTCCGCTGGGGCCGCCATCTCGAGGTCTTCATCCTCGACACGAGGCAGTACCGCTCCCCCACGTACGATCGAGACACCGCGCAGAAGACGATGCTCGGGGCCGCGCAGAAGGCGTGGCTGAAACGCGCGCTGCTCGCCTCAGATGCGACCTTCAAGGTGATCGGCACCAGCGTGGCGCTGAAGTACCATGGGGCGGATTCCTGGGAAGGCTATACGACGGAGCGGTCGGAGCTCTTCGATATCATCCGCACGAACAGCATCCGCGGCGTGGTCTTCCTCGCCGGCGACGTGCACTACGCGGCGGTGCTCCGTTACAGGGAAGGGTTCGTGGAAGCCATCGCCGGGCCGCTGGCCACGCTCATCAACCGCCGCCGCCCGGCGGCCGGGGAACCGGAGACCGAGTTCACCTTCAACGCCAGCTTCACGTTCGGGCTGGTGCGCGTGACAGGGGCCACGCTCGTCATCGAGCTCTACGACGTCGAGGGGAAGCTCCTGCACCGGACGACCGTCCGGCCCTAGCCCGGGCCCAGTGGACACCCCGTCCCTGGCCTTGCTATAATAACCGGGCTCGCGGCCGGTGCGCCGGCCGTTTGCGTTGGAGGTTTCCGCATGGAACGCATGACGCTCGAAGCGAAGCGTCGGGACGGGCTCGGCACAGGGCAGGTCCGCAAGCTTCGCCGGACCGGCCAGATCCCAGCCATCGTCTACGGTCGGGGCGTCGACCCGACGCCGCTATCCGTGGATGCCCGCGCGCTGCGCACCGTCCTGCACACGCAGGCGGGGATGAACGTCCTCATCGACCTGGCCATCGGCGACGGGGCGGGCAGCGGCCGGACCGTGATGATCACGGACGTGCAGCGCGACATCTTCCGCAAGGACACCATCATCCACGTGGACTTCCACACCATCGACCTCAGCGAGAAGGTCGAGGCGCGCGTGCCGCTGGTCTTCAAGGGGCAGCCCAGGGGCGTGGTGGACGACGGCGGCATCTTCGAGGTGCACCTGCGCGAGGTGCTGGTCGAGTGTCTGCCCACGCAGATCCCCGAGCACATCGACGTCGACATCAGCGCGCTCAGCATCGGGGACTCCCTGCACGTAAGCGATCTGACTATCCCGGCCGAGGCCACCCTCGTCTCCGAGCCGGAGCAGGTCGTCGCCACCGTCGGGGCGCCCAAGGCCGAGGAGGTCCCGGTCCCGGCGGCGGCCGCATCGCCCGAGGCTGCGGCGGCGGTACCCGCCGGCGAGGGGGCAGCGGCACCGTCCGCACCGCCCGCTGCTCCTGCCAAGGCTGAGGAAAAAGAGAAGCAGAAGGACAAGGAGAAGGACAAGGAGTAACCCGGTAGGTACTCAAGGGTCTGAGGCGGAGGGCGCTGCCAGGCAGCGCCCTCTCTTCGTGTGCGCATGAAACTCATCGTGGGACTGGGTAACCCGGGCCGCCGCTACCGCCAGACGCGGCACAATGTGGGATGGGAGGTCATTTCTCGTCTGGCGCGGCGCGCGCGGATCGTCGTCGACGAGGAGGATGGGTTCTCCGACGTCGGCCGGGGTGCGATCGGGGGCACCCGGGTCATCCTGGCCCGGCCGCAGACCTACGTCAACGTCAGCGGGGAGGCCGTGCGGGATCTCCGCCGGCGCCACCGTCTCAGACCCCAGGACATCGTGGTGGTCGTCGACGACCTCGATCTCCCTCTCGGACGGCTGCGGCTCCGGGCCTCCGGCAGTGCCGGGGGGCACAACGGCCTGAAGTCGATCATCGAGGCCATCGGCACGACCGAATTTCCCCGCCTGCGGGTCGGGATCGGCCGGCCGCCCGAGGGTGTCGATCCCGCGGACTATGTGCTGACCCCGTTCACGTCCGATGAGCAGGCCGTCGTGGACGCCGCCCTGGATCGCGCCGCGGAGGCGATTGAGACGGCGGTCACCGAAGGCATCGAGACGGCGATGAACCGGTTCAATCCCGGGGGGAACGATGGGAACCGCTGACGCAGCGGTTGAAGCCGCCGGGCTCACCAGGAGTGGCCCGGGGAGACGTGGCCGTGACATTGCCGTCTAGGGGCTTTCGACTATAATGGCGGAGGAACCCAACCCCCTATGAACGCACAGAGTCGATCTGTCCCCAGCCGCCTCCCCCCCGGGCAGCAGGAAACCGAGAAGTGGCCCGTCCTACACTACGGTACGGTGCCCCGCTTCGACCCCGCGCGCTGGGACTTCAAGGTGTTCGGCGAGGTCGAGCAGCCGGTGCGCCTGACGTACCAGGAGTTCATGGCGCTCCCGAAGACGACGCTCACCTGCGATATCCACTGCGTGACCGCCTGGTCGAAGTTCGGGGTGACGTTCGAGGGTGTACCGGCCAGGGCCGTGCTCGCCCTGGCGAAGGTGAAGCCGTCGGCCAAATTCGCCATGGTGCATGCCGAGCAAGGCTACGAGGCGAACCTGCCCCTCGAGCACCTGTTCGCCCCGGATGCTCTCTTCGCGCACCGCGCCGACGGCAACGATCTGGCCCCCGAACACGGCTGGCCGCTGCGCCTGGTCGTGCCCCGATTGTACTTCTGGAAGAGCGCGAAGTGGGTGCGGGGGCTCGAGTTGATGGCGCAGGACCGGCGCGGGTTTTGGGAGCGGAATGGGTATCACAACCATGCCGATCCGTGGAAAGAAGAACGCTATTCTGATCCCTGGGGGTAGTTGATGAGCGAGTCCGCCGTCACCCTGCCGCAGTTCGGCGCTCTGGAGACCACGCTACTGTGGGTGGTCCTGGCCTGCGCCGTGGTGGCCCTCCTGTACGGCTGGTATCTCCGCCGGCGCGTCATGAGCCACGACCCCGGCCCGACCTCGATGGTGGCCGTTGCCACCGCGATCCAGGAAGGGGCCATGGCCTACCTCACCCGGCAACTGCGGACGATGCTGCTGTTCATCGTCGCGGTGACGGCGGGGTTGTACCTGATGTACCGGCCGATCTACGCCGACCGGCCGGACCTCGCGATCGGCGTGGCGGTGGCCTTCCTACTCGGCTGCATCGCCTCGTACGGCGCAGGCTACGTCGGCATGACCTCCGCCGTGCACGGTAACGTCCGCGTGGCCAACGCGGCCCGCCGGAGCTACCGGGAAGCCCTCCACATCGCCTTCCAGGCCGGGACGGTCTCCGGTATGTTCACGGTGGGACTGGGCCTCCTCGGCGCCACGATCATGTTCATGGTGTTCCGCGAACACGCCATGCGGGTGCTGGTCGGATTCGGCTTCGGCGGTTCGCTCGTCGCGGCGTTCATGCGCGTCGGGGGCGGCATCTACACCAAGGCCGCGGACGTGGGCGCCGACCTGGTTGGCAAGGTGGAGGTGGGGATCCCGGAGGATGACCCGCGGAATGCGGCGGTGATCGCCGACAACGTGGGCGACAACGTCGGGGACTGCGCCGGGATGGCCGCCGACATCTTCGAGAGTTACGAGGTAACGCTGGTCGCGGCGATCATCCTGGGAGCCGCGACGTTGTTCGATCCCGAGTTCGTGGCGCACTATGGTGGGGCCGCGGGGGCGGGGGCGTTCGCGCTCAAGCTGATCATCTTCCCTCTGCTGGTGCGGGCGATCGGCGTCTTCGCCTCGCTGATCGGGACGTGGGTCGTGCGGGGGAAGGACGAGGAGATCGGAGATCCGATGCGCCCGATCAACGTGGGCTTCTGGACCGCGGCGATCGCCTCCGTCATCGGCTTCGGCGTTGTCAACCTGTTGTATCTCAAGGATCCCACCACCGGGGCGCCCGACTTCCGCTTTTTCTTCGCGACCCTCACCGGGATCATCCTCGCCTTGATCATCGGGTGGCTGACGGAATTCTACACCCACCCGGATCGGGGTCCCGTGACGGAGATCGCGTATTCCGCCAAGACCGGACCCGCGACGCTGCTGCTGACCGGCTTGGGCACGGGGCTGGAGAGCACCGTGTGGTCCATCCTGGCCATCGCGGTTACCCTCGTGGCCTCGTTCACGATCTTTGGAGGCAGCGTGGCCCTGGCCGCCTACGGGATCGCTCTGGCCGGCCTGGGCCTACTGACGACAACCGGGTTCATCCTCGCCGAGGACACCTTCGGCCCGATCGTGGACAACGCCAATGGGATCTTCGAGATGTCGGGCGTGGAGCGCGGAGAGTCCCTGGCCGGGCGGATCGTGGCCCGGCTGGATCAGGTGGGGAACACGACGAAGGCGCTCACCAAGGGCTTTGCCATCGCCACCGCCGTCGTCGCTGCCATCGCACTCTTCCGTTCGTTCATCGACGAAGCGCGCCTGTTCGTGACCGTGCAGGAGCTGACCGCGGCGGGGGCGGACCGGGCCGGGGAGATGCTCACCCGGGTCGGCATCCAGGTGAACCTCCCGCTGATCTTCATCGGGCTGCTCATCGGGGGGGCGGTGCCGTTTCTCATCTCGGCCTTCCTCATCCGCGCTGTGGGACGCTCGGCGTTCCTCGTCGTCCAGGAGGTCCGCCGGCAGTTCCGCGAGATCCCGGGGCTGCTCGAAGGCAAGGCCCGGCCGGACTACTCCCGCTGTGTGGACATCGTGACCAAGGCGGCGCAGCGGGAGCTGCTCGGCCCCGGGACCATCGCGATCAGCGTGCCCATCCTCGTCGGTTTCGGTCTGGGAGCGGGGGCACTCGGCGCCTACCTCGCGGGGGCGATCCTGACGGCCCAGTTGCTCGCGGTGTTCATGGCGAACACCGGCGGGGCCTGGGACAATGCCAAGAAGAAGATCGAGGACGGCTACCTGGGCGGCAAGGGAACCGACGCGCATAAGGCGGGTGTCATCGGCGACACGGTTGGGGATCCCTTGAAAGACACCGCGGGCCCTGCCCTCAACCCCGTCATCAAGGTCATGAACCTGGTGGCAATCCTCATTGCGCCGATCGTCATCCGGCCCCTGTCGCCCGGCGTGCGGTATGGCGTCGTCGGCGTGGCGCTGGCGCTCGTGGTGCTCGCCGTCGTCCTGAGCCGCCGCAGCACGATCGTCCGGGAGGCCGCGGGCACGCCCCAGCCGGTCGCCGCGAAGGCCAAGTAACCGCTCCGGGCAGTGGTAGAATGGACTCCGAGGCCCCGTCAGGGTAAGCGGGACCCCCGCCGCCTGGACGGGGCTTCGCCTTTGGGGAGGATGACGTGCGCGCGGCCCTTCGTCGTTTGCTCATCGGAGATCCGCTGCCGACGGCCCGGCTCAAGCACGAGCGCATCACCAAGTTCAAGGGCCTGGCCGTCTTCTCGTCGGACGCTCTCTCCAGCACCGCCTACGCGACCGAAGAGATCCTGATCGCGCTGATGGCCGCCGGCACGGCGGCGCTCGCCCTGTCGCTGCCCATCGCGATGGCGATCTCCACCGTGCTCGCCATCGTGGCCTTCTCGTACCATCAGACGATCCACGCCTACCCGTCGGGGGGCGGGGCGTACATCGTCGCCCATGACAACCTCGGCCTGTGGCCGGGGCTCGTGGCCGCCGCGGCGCTGCTCATCGACTACGTCCTCACCGTCGCCGTGAGCATCTCGGCCGGAATCGCGGCGATCACCTCGGCCATCCCGGCGCTGTTCCACTACCGCGTGGAACTGGCACTCGCGGCCGTGGCGCTTGTCGCCGTGATCAACCTTCGGGGCGTACGCGAATCCGCGACGATCTTCTCCCTGCCAACCTACGTCTTCATCGTCAGCGTGGGCCTCCTCGTCGTGATCGGTTTGCTGCGCACGCTGCAGACGCCGCCGGCCATGCCGCACCTGGAGCCGGGCGCGGCCGGCTCCACTCCGCTGACGCTCTACCTCATCCTGCGCGCCTTCGCCTCGGGGTCGGCGGCGATGACGGGCGTGGAGGCGATCAGCAACGGCATCCCGGCCTTCAAGCCGCCCGAGGCGAAGAACGCGGGCCTCACCCTGATCTGGATGGCCGCGATCCTGATCACCCTCTTCTTGGGCATCACCGTGATTGCGCGGCACTTCGGTATCGTCCCACGGGAGCACGAGACGGTGATCTCCCAGCTGGCGCGCGGGATGTTCGGCACGGGGTCGATGTACTACGTCGTCCAGTTCGCCACCGCCCTGATCCTGGTGCTGGCCGCCAACACGAGTTTCGCCGATTTCCCACGTCTCTCGTCCATCCTGGCCCGTGACGGTTTTCTCCCGCGGCAACTGGCGAACCTCGGCGACCGCCTTGTCTTCGGGAACGGGATCATTCTCCTGGCCTTGCTCTCGGGCGGGCTCGTGCTGATCTTCAGGGCCAGCACGCACGCGCTGATCCCGCTGTACGCTGTGGGCGTCTTCCTCTCGTTCACCCTCTCGCAGGCGGGGATGGTGCGGCACTGGTGGCGTCTGCGGACCTCCGGGTGGGCACGCAGCCTGATCATCAACGGGGTCGGCGCGGCCGCCACGGCCGTCGTCCTGGGCGTCGTGATCACCGCGAAGTTTACCTCGGGCGCGTGGATCGTCATCCTCCTGATCCCCATCGACGTGTGGCTGATGTACCGCATCTACCGCCACTATGAGGAGGTCCGCGGGCAACTCACGCTCGAGGGGGCAAAGCCCCCGGAGCCTATCCGGCGGCACAAGGTCGTCGTCCCCGTGGCCGGAGTCCACCGCGGCGTCCTGCCGGCCCTGCGCTACGCGAAGTCCTTGAGCGATGACGTGGTGGCCGTTGCGGTCGACATCGACCCGAAACGAACCGAGGACATCCTCATCAAGTGGCAGCAGTGGGGGATGGGGGTGCCATTGGAGGTCCTCTCCTCACCGTACCGCTCGCTGGTCCAGCCGCTGATTCGGTATCTCGATGAGCTGGAGTGGGAGATTGGGTTCGACCAGCAGATCACGCTCGTTCTGCCCGAGTTCGTGCCGACCCGATGGTGGCACTTCTTTCTGCACGGACAGAACGCGTTTCTGCTGAAGCTCGCGCTCTACTTCCGCCGGCGGCAGGGGTCCCTGGTTACGGTGGTGACCGACGTGCCGTACTACCTGGCTCCACGGGAGGTCGCCCAGTTCCTGACGGTGCGGCCGACGCCCGCCTTGCATCGCCCGCTCATAGTGCTTGGGACCGCGGCGGCGATCGCGGCCACGCTCTTCGGGCTCGCGCTGCATCGCCAGTGGTCCGCCCCGATGCAGGCCGTCCTCGGGGCAGCCCTGGTGCTGCTCCTCGCGCTCTTCACGTTCACGCTGATCATCCGGTCGATGGTCGCCTCTCGATGAGGTTGCGTGTCTCGTGTATCGTCCCCGCCTACAACGAAGCCGCGACCATTGGCGGCGTGGTCAGGGCCGCCCGCGCCTGTCCCGACGTCGATGAGGTCATCGTCGTGTCGGACGGCAGCACTGATGGCACCGCCTCGCACGCGGAGCGGGCCGGCGCCGACCGTGTCATCGTCCTCCCGAGGAATGGTGGGAAGGGCGACGCCGTCCTGGCCGCCCTTCAATGGACGGCGGGGGACGTGATTCTCCTCCTCGACGCGGATCTGCGCGGATTGGAAGCGGACCACGTGAGCCAGTTGCTCCGGCCGGTGCTGGACCGCCGCGCGGAGATGGCGGTGGCGCTGTTCGCCGACGATCAGCGGCACGTCCTGCTGCGGCCGCTCTCCGGCCAGCGCGCGATCCGCCGGGGTCTGTTGACTGCCGAGGGCCTGCCGGGCAGCGGGTTCGGCCTCGAGATGGCCCTGGACCGGGCGGCCCGTCTGCGCGGTGAACGGGTGACATGGGTCGCGTGGCTCGGGGTCCATCACCGCTCGAAGCGGCAGAAATACGGGACGGTGAACGGGCTCCGGCTCAAGGTCCGCGCCTCATCGGATCTCCTCCGGCAGGCGCGTCCGGCGGGCCGCCGGGCCCGGTCCCCATCCACGCAGCGGCGGTCCCCATCTATGCTGCTCGCAATGGTCGTGCTGGTTGTCCTCGTCGCGGCGGCCCCGCCCGTCTTCGTGGTCCATCCGTCGCATGCATCCACGGGCGGCCTCCCGGCGCTCCCGCCGCCATCGGCGGTAGATCGATTCCTCGTCGTCGTCGCCCATCCAGACGACGAGGTGATCGGGGCCGGCGGTCTCATCGCGGCCGCACGGCGAAACGGGGCCGCGGTCGCCCTCGTGGTCGTGACCAGCGGGGATAGCAACCGGTTCTCCGCCGCGGTCTTGAGCCGTACGCTGCGCCCCGGGGCTGCCCAGTTCATGGAAGAAGGACGGCTGCGTCAGGAGGAGACCCGGGAGGCGATGGCGCGCCTCGGGGTGGATGCCCGCGACGTGTTCTACCTCGGGTTCCCCGACCGCGCCCTCGATCACGTGATGCGCAGCCGCCGGCCGATCACCTCGCGGTTCACCCACCTGGACCGCGCGCTCTATCCGGGTGTCGTCGCTCCTGGAACCCCTTACGCCGGGCCGGCCCTCACCGCGCTGCTGGCGCAGACCGTGGCCCGGGTTCGGCCGACCATCATCGTGACGCACACGCCGTTCGACCGCCACCCGGATCACCGTGCCGTGGCCGAACTCGTCGAGCGCGTGCGGGCTGGAATCCCGGTGTATGCCTTCCTCGTGCATGCGCCGGGTTTCCCTCGCCCGCTGCGCCTTGCGGTGCGTGATTCCCTGGCGCCCCCATCCAAGCTGGCCCGGCCCGACGCCTGGTCGTGGATGCGGTTCGACCTGTCCCCCGAGCTCGAGCAGTCGAAGCTCCGCGTTGTGAACACTTACCGCAGCCAGCTGGCGAGCCCGTACCTGCGTCTGCTCCTCCATAGCTTCGTACGGAGGAACGAGATCTTCGCTGTGCACCGCACGACCGATGCCCGCCCGATGCCTCACGCGCCTCGTCCCGCGG
>DASSGA010000182.1:0-8228 GCA_035693805.1 bacterium | reverse complement strand
GGGGGAAATGATACGGGACAGAGGAGCCTCCTCTGTCCCGTCTGGCGGTCTCGTTGCAAGATGCGCTGATTCGGTGAACCGCATCGCTCGCCTTTCCGGTCTCCCGGACCGGATTAAAGGGATCGCCGTGCTCGTCAGGACTCTAGCATAAGGCCGAGCGCCCTGTCAATTGACCGAGGCTCCGGCCTTCCTCACGATGATCCACTGCATGTTCTCGTACTTGACCAGGTCACCGATGTGGACTTCCCAGTAGAATGACCAGGGAACCTCGTACTCCGTGGCCCCGATGATGATCACGCCGACCCGGATGCCCCCCGCGGTCAGCGTTTGGTACTTGTCGTCAACGTACCCCACGATCGGCCCCTCCTGCGACTCGCAGGACGGGACGATCTGGGCGACGAGCACGAACAGCAATGGCACGAGCAGGACTTTCAAGACGGCATCACCCTCCACAGTAATTGTCCGCCGGTCAGCCGTTCCCTTGTGCGGGGGCGCAAAGAAAACGGCCCGGAGGAAGAGACCCTCCGGGCCGTCGAGCTAGACGGATTACCAGCGGTGAGTGATGTAGACGGCGTAGCCGTTCGTCACGTTCGCGCCGGTCGTCCCGTTGTTGAGCGTGTAGTACTCGGCCCCGATCCGTGAGTTATGGCCGAGCTCCAGGTTGCCCTGGACCACGTAGGCGCTGTAGCTGTTACCGGCCGCAACGGCGGAGAGGTAGCCGTCAGCGGTGGCAAGAGCCTGGTTGGCCGTTCCCGCCTCATACGCGAGGTACATGCTGAAGTTCTGGGTGACGCCGAACGTCACGTCGACACCGAACGCGGTCACCTGGTCCATGTCCGCGCCCAGCCAGAACCCGGCGAGGGAATCCGAACTCGAGCAGTCGAGACCGGCGCAGAGCGGGATGCCGGTCCCACCCGCATTCTGCGTCCAGCCGGCGGGATAGTTCTTGTACCAGACGTTGACGTCGCGGAAGAACGGCACCATCCCCGCCAGACCCAGGTTCACGAAGTACGCGCTGACCGCGGAAGCTCCCGTGGGCGTGTAACTCGCGTACTCACCTGAGAGAGCGAGATTCGAGATGATGTTCCCGCTGAAGTCGAAGCTCCAGCCCGAGCCCACGAAGGTGGCGGCGGTCGGGTTGCGATCTGAGCGGTAGTTGAACCCCGTCTCCCAGCCGGGCAGCAGATTGAAGCCCGCCCGGAACCCGAGGGTTGTGGAGCCCGTGGTGTTCTGGTTCCATGTGCCGAGCGCGGTCAGCGAAACCGGGCCGAAGCTGCCCATCGCGCGGGCACCCTCGGTCGATGCGGCCTCGGTCATCAGGAGCCCGACCGGGCCGAGACCCCAATAGTCGCGGCCGACCC
Source organism: bacterium (assembly GCA_035693805.1). Taxonomy (GTDB): domain Bacteria; phylum Sysuimicrobiota; class Sysuimicrobiia; order Sysuimicrobiales; family Kaftiobacteriaceae; genus Kaftiobacterium. The sequence continues at coordinate 6,867 of DASSGA010000182.1, read as the reverse complement.
GGAAGGCGACGCCGAACGGCGCTGCGTACTCCCAGTACACGCGGTCGAAGTCCGTGACGTTGGCCTCCGGCCAGCGGGAGTTCCAGCGCGCGCGCAGGAACGTCGCGGTGTGGCTGCCCACGCGGCCGCGGAACGTCAAGCGCGCCCGGTTGCGGTCAACCTGAGGCAGTCCCCCGCCCCCGGTCACATTCGTATAGGGGCCGGTGACGTAGACATAGGTGAGGTCGCCGGTAATGAACGTGTTGTCCAGGCGGGCGCGGAGGGCGGCAAGCTCCTCCTCAACCGCCGTGACACGCACGCCCAGGGCGGCGAGCTCGGCGCGGAATTCATTGATCAGCCGCTGCAGGGTGGTGATGTCGGCGCGGCTGACGTCGATCTTCGGCGGGGCCGGCGGCGCGGGGATCTTGATGGCTTCGATCCGCGCGAGGAGCCGGGCCACCACCATGGCGATCTCGTAGCGAGTCATCGCCCGGTCGCCTTTGAAGGTCCCGTCGGGATAGCCCTCGACGAGGCCCTTCGCGGCCAGCTCGGCGATCGCGTCAAATGCCCAGTGATCGGTAGGCACGTCCGCGAACGGCTGGCTGAAGGCGGGGGAGACGATCGCGAGCACGAGCATTGCTGCAATGGCAAGAGCGACTTTCCTCATTGTGCTCGTTACCCCCTTGAGTGGGTTATCCGAGCATCAGGCCGTGTGCGCGGCAAGTGGTCGTGTTTCCTCTCCGCGCGAAGAACGACCTTCTGCTCGTTGTTCCCCTACCGTCCGGATGTGCAGGTGTTTACGGTACGGCGCTCGGCGGAACGTGTAGACCCCCCACCTCCTCTCCCCGCCGCACCGCCGGTCCGTTGACCCATACGGGTCCGGATGGCGGGTTACAGCTCGACATCGAATGAGCGACTCTCGCCTGGACGACGGCCCCAAAGAGGGGACCGGGTGAGCCAGATGTTAAGCTTACGAGTCCGCAGGTGCCCTGTCAACAAATGTACCCGTTTTCGGGCTCTTTACCGTCCGGTTAGGTATACGGCGCCTCGCTCAGGTTTCCTCCTGCTTGGACGGAGGTTCTATGGAGGTTTTACGGGCGCCCGCCCCGGGATCGCGAGGAAGCGTCGTCCTAGGGCTATGGCCGCGTAGTCGTCATGGGGGACGGGCGGGACCTGCAGGGAGAGCGGCAGAAGCCGCCGCCAGCCCCGGGGCGGGTGGTCCGTGAAATAGAGGCGGCGGGCCTCGAGCGTTGTCCCCTCTTCCGCAACAGCCACGACGGCCAGGCCGGGGAAGTGCGCCTCCAGCAGCTTCCGGACCTCCCCGGAGAACGTTCGGTCCCCCAGCACCGCCCAGGTGAGGGCGCGCTCACCTTGGACGTCAGCCACAAACCGGACAAGACCTGACGTTGGGATCACCCGGTGGTCCAGCACACGCGTCGGCGAGAGTACGGCGACGCCGCACTTCTCACGGCCGGGGTCCACGGCAAGGATCACGGTCTCCGGCGCCATCACGGCACGATGAACCGCACGGCGATGACCACCCAGGCGTCGATCGGTATCCCATCCCGCGTTGCCGGCTGGAAGGTCCACTCCGCCGCCCGCTCGAGTGCGGCGCGGTCGAGATCCGGATGTCCTGACGTGGCGACGATCTCCACCTTCGCGGCTGTGCCGTCGGCACGCACCAAGACCCTCACCACCACCCGTCCCTCCGGGGCCACAACCCGGATCCGGGGGGTGAGCAAGGACCGATCCACCTCGACGGTCTGGGCGTCCTGAGGATAGGTTGAGGCCTCAGGGAGGAGCACCGGAGGAGCCAGAACCGGCCCCGGTCCGGCCTGGGTCTCCCCGGCTCCGATCGACACCGACGCCGGGGGTGCGGGCTCCTCCGCGGACGGCAGCCCCGGCTGCTCCAGCGGCCCACCGCCTTCCGGCGCATCCGGCGCGCCGGTGACATCGCGGTCCGCGTCCGCAGGCCCCCCACCTGCCGGGGCCTCGGTTCGCCGACTCTCCGGTGCGGGTGACAGCCCGGGACGGGCCCGCGGCACTTTCCTCGGCACTCGTGGCGGCGCCTGGAGGCCCGCCTCCTCTGACCGCCCGGCTTCCTCCATCGCCGTCGGCCCGGGCGGGCGTGGGATCGGTCCGGTCGTGGGGTTAGGCGGGACGGCGGAGGGTTGCCGCAGGACGGCGATGACCCCAAACGCCCCCACCGCAGCGATGACCACCCCGACGCGCATCCGCATCGGAACCATGCCTAGTACCTCTTCGACGCTGTCAGGAAGAACGTTCTGCCTGAAGCGGGGTAGCCTTTGACGGCCTCGTACGAGATGTCCAGGAGGTTGTCGGCCCCGGCAACGATCATCCACCCCGAGGCCATCTGCCGCTGATACCGGAGGGCCAGCTCGACGTAGCCGGGCATCTGCACCGCCGCCGCCGGGAACACTGAGAAGTCGCGGTCGAGCCGCGGCCCGATGTACTCGGCGATCACGCTGATCGCCGAGGCGTCGGACCAACCGTGCGTGAGCGCCGCCCGAGCAACAACCCACGGGACACGGTGGAGGGCATCACCGGTGATCCGGTCGGTGGCCTGCTGGACCGTGAGGTTGATGCGCCCCGTCCATCCGCCGCCGAGAAGACCGTGAAGATCCCCCGACAGACCCACGATGGACGCGGAGCCGATGTTCTGCGGGGGACACCCGCCCGAGATCAGGTCGGTTGCCTCGGAGAGGAAAGCGGTCAGCGCGCCGGTCCGTGATCCCCACTCCCGCTCGAGTGAAGCTTCCACCGTCCACGCCGTCTCCGGGCGCAGCGAGGGATCGCTGCATCCCGGAAAGTACAGATGAAGGAACGTCGGCCCGCGGAAGGTCCGTCCGAGGCCGGCCCGCAGGCGCGTGGCGTCATCGATCGCCACGACCACGCCCACCCGTGGATTGACCGTGGCGCCGTAGGCGGAGTGCCCATCGAGGCGGACGGCCGTGGAGACGAGGAGTCGCGAGGACAGAGCGGCATCGAACTCCACATATGCGGCGCCGACCACCGCCTCGCGGAGGACCGCCGATCCGAAGACGACCGCGTCGAGATTCTGCCGCTGGAACTCCAGCCCCGCGGCGAGGACTCGACCGGGCGCAACCGACCATTCCCGCTGGATCTCCCCTCCGACCGCCCACGTGGCATAGGTGCTGTTCCCGGTCGGGGACGAGAAGCCGAGCGACTCGGCCACCGCGTACAGCCGCCCGCGGGCGGGCCCGGCAGGATCGCCCCACTGTGACTGCACGATGGTCCGATTAACGGACTGCCGATCCTGAGGGGTCGGGAATCCCACGTCACCGGGTGTTCCCAGCTCCATCCGGGTGTGGTGGGCCGTCAGTCGGATCCCGCTGCCGAGGGTGAGATGGCCGATCACGGTAACCGCGGCGACGTCGCTGTTCGGGCGGAAACCGCCGGTGCCGGAGGCTTCGAAGGCCAGCGACGCGGCGCGGCCCCCTGTGCCGGCATGAAGCTGGTACTCCCCGAACGACCCCGCGCGCATCCGGACGCTGGGCGCGGTACCGCCGGCGGTGACGATGTTGATGACGCCCCCCACGGCCCCGGTTCCGGAGATGGCGCCGAAGGCTCCCCGAAGGACCTCGATCCGCTCCACCCCAAGGAGCGACACGGTGCTGAGGTCGGCCTGGCCGAGCGCCACGTTGTTCAGCGGAACGCCGTCGATGAGCACGAGGACCTGTCCCGGCCCGAAGCCGCGGATGCTCGGTTCCGCGAGCGCCCCGTAGCCGCCGTAGGCACGCACCAATGCCTCGGGAACGAGCCGGAGCGCGTCCGCGACCGTGCGGGCTCCAAGGCGCTCGAGCTCGGCCCTTGTGATGACGGTGACCGACGCGGGGGTCGATCCTCCGGTCTGCGGCCGGCGGCCGGGAATGGTTACCTCGGGCAGCTCAAAGACCGGTGGTTCCTGGGCGATCGCGGGAGCGACGAGCAGCGGAACGAGCACGAGCAGCGCGCACAAGCGCATGCCGCCCACCTCCTCTGCCTCGAAGGCGTGTGGCGAGTAGGGCAGGCAGGTCTTCTGGCTCCCGGTTCATCGGAGTCCCCGGCCTTCCCGGACGAACCCAGTGGCCTGATCGGGGATCCTTGCCGGTGACAGCGGCGGCACCGCGCCGGAATCGCACCGGACTTCCCTACACCTGCACCCGTGAGATCGTATTCCATCCCCCCCGCGCACTTCCTCCGGGGGGGAGGCTCACCGGGTGGCGACGCGGTAGCGGACGTCGAGCGGTCCCACGGTGTAGATGTTCGTGGCGGCCACGACGCGAACCGTCACCGGTCCCTTGACCCGCTGGATGCGGGCCACCGCGGCCCGGTGATCTTCCAGATCAACGGCGGCGTTCGGCGCGGCGGTGATCAGCGTGAACGGGGCCGGAAGCACACGGCGTCGCGCCTCGCGCGCGGCGCCGTCCGCGAGCCGCAGGAGCTCCCGCGCCACCGTCTCGCGGCTCTGGCGGCCGTCCACCGTCGCCGTGGAGAGGACCTGCGACGCGGGGTAGACCAGCACATTGTCGAACATCTGGACGAAGACCGGCAGCGGCTCGCCCCGCAGGGTGTTCTGGCTGGCGATGATGCGGAAGACGGTGTCCTTGTCGCGCTGGTCGACGAGGTTCACCATGACGTCCCAGCTCACGTTCGGCGGCGTGAGGACGAGCCGGTTGCCGGCGGGATCGGCGCCGATCCCGTTTTCCCGGGCGAGCTCCGTGCCGCGCTCCACCGCGGCCAGCACGCGCTGGCGCACCACGCGGGAGGGCAGACCGCCGTCGATGACATCCCGGACGACCTCCTGGTTCGTGAGATATGCGATGTCCCCCAGCGCCAGCTGGTTGAGACGCTCCTCCTGCCGCTGAATCTCCGCCTCGAGCCGCTGCGTCTCGCGCAGCACTTCGTTCAGCCGGAACAAGGCCACGCGCGCTTCCTGGGAGAGCGCGAGGACGACGAGCAGCGTCGTCACCGTGATCAGCATGCCGGTGAGGATCGTGATCACCTGCGCCGTGTAGCGGGGACGCAGGCCGAGAAGGGAGAGCCGGCGGCGGCCGATGTTGCGTCCGACCGCGTTCCCAACCAGCGCGATCGCGCCGCTCAGGACGATGAGGACCGGGATCAGGAGGGTGCCGAGTTCCACGGGCGTCCTTTCACGCGCAGCATCAGCAGCAGACGCAGATAGTCCAGCACCTCGCCGCCGGACAGTTTGCTCGTGCCGTGCGCCCTGTCGATGAAGCGATACGGCACCTCGACCACCCGTGCCCGCGGATGCGTGGCGAGCACCTCGATGAGCAACTTATAGCCGATGCCCATGTACGGCCCACGCGTGAGTAGCTCGCGCCGGGCCGCGAAATACCCGGAGAGGGGATCGCGCACGCGCAGCCCCAGCACGGCGCGGGCGAGCCAGGTCGCGGTGCGGCTGGCGGCACGGCGCGGCATGGGCCAGTCCTCGATGCCGCCCCCGGGGATGTACCGGGAGGCAACGGCGACGTCCGCCCCCTGGACCAGCGCCCGGGCAAGATCGGGGAGCAACTCCGGCGGGTGGGAGAGGTCGGCGTCCATCACGCTCACGAACTCGCCGTGTGATGCTTTTGCCCCGTCGATGGCCGCCGAGGCGAGGCCCCCCTTCCCTCCACGGTGGACCACCACGACCGGCAGCGTACCGTCCCGCGCGAAGCCGTCCGCGAGCTCGCCCGTCCCGTCCGGCGAGGCATCGTCCACGACGACGACCTCGAGCCCCACCTGTTCCTGCACAGCGCGCAGCCGGGCCAGTAGATGGGGCAGCGAGTCCCGTTCATTATAGGTGGGAACGATCACGGAGAGCCTCATGGAGCGCACGTCACCTCCACCGCAGCGAGCGTGTCGGTGTCGATCAGCGGGCGGAGTTGGAGGTTGCCGGACGCCTCCAGGGAGCGCGCGGCGGCCCGGAGGTCGCCGGGGCGCGACACCACGATCGTCGCCGGATGCGTGCAGATCAGGGGCAGCATAGAGGGCACGTCCTCGACCCACTGCACACGGTGGTTGGCATAGAACAGGAGCGTCTGGTGATCGTTGATCCGGTAGCCGACGAGCAGTGCGTCCGGCGTCAGGCGCGACCGCACGACGGCCGCCACCGCCTTCACCGGCCGGCGCGCGTCGATCAGGGGCAGGGTGCGGAACACCAGGATCCCCCCCAGGAGCCATGTCGTCGCGGCGATCAGAGCAAAGCTCACGACAGGGCGACGCAGCGCGTAGGCCGCCGCAGCCGCGAGGAGCCAGACGCCCAGGACGGCGGCGACGAAGACCAGGTGCCGCTGGAGCGCAACCAGGTCCGCCGGATACTTGACGCCGGCGAACGCGGCGATCTCGCCGGCGAAGACCACGAGTGCGATCACCGTGCCGGCGAGGGCCGACCCGATGGCGATCCGCGCCGCCCGCTCACCGTCCAGGGCGCCGTCCCACATCGCGGCGATGCCGAGGGCGGCCCAGGGATAGACCGGGAGGACGTAGTTCGGCAGCTTCGTTCCGGCCGCCGTGTAGAAGGCAATCGTGATGCCCGTCCACAAGAGGACGAGGAGACTCCCCTCCTCGCGCCACCGGCGCAGATGGTAGGGAACCATGGCCAGCAAGAACGCGGTCCACGGAAAGGCACCCAGGCCGAACACAGGCGCATAGTACCACCAGGGTCCGGACTGGCCTTCCACGACCCCCACGAAGCGATTCACCGTGTAGTAGCCGATGACTGTCTGGACGAAGGGCCAGCCGTGGCGCATCCACTCGATCAGATACCAGGGCACGGCGAGCGCGGCGTACACGAGGATGGGCCCCAGGACAGGGATCGCCCGGGCTGCGGGGACGGTTGAGGCCTCCGGGAGCCGCCGCGCG
>DASSGA010000181.1:0-7284 GCA_035693805.1 bacterium | reverse complement strand
GCTCACCCGGCCGGCCTCGAGCACGCGATCGCGCATCTGCAGGCGGACGCCCCCGGCGGCCTCCACGCTGGTGATGCGGCGGTCGGCCGAGAGCAGGAGGAGTGCGCGCTCAGCCCCGAGGTTGCCCTCGGTCGAGGCGATGGCGACGCCTCCGCTGAGTTCGATGCGCCGTGAGCGGATCGCATACACGGCGCGTCCGGCGCGCACCGAGCTCCGGCCATCGGTGATGCGCACGTTCCCGCTGGCCTCGATGACATCGCCGCCTCCGCGCACCGTGACTTCCGAGGCCCGGAGCTCGATGGCCTGAGGAGGGGCGGCCGATGCAGGCGCGGCGGCTGCGGCACCGATGAGCGCGAGCATCAGGCCGGGCAGGATGGGGCGCATCACTCCTTGTCGATCTGCGCCCTCTGCAGCCGGCCGCTGTAGTCGATGTAGACCGCCTTCCACTCGGAGAAGACATCCAGGGCCTGGATGCCGCCCTCGCGGTGGCCGTTCCCGGTGTTCTTCGTGCCGCCGAAGGGTAGATGGACCTCGGCCCCGATCGTGCCGTGGTTCACGTAGACGATGCCGGTGAAGATGTCGTCGATGGCCCGCATCGCCGTGTTCACGTCCCGCGTGAAGATCGAGGCGGACAGGCCGTACTGCACGCCGTTCAGGATGCGGACCGCGTCGTCGAGGTCCTTCGCCTCGATGATGTCGGTGACCGGCCCGAAGATCTCCTCCTGCTCGACCCGCATGCCGGGGGTGACGTTGTCGAAGATGGTCGGGGCGTAGAAATGTCCCCGCGCGAGGGCTCCATCCGAGACACGGCCGCCGCCCACCAGTACGCGCGCGCCTTCCCTCTTCCCGACCTCGACGTAGCCATGGATGCTCTCTAGCTGTGCCTGGCTGACCACGGGGCCGACCTCGGTCTTGGGGTCGAGCCCGTCACCCAATCGCAGCGACTTCGCCCGCGCCACGAGCCGGTCGGTGAGGTCCTTGCGCGCCCCGCGCTGCGTGATGATGCGGCTGCAGGCGGTGCAGCGCTGGCCGGAGGTGCCGAACGCGCTCCAGATCAGCGCGTCGGTGGCGAGATCGAGGTCGGCGTCGTCCATGACGATGGCCGCGTTCTTGCCGCCCATCTCAAGGGACACGCGCTTGCCGAGGTGCGCGCACTTCTCGGCCATGGCGAGCCCGATCTCGGTCGAGCCGGTGAAGGAAATGATGGCGACGTCCGGATGCTCGACGATGGCGTTCCCGACCTTCCCGCCGCTGCCGGTGACGACGTTGAGCACCCCCGGCGGGAGGCCGGCGTCGTTGAGGATCTGCGCAAAGCGCACGCCCACGAGAGGCGTGTCGGTGGCGGGTTTGAAGACGACGGTGTTGCCGCACAGCAGGGCCGGGATGATCTTCCACGACGGGATGGCCATCGGGAAGTTCCAGGGCGTGATGACGCCGACGACGCCGACGGGGACGCGCAGACAGTACGCGGCCTTGTGGGGCATCTCGCTGGGTGTGGTGTAGCCGTGCAGGCGGCGGCCTTCGCCCGCGATGAAGTACGTCATGTCGATCGCTTCCTGTACGTCGCCGCGCGTCTCGGCCAGCACCTTGCCCATCTCCTGGGTCATCAGCCGGGCCAGGTCTTCCTTCTGCCGGACGAGCTCCTCGGCGGCGCGGTACAGGATCTCCGCCCGCCGGGGCGCGGGGACCTTGCGCCACTTCTCGAACGCCGCCCGGGCCGCCGCGATCGCGGCCTGGGCGTCCTCCGGGCCGGACTTGGGTACGCGGCCGAGCGTCTCGCCGGTCGCCGGGTTGATGGACGGCATCGTCTCACCGGACCTCGCGTCCACCCACACGCCGTTCACGTAGTTCCGGTGCACCTGCGGAGCCACTGTCGCCATCGGATTCCTCCCTAGGCCCGGGCGGGGACCGGGACGGTGTTGCGCAGCTTCTCCGCCGCGGCGCGGAAGGCGACCGAGGCGGGGGCATCGGGATGGGTCAGCACGATAGGGCGTCCGGCATCGCCGCCCTCGCGGATGGTTTGATCGAGAGGGATCTCGCCCAGGAGCGGGACCGCGAGCTCACGGGCGAGCTTCGCCCCACCACCTCGCCCGAAGATGTAGACCGGCGCGTCCGCCGCCGTGGGCTGGAAGAAGGACATGTTCTCGATGACGCCCACGACCTCCATGTTCACCTTCTCGGCCATTTTCGCCGCGCGGCGGGCGACCTGCGAGGCGGCGTCCTGCGGCGTGGTGACGAGCAGTAAATAGGATTGCGGCAATGTCTGCGCGATGGTCAGCGCCACGTCTCCGGTACCCGGCGGCAGGTCGATCAGCAGGTACTCGAGATCGGCTCCCCAGTGCACCTCGCCGATGAAGGTGGTCAGCGTCTTGTGCAGCAGCGGGCCGCGCCAGATCACGGCCTGGTCCTCGTCGGGCAGCAGGAAGCCCATCGAGATGACCCGGATGCCGTCGCGCTCGAGCGGGATGATCATCTGGTCGATGAGGGTCGGCCGCCCGTGCACGCCGAGCATCGTCGGGATGCTGAAGCCGTACACGTCGGCGTCGAGGACGCCGACCTTGTGGCCCATGCGCGCCAGCGCCGCGGCGAGGTTGACGGTGACGGTGGACTTCCCCACTCCGCCCTTGCCGCTGGCGACAGCGATGACGCGCGTCGGGGAGTCGGGACCGAGGAACGAGCCGGGGCCCTTGGACGCGCTCTCGCCGCCCCGCAGCTTGCCGATCAGGGCCTGGCGCTGCTCCTGGCTCATCACGCCGAGGTTCACGTCCACGGCGCTCACGCCGGGCAGCGCGGCGACCTTCGTTTTGATCGATTCGACGATCGTCTCGCGCAGCGGGCAGCCGCTGATGGTCAGCAGGGCATCGACTTTGACCCGGCCGTCGCCGATGACGATGTCCTTGACCATGTCGAGCTCGACGATGCTGCGGTGGAGCTCGGGGTCCTGGACGTCCTTCAGAGCCTCGAGCACTTGCTCGCGCGTGATGCTGGAACCGCGTCCGAACACGGGGGGTCTCCTCCGACGGTGTCATCCATCATGCTAGCACAGCCGAATCGGGGGCATCCACCGGGCCGCCGCGCGGTCAGCGTGGGCTGGGCTCGCTCGCGCGCCGGGCGACGCACTCGTCGCACTCGCAGATCTCGTGGCGGAGCAGCGGGAAAGGATAGAGACCGGAGTCGTGGCCGTCCATCCACGTGAAGCGCAGGGCGTAGGCGCCGACCCGGGTGAGGCTCATCGCCCGGATCGCCGGGGGGATGTCCTTGTCGGTCAGCGGATCGGGCCGGTACGTCCACTCCCCCTTGCAGTGGGCGCAGGGGCAGGCCATGCGCAGGTGCTGCCAGGAGTATTTCGAGCGGTGACCATCGGACCAGACGATCCAGAACGGATTGTCGGTCACGCTGCCCATCTGCGCGGGAACGGCCATCTTGGGCGACACACCATCACCTGTTCGCGGGAAGGCCCGAGCGCGTCAGGGTACCCGCATACTCCCTATGGTATCATGACGCCAAGATTGCCATGGTCACCGAGGCGCTGGAGATCCGGATGGCCCGGCTCGAGGACGCGTACGAGCAGATCAACGAGCGGCTGGCGGGGGTGGAGCGCGAACTCAGCGCGTTTCGCGCGGAGTTCAAGGCCGAACTGAAAGCCGAGATCGGCTCGCTCCGGCCGGACAGTGCGGACATTCGCAAGCAGTTGCAGACCCGGTTCTACTGGACGCTGACCCTCATCCTGGGGGCGGTCCTGTTCCCGGTCCTCCGCGACCTGGCTCTGACCCGGTAGACGGTCCACCCGGGCCACGTCCTCCACGTCGGCGTCTCCGGCGCCGACGGCGCTTCTTCGCACCACCTGGCTGCTCTGTCCCCGGCTTCGCCCCGGCGGGTTGCCCCGGCGCCTGCGCACCCGGACGTGTCCACCTCGCCTCTCTCGGTCCCGGGGCGCCCTCGCCATCCTTCTTCGGTGACACCTCCGTCGGTGCTCCCTCGGACGCTTGTCCGGCTTCGGCGGGCATGCCAACCGCCTCCTCGCCTTCCGGTCGCGCGCCTTCTTTGGCCGCCGCGCCGTTCGCGGCCTTGCGCACGACGCGCGGGAGGTCGCGCTCGGCCGTGAGCTTGAACTTCTCGAGGCTGCGCTCGATGAACGAATGCAGCACCAGGCGCGCGGCCTCCTCTGAGACGAGAGCGATACCCACCTCGGCCTCGAGCGTGAGGCTGATCTCGGTGTCCCCCTCGATCGGCTTGAGCTGGTACTGGCCGCGGAACGCCTTGAGGTTCCCCCGGGACTGGCGGAAGTCGATGCGGTGCGGTGGGTGGAGCATCGCCCGCTGGATCGACTCGACGGGGAGGCCGGCGAAGTAGCCGCGGTAGTGCACGGTCAGCGCGTTGGACTTGCGCTCGACGAGATCGGCCGTGAGCCACAGGCCGGTGACGCGGGGCGCGGCGTCCAGGCGGCTGACCAGCTGGAAGACTTTCTGGACCGGCGCCCGGATGATGCGCCGGCCTTCCACCTTGACGGCCAACGCTAGGCCCTCGCGCTCTCGCGCGCCCCCAGCAGTTCGCTGCGGACCACCTTCGTGCCCTCAACCATCGCCCGGAGCTTGCCTACGGTCTCGTCCACGGTCCGGGTCTTGAGGCCGCAGTCGGGTGAGACGTAGACCTGCTCCGCGGGGATGACCTCGAGGGTCCGCCGGATGCCGTCGGCGACCTCCTGTACGGACTCCACGCGGTGGCTGTGCGCGTCAACGACCCCGAGCCCGATGTCCTTCGTGAACGGCGCCGTGCGGAACGTCTCGAGGAGCGCGAACTCTTCATTCTTCAGGGCGAGATCGAGCTGATCGACGGCGAGATGCAGCATCGCCGGATAGATCTTCGGCACGTCCCCGTAGCAGATGTGCGTCACAGTGTAGGCGGAGATGCCCTCTGTGACGATCTCCATCGCCTCGCGCGCGAGGTCGAAGTCCTCCTCGGGGCGGGTGTGGATCGCGGGCTCGTCGATCTGGATGTACCTGGCGCCGGCGCGCTCCAGGTCCACGACCTCGTCGTGGATCGCCCGGGCCAGCTCCAGTACCAGCTCGCGGCGCGTTGGGTAGTGCTCGTTGAAGGACCACTCCGCGATCGTGTAGGGGCCGGTGAGCATCCCCTTCACGGGCTTCTTGGTGAGTGACTGCGCATACGTGAACCACGACACCGTGACCGGCGCCTTCCGACCGACGGGGCCCACGACGACCGGCTTGGGATAGTAGCGGTTCCCGTACGATCGCACGAGCCCGGCGATGGCGAAGCCCGCCATCTCATCCGCAAAGTAGGCGACCATGTCGCCGCGGTACTGCTCGCCGTCTACGAGCAGGTCTAGCCCGAGCTCTTCCTGGATCTGGATCCACTCGCGGGTGGCCCGTCGCTCCAGTTCGGTGAGCTCGTCCTTCCCGATCTGGTTGCGGAGGTGTTTGCGCCGGGCCTCGAGCAGGTACGGCGGCTTGGGATAGCTCCCCACCGCGGTGGTGGGCAGCAGGGGCAACTCGCTCACGCGCGTGCTCCTTTCAACGCCTCGGAGGCGGCCCGCACGCCCTCGACCAGCGCGCGCAGCTTGCGCCGCGCCACGCCGTGGGGCAGGAACTCGAGACCGGCGCTGGGGGCGACCTGGAGGCGCTCCGGGGGTACGGTGGAGGAGATGCGCCGCACGGCGGCGACGATCTCCTCGGGGGTCTCGACCCGCGTGTTACGCGCATCGAGGATCCCGAACATCAGGGTCTTCGTGAACGAGGCACCAGCGACGACGTCCCAGTTCCGGTGGCCGGCGACGAAGTCCATGCCGATGATATCGAAGGGCAGGGTCAGGACCTGCGGGTAGACGCCTCCGAGATCGCCGAAGTAGGTCGCCAGGACCAGCGTGGCCCGGACGCCGGCGGTGAGGACGCCCATCGCCTCGGCGAACATCGCGTAGTCCTGCTTGTGCCGGCACAGGGCCGGCTCGTCCACCTGGATGACCTCGGCGCCGGCGGAAGCCAGGGCGCGCAGTTCGCCGTTGAGCGCCCCCGCAAGCGCCAGGACGAATTCGCGCCGGGTCGGATAGAACGTGTTCCGGCTGAGCGTCCCAAGCGTCAGCGGGCCGGTGACGACTGCCTTCACGGGCCTGGTGCTATGGTCGCGAGCAAAGGTATACTCGGCGACAGTGATGGGCTCGGTCCAGCCGACTTCGCCCTCGGCGACGGGCTCGCGGAAGTACACGTTGGTATCGAAGTAGCGCTGCAGGCCGTTGATGTGAAAACCGCGCAGCCGGCGGGCGAAGTGGGTCTGCGCGTCCTCCCAGCGGATCTGGCCGTCGGTGATGAGATCGACGCCCGCCTCGAGCTGGTCGCGGATCGCCTCGACCGTGACCTCGTCCTCCACCCGGCGCAGCGCCGCCTCATCGATCTGTCCCTTCTGGAACTTCTCCACCGCGCTCCGCCACTTGCCGGGCGCGGGGAGGTCGGGGATCTTGGGATAGTTCCCTACGGCTGTTGTAATCACGCCATCCTCCAGGAAAAGGGCCATCGCTCGGCGCTCTGCGCCTCACGATTACATTAGGCGGGGGCGTGCGCCCTCGCAAGCCTGACCAGTTCGATCACGGCGTCGTAGCGTCCGAACGACGGGATGAAGTAGATGCCGGCCACGCGCCGGCGCAGGGCGGCCACCAGGTCCTCGGCCATGCGCAGCCCTTCCTCCCGCCCGTCCCCGGCGGCGCGCAGCCGCGCGCGGACGGGATCGGGGATGGAGAGGCCCGGCAGCTCGTTGTGCAGGAACTCCGCGTGGCGCGTGCCGGCCAGCGGGAGCACGCCGACCAGCACCGGCAGCGGCAGGCGACCGGCGATGCGCTCGAAGCGGTCGAGCATCTCCGGCTCGTAGACCGGCATCGTGCAGATGAAATCCGCCCCCGCCCGGATCTTGCGGTCGAGTACGCGGGCTTCCTGGTCCAGGTCGGGCGCGGACAGGTTCAGGGCCACGCCGACCGAAAAGGCCGTGGGCGCCCCGATCGAGTTCCCCGCCACGTCGCGGCCGCGGTTGAACTCCTTGATGAGCTTGACCAGGCCGGAGGGCTTCACGTCGGAGACCGCGGTGGCATTGGGGTAGTCGCCCATCTGCGGCGGATCACCGCGGAGGACGAGCACGTTGCGGATCCCGAGCGCATGCACGGCCAGCAGGTCGGACTGCAGCCGCACCAGGTTGCGGTCGCGTGTTGTGAAGTGCAGGATCGTTTCCAGCCCCACCTCGGACTGGATTCGGAACGACATCGCCCAGGGGCTCATCCGCAGG
>DASSGA010000180.1:0-2293 GCA_035693805.1 bacterium | reverse complement strand
CCACCATCTTGATGCTTTGCGTCCCCGATGATGTGGAGGTGGCGGCCGAGGACCGCCTCATCAGGGATTACTTCGGGATGCATCGCCTGGAGTGGTCGGACGATGACGATGCGGTCGAGTTCCACATAGGATACGGCGACTGGATCCGGCTGCTGCGACGGAGCGGGTTCGAGGTGGAGGATCTCATCGAGATCCAAGCCCCCGCGGGTGCGACCACACGCTACAAGTTCGTCACGACGGAGTGGGCGCGTCGCTGGCCCTCCGAGGAGATCTGGAAAGCGCGCAAGCGAGGATGAAGCACGTGGAGGGCGGCCTCCTGCCGATCGAGACGCCGCGCCTGTTGATCAGGTCGCTCCTGTCTGCCGATGTGCCTTCGCTCGTTGCGCTGTGGACGGATCCCGAGGTTACCCGGCACATGGGTGGCCCTCGAGACCCGGCGAAGGTGCGCGATGCCCTCGAGGGTGAGTTGAAGGCCGATGCCCCGGATCCATTCGATCTCCACCCCGTAATCGAAAAAGCTTCAGGGCGCATCGTCGGAGACTGCGGGCTCCTGCGGAAGGAGGTGGATGGCCGGAGCGAGGTCGAGGTCGTCTACGTCTTTGCGGCGGATGCGTGGGGACGGGGCTATGCGACTGAAGCGGCGTCCGCTCTGCGCGACGCGGCGGTGCACCGGCTCGCCATCCCCCGGCTCATCGCCCTGATCGATCCCGAGAACACCGCCTCCGCACGCGTGGCGGAGAAGATCGGGATGCGCCGGGAACGTTCGACTGTCCGTCCGGGGGGCGGCATCCGGCTGATCTACACGTACGAGGTCCCTCCGAGTCCCGGCCCCTGAGCGGCAGTGTCACCCGGTTCATCGTGCCCGTGCCGAGCGGCTAGGAACATCTATGGGGAGGCTGTCGTTGCTCAGGAGTCAGAACACGCAACGGGAGGATCCATCTGAAGGGCGCTGGGTAGGGTTGCTGCGGGCGATGAGCAACTACGCCTGGCATGGACGCAATCACACGGCCCAGATCCTGGGTCTGGCAGACTGGCGAGGAGGGGATCCATGCGTACGGAGGTCGCCACGCTGGCCGGGGGCTGCTTCTGGTGTTTGGAAGCGGTGTTCGATCAGCTTGCCGGGGTTGAGGACGTCGTCTCGGGTTATGCCGGCGGTCACGTTCCGAATCCCGCCTACAAGCACGTTTGCACGGGCGAGACCGGCCACGCCGAGGTCGTGCAGGTCACGTTCAACCCGGACGCGCTGTCCTACCGGGATCTCCTGAAGGTATTCTTCACCATCCACGATCCGACGACGCTGAATCGCCAGGGCGCAGATGTCGGGACGCAGTACCGGTCCGCCATCTTCACGCACAGCGAGGAGCAGGAACGCGTCGCGGAAGAGGTCATCGGCGAGATCAGCGAGGCCGGCGTCTGGGATGAGCCGGTCGTCACCGAGGTCGTGCCGTTCGAAACGTTCTATCCCGCGGAGAACTACCATCAGGAGTACTTCGCGAACAACTCCAACCAGCCGTACTGCCGCATGATCATCGCGCCCAAGGTCGCGAAATTCCGCAAACAGTACCTCGAGCGGTTGAAGAAGGTCGGGTAGGACGGGCTAGCGCCGCTTCGCGGGGGTCACGTGCGCGCGCATCCGGCCGACCAGTCCGGAGAAGGCCAGCATGCCGCCGAGGATCATCAGCGCGATCGAGCCGGTATACAGCGTGTAGAGCGTCTGCACCTGCTGCGCGGCGAGCATCGGGGATTCCTGAGAGATCGCGCCGAGGTTGGCCTGGAGGCGTTCCCACTGGGGGAAGCTGTGCGTGTAGAGCACGACCCCGAGGACAAGCACAACGAGGCCGACGCCCTCCGCCACGACGTCGATGGCCCGCGAGAGCTCGACACGGAACTTCATCACTGCGGGGATGACTGCCACCGCAATGGAAATGAGCGTTTTCCACCCGTCCCACGTGAGATCGGGCACCTTACCCCACCACCCTCGTCCGCTACCCTGCCGGGGCCGCACATGCATCGTTCCCCAAAAGGCTCCCCGGAAGGCCTGCTGGGACGCCGGATAGAGAGCACTTCCCGTGCCGCTGGCCGAGGGTCGAGCAAGAAAACACTGCCCGCCAGTCTTGCGGACCGACGGGCAGCGGAGGAGTGGTGCGTGCAATGGCAGGGGCTGGCAGCCCCTACCACGATTTGGCACTGGTACCCCCGTTCATCTTCTGCTGGACGGACCCACCCAGGGAGGGTTGGGCCGGGGGCGGCGCCATCTTGCCACCCCCCAGTTCAGGCGTGAAGATGATCGAGA
>DASSGA010000179.1:0-3339 GCA_035693805.1 bacterium | reverse complement strand
TGGCCTGCATCCAGGGGACGAACGCGGTGGCGTTCTCCATCTTGGCCGCCGCCAGGAAGTCTTTGAAGAAGGTGCGGTCCTTCCGGGCGTCGAGCTGCCGCTGGGTCTCCGCCATGTCGCGCAGCGCATTGTTGGCCAGGAACACCGGGAAGATGCCGTGCAGCGTTCCGGTGACGTCGATGGTGCCGCGGCCCGCCCGGGCCTCAGCGAGGAGGCGATCGACGTACGGCCCCTCGTTCTCGGTGACGAACCGCACGTTGATGCCGGTCTCACGGGTGAAGCCCGCGAGCAGCGTGTTGCGGGCCCATTCCTGCTCTTCGACCGGCGTGAACTGGTTCGAGGTGAAGACGATCTCCTGGGCCGGGGCCGAACTGCCCACGCCCGCGGCCACGAGCAGCGTGAACACGCAGAGGATTGCGGCGAGCCGAACGATCCGCATTACTCACCTCCGGGATGGTGTCCTGCCTCGCGTGGTGCTTCTCCATTTCGCCGGAGGCCGCAGGACCGCCTTCGCCCCGGACGGAAGAGGACCCCATTCCACGTGGTAAAGGAGGCGCGCCTATGTCCTCCCGCCTCTCCCTTTTCGCCGCCGCTCTGCTGGCCGCCGTCGCGGCATCCGCCATCGTGGTGGTTCTCTTCCGGCCGGCGGCATCTCAGCAGCGGATCGTCCGCACCCAGGCCGTCGAGATCACCGATGGCGCCGGGCAGGTCCGGATCACGCTCGATGCCTTCGGGGGCAAACCGGCCGTGTGGCTGTACGACGGCGGCCGCCAGCGGCGGCTGGCCCTGACGATCAGTGCCCAGGGCGTCCCTGAGGTGGCGTTGTACGATGGGCACGGGCAGGCGAGGATGCTCATCCGGGTCGGCGCCGAACGTGCCGCCGAGCTGCGTGTGACCGACGCGCTGGGCCGGCCCCGGATCGGTCTGTGGGTCGACTACCGGGATGACCCCGGCATCTGGATGTTCGACGGATTAGCCAGGCCCAGGATCGGGTTAAAGGTGAGTGCAGGCGAGCCACGTCTGTGGTTGTTCGACCATCCAACGGGACAGGTGACGTTCGCTGCTCCGTAGGCGCCCGTCCCGGATCCGAAGGTGCGTGCGATGAAGCTGGATGGGATCCACCACATCACCGCCATCACCGGGGACGCGCGGAGAAATCTGGATTTCTACACCCGGGTACTCGGGCTGCGTCTCGTCAAGAAGACCGTCAACCAGGACGATCCGACCGCCTACCACCTGTTCTACAGCGACGAAGAAGGCCGCCCCGGCTCGGATCTCACCTTCTTCGAGTATCCGGGCGCGCGGCGCGGCCGGCCCGGCGCGGGGATGATCTACCGGGTTGTGTACCGCGTGGCCTCGCCCGACGCGCTGCATTTCTGGGAGACGCGCCTGCGCGGCGAAGGCGTTACGCCGTCGGGCGATGATCGGCGCCTGACCTTCGCGGATCCAGAGGGCCTCGGTCTGGAGATCGCGGTAACCGAAACCGAAGACGAGCCACTCGTCGCGCACCACCCGGAGATTCCCCGGGAGCACGCCCTGCAGGGCTTCGACGGGGTGCACGCCCACAGCGCCGATCCGGCTGCGAGCCGCCGCTTCCTCGAGGAAACGCTCGGCTTCACGCGAATGCGCGAAGGGAGCTATGTCGCACGGGGTAGTCACCGCGGCTCGTTCTACACGTACGAGGAGGCCAACCGCGTGGGCATCCCCGGCGCAGGCACGGTTCACCACGTGGCGTGGGCCTCGCCCATGGAAGAGCACGAGGCCTGGCGGCAGCGCGTACTCGAAGGGGGCGTCTTCCCCACCCCGGTCATCGATCGATTCTACTTTCGCTCCATCTACTTCCGGGAGCCGAGCGGCATCCTGTTCGAGATCGCGACCCTGGGCCCGGGCTTCGCCGCGGACGAACCGCTCGAGCACCTGGGCGAACGCCTCTCACTCCCACCCAGGTTCGAACCGCTGCGCGGGGAACTGGAGCAAGCGCTGACCCCGCTGCCGAATCCGAGAGAAGGATGGGTCCGCGCCTAGGGCAGGCCTCCCAACACCTTGCCCATCTCATCCTTGGTGTACGCCCGCATGGTCACCGTGCGCACATTCCCTTGCGCACCGATGGCGATGGCGAATCGGCTCGCCGCGGCATCGTCTGGCGCCTCGAGCACCGTCACGACGTCGTAGCTTCCCATCGTCCACCAGATGTGCCGGATGGACACACCGAGCCTTTGCGCCATCCCGCTCGCGGCTTCGTAGCGCTTCACGGTGTCCTTGGCGTTGCGCGCTCCCTCGTCCGTCCAGGTCAACAGCGACACATAACCCGGCATCTGATCCGCCTCCCCGTCGTGGAATTGTGGCTGGGACTTCCGCCCCGGGTGCCAGACACCTTCCGGTGGGTGCGGGCATGGGGTTATCGTTGAGGCATGCCACCGCTCAGCGCCAAGAAGCGAGCCGGCCTCCCGAACAGTGCCTTTGCCTACATCGACGCTCATGGCCGGAGACGACTACCGATCAACGATGAGGCACACGTGCGGAATGCGCTCGCCCGGTTCAACCAGGTTACCTTCGAGGACGACGCGGCCCGGCAGCGCGCCCGCCGCCGGCTGCTGAACGCGGCGAAGAAGCACGGCATCCTCCCCATCGGCTTCATCACCGGCCAGCTGCAATCGGAGCGGAAGAACGCCCCCGCGGCGCCGCTCCCCAAGGGGTTCGTCACCCTGCTCATGACCGACATCGAGAACTCCACACGCCTGCTCCACCGACTGGGCCGCCGTTATCGCGACCTGTTGAAAGACGTCCGGGGCATCGTGCGGGCGGCGGTATTGAGGGCAGGCGGTCGCGAAATCGACGTTCGCGCCGACGAGTGCTTCGCCGTCTTCAAGGACGCCGGCACAGCTGTCGAGGCCGCCGTGGCCATTCAGCGTGCGCTCGGCGGACGGACCTGGCCGGATGATCTCAACGTCCGGGTCCGCGCCGGCATCCACAGCGGCCGTCCAACCCTCACGGACCTCGGGTACATCGGTTTGACCGTCCACACCGTGGCTCGCGTCTGCGCGGCCGCCCGTGGGGGCCAGATCGTTATCTCCGGCGATGCCACCGCAGCCCTCAAGGGATCGGCTCCGACCAGCGTCCATCTCAAGAGCCTCGGCCGATACCGGTTGCCCGGGATCCCTAAGACCGTCGCGCTCTTCCAGATCGAGGCGAGCGGACTGCCCTCGAGGTTCCCACCGCCCCGGACGAGGGCGGCTCCCCAGCCGGATCCATGATTCATCGCGACCACGCCTACCCTCCACTCGGAAGGCAGACCAGCGCGTCCACGCCGCGCTCGAATGCGCCCTGCGGCCATGGAAT
>DASSGA010000178.1:0-4077 GCA_035693805.1 bacterium | reverse complement strand
TGTCAGCGCCGAGGCGCTGATCAAAGTCGTCAGTGTCGCATCCGGACTGGGCGCCGCCTCGGCGCTGACATGGCTCAAAATCCCCTACTGCGAGGGCTACGAGCAGGTGGCGGAGGCGACGACCTGCCCGATCCTCATGCTGGGCGGCGAGTCGCGCGGTGACCCCACCGGCATCTTCCAGGAATTCGCCGCGGGGATGCGCGCGGGCAGCACGGTGCGCGGGGCGCTCGTCGGCCGTAACGTCACGTTCCCCGGGAAGGATGATCCGCTCGCGGTCGCCCTGGCCGTGGACGGGATCGTGCACCGTGGGCTGACCGCGGAGCAGGCCGCGGCGTACCTCACCGACGTACGCGGGCGCGGTATGGACCGGTTCACGCGGCTGCTCGCGGCCTGAGGAGAGAACCATGGCCGCATTGGCAGGTAAGCTCGTGGTCGGCCAGTCGGGCGGCCCCACCGCCGTCATCAACGCCTCGCTCGCCGGCGTGATCCAGGAGGCCGTCCAACATGAGGCGATCACCGGCATCTACGGGATGCGCCACGGTGTGGAGGGTCTGCTCCGTGAAGATCTCGTCGATCTCGAGGCCGAGTCGGCGGAAACGGTCGAGCTGCTCAAGCACACGCCCTCGGCGGCGCTCGGCTCGTGCCGGCACAAGCTGGGTGACGCCGAATACGAGCGAATCCTCGGGATCCTGCGCGCGCACGGCATCCGGTACTTCCTCTATATAGGCGGCAACGACTCCGCCGACACGTCCCATCGGCTGGCCGCCCTGGCCGAGCGTGAGGATTACGAATTGCGCGTGGTCGGGATCCCCAAGACCGTGGACAATGACCTGGTCGCCACCGACCACTGCCCCGGGCACCCGAGCGTGGCGCGGTGGCTGGCGACCTCCGTGCGCGATGCGGGTCTCGACACCGAGGCCATCGGCGTCGCGGACACCGTGAAGGTCATCGAGACGATGGGCCGCGACACCGGCTGGATCACGGCGGCGACGGCGCTGGCGCGCACGCACGAGGATGCCGCGCCGCACCTGATCTACCTGCCCGAGCGGCCGCTGCACCGGGACCGGCTGCTCGCCGACGTCGACCGCGTCTATCGCGCGCTCGGCCGCGTGGTCATCACCGTCTGCGAGGGGCAGAAAGACGAGCGCGGGCAGTACCTCTCGGCCTCGACGAAGTCCGTGGACGTCGACCGCTTCGGCCATCCACAGCTGGGGGGGGTCGCCGCCGTCGTGTGCGAGATCATCAGCACGGAGCTCAAGCTGAAGGCACGGTTCGATAAGCCGGGGACGATCCAGCGGGTGAGTGGGGTCCTGGCCTCGCCGGTGGACGTGGACGAGGCCTGGCGTGTCGGGCAGGCCGGGGTCCGGCACGCCGTGGACGGCGCGACGGGACAGATGGTGGTGCTCGTCCGCGAGCGCAGCGAGCCGTACCGCAGCCGCACCGAGCTGGTGCCGCTCGAGCAGGTCGCCAACAAGGTGCGGGCGGTCCCCGACGAGTTTATCGCCGCCGGCGACAACGACGTGACCCAGGCGTACCTCGACTACATCCGCCCGCTGATCGGGGGTCCGCTCCCGGCCTACGCCCGGCTGCGCGCGACCGCGGTGGCGAAGGCGGCGGGGTAGGAGGAGCAGATGCCGAAGTTCGCGGCCAACCTCACGATGCTGTTCACGGAGCACCCCTTCCTTGAACGGTTCGAGTGCGCCGCCCGCGCGGGCTTTCAGGCGGTGGAGTACATGTTCCCTTACGAGGAGGACGTCGACGGGATCGCGCGGGCGCTGCGGGAGCACAAGCTGACGCAGGTGCTGTTCAACCTCCCCGCGGGGAACTGGGGGGCGGGGGAGCGCGGCATCGCGGTGGATCCCCACCGGCGCGAGGAGTTCCGCCACGGCGTCAGCCAGGCGATAGCGCTGGCCCAGCGCTTCGGCTGCCGGCGCGTCAACTGCCTGGTCGGCAAGCGCATCGAGGCGATCCCCGCGGAAGAGCAGTGGGCCTGCTTGATGGACAACGTCCGCCTCGCCGCCGGCGAGCTCGGGCGAGCTGGCATCATGCTGCTCATCGAGCCGATCAACACCTACGACATCCCGGGGTTCTTCCTGTCCACCTCGGCGCGCACGCTGCACCTGCTCGAGGATGCGGGGGCGGACAACGTCCGCCTGCAATACGACGTGTACCACATGCAGCGGATGGAGGGGAACCTCGTGGACACGCTGCGCCGGCTCGGGGGCCGGATCGGCCACGTGCAGGTGGCCGACGCCCCGGCCCGTCACGAGCCTGGGACGGGAGAGATCAACTTCCCGTTCGTCCTGCGCGAGCTCGACGCCCTCGGATATGAGGGCTACGTCGGCCTCGAGTACCGGCCCTCGAGTTCCACGGACGCATCGTTCGGCTGGATCGAAGGGATGGGGTTCCGCAGGCGATAGCAGGAGGAGAACCGACTCGGGGAGGTGGTGGATGCCGGACGGGCGGCGGATGGAGGCGCGGGCATGACGCTACCAGGGACCATCTCGTTCGACGGTCGGCGCGTGCTGCTCAAATACCACCGGCTCCTGTCGGGGAGTGGCGTCCACCCGCCGAACAGCCTCCCGGCGCTGCGTGAGCTCCTGGACGGCGGCGCGCAGGTCATCGAGTTCGATGTCACCGCCATCACCGGCGGCGAGTACCTCCTCATCCACGACGACACGCTCGACCGTGAGACCACCGGGACCGGTCCCGCGCGCACGCTCACCCCGGATGCGGCAAAGCGGCTGCGGCTGCGGGGCTCCGAGGAAGCCCCCGCGCTGCTCTCGGAGGTCTCCGGGGTGCTTGCGGCCCACCGCCGGCCCGTCAAGGTGCAGGTGGACCTGAAAGACCAGGAGCCCCTCAGCGTCGACGAGGCCCGCGTCTTTCTGCGCGCCATCGACCCGCTGCGTTCCAACCCTCAACTCGCCGTCGTGGTAGGGTGCCTGGGGGACTGGAACCTGCGGCTGCTGCGCCGGCTCGACGCCACGCTCGCTGTGGGCCTCGACTTTGCGCTGTATCTGGACGCCCCGGTGCCCGAGTTCCCGCGCCTGCCGATGCGCGAGAACGTCCACGGGTACCTCGACGATCACCCGCTCGGGTACCGGCGGGGGATCCCGGTGCGCGACTACCTGCTGGACCGCATCGAGAGTCTCTGCCGCCTCATCCCCGGCGCGGTCGAGGTGTACCTGCGCCTCGAGTTCATCGCTCAGGCGAGGCGGGACGGCGTGAACCCGGTCGAGATCGTACGTAGCACGCTGGGAGACATCCTGATCGATGGCTGGACGCTGAACGCCGACAACCCGCAGGCGGAGACGATGCTCCGCCTCCTACTTGAGAGCGGCGTCGGCCAGGTTACAACCGACACCCCGGTGCAGCTTGCCGCGCTTCTCGGCCAGGGGACGGCCCGCTGACATTCTGATGGGCTGGCTCGATGCGCACCGCTGTCTCGTGATCGCCCACCGGGGCGCGCGCGCGTCGGCGCCGGAGAACACGCTCGCGGCGTTCCGGCTCGCCATCGAGCAGGGCGCGGATGGTGTCGAGCTCGACGTCCGAGCCAGCAGCGACGGTCACCTCGTGGTCATCCACGACGCGTCCGTGGAGCGGGTCACGGGCACCGCCGGGGAGATCGCCGCGATGCCGCTGGCAGCCATCCGGCGCCTGGACGCTGGGGCGCGGTTCGGCGCGGCCTTCACGGGGGAGCGGATCCCGACCCTGGCCGAGGTCCTGGCGCTCGCGAAGGGACGGCTCCTGGTGGACATCGAGCTGAAAACCAACGGTGTGGAACAGGCCGTCCTCGACCTGGTGCGTACGGCCGGGATGGAGCAAGACGTGCTGATCACGTCGTTCCGGGAAGACGTGGTGTCCGCCGTCCGGCATTTCGCGCCGCATGTGGCCGCCGGACTGCTGCAGCAGTGGCCGGCGAT
This sequence comes from bacterium, assembly GCA_035693805.1. GTDB lineage: Bacteria > Sysuimicrobiota > Sysuimicrobiia > Sysuimicrobiales > Kaftiobacteriaceae > Kaftiobacterium. The sequence continues at coordinate 154 of DASSGA010000178.1, read as the reverse complement.
CGAGCGGGCGACGGAGCTGGAGGTGGCGGTGTACCTGCCCAACATCGGCGCGCTGACGGATGATCTGATGGACGCGTGCCGGCAGGCGGCGCTGCGCGTGATCCCCTGGACCATCCGGCGGGACGACGAGGCCGCGGAGGCGGTGCGGCTCGGT
>DASSGA010000177.1:0-7035 GCA_035693805.1 bacterium | reverse complement strand
GTTCGAAACTCCCCCGCAACGCGGTCGGTCCACGCCTGAGGTGTCACCCCGTATTCCCTGGCCGCACGCTCGATGTTGATGCCGTGCTCGTCCGTTCCCGTGAGGAAGAAGGTATCGTACCCGGCCAGCCGTTTGAAGCGTGCGGCGACGTCGGCGGCGATGGTCGTATAGGCGTGCCCGATGTGCGGCACGTCGTTCACGTAGTAGATCGGCGTGGTGATATAGTACGTCTTGTCGGCCACGGTCCCACTCCTCAATGCAAAATGCCTCCCGTCCTCATGGGACGAGAGGCACCTCTCGTGGTACCACCCAGTTTCGCGCGCAGCGCGCCTTTGGTCAGGTACGGGGCGCCCTCGCCCGATACCCTGGCCCCTTCACGGAGGCCGTCCGGCGGATCCTACTCGGCGCAGATCATTTGGATCCGCAGCTTGGGAGCCATGTTCACCGCCGCCCTCCCGCCGGCTTGCACCAGACCCGGCTCGCTTCTGGGATCTGACCGCGGTTACTCCCGCTCCGTCATCGCTATGTGCCACCGATTCTACTGACAGGGCCCCCGCGGTGTCAATGCTCCGGGCCACTGCGGTACGCGTCAACGATCTCGAAGAGGTCGGCAGGGGCGACGGGTTCCGAGATCGGGGCCGCGCTGTTCACCTGGCCCCGCAGCGGGCTGTTCACCCAGACCTCATAATCTGCCGCGCTGTCCCAGGTCGCGATCACCACGTACGGATCCCCGGCCCGCAGGGGGCGCAGCAGCTCGCCCGTCCGCAGCCGCGCCACCTCTTTGGCCAGGGCGAGGACGCCGCGCGCGCGAAAGGCCTCCTCGAACTCGCGCTCCCGCCCGGGGGTTACCTTCAGCTTGATGATCGTCCGGATCATCGCCGCCCCGGCCTAGAGCAGCCCCGCGGAGGTCAGCAGGCCGCGCAGTCTGGCCCGGTGCTCATCGCTCAGCGCGGGCGAGGGCGCCCGCACCGCCGCATGCGGGATGCGCCCGAGCATCGCCATCGCTTCCTTGATCACGACGAACAGCGGGGCATCCAGCTGGTACAGCATGGCGAGCTCCAACCGCTCGCGCATCACCGCGGCCGCTTCGTCCAGCCGCCCCGCGCGCCAGTGCTCGTAGATCGCCACGGGCGGCTCGGGGGCGAAATTCGCCACCGCCGGGATCGCGCCGTCGCCCCCGCTCAACAGGGTGTTCAGGAGGTGGAACTCGTAGCCGCACAGCACGCTGAACGCCGGCTTGGCCGGCTTCACCCGGGCGATGACCTCGTGGATGTGGCTGATGCTGTCGACGGTCTCCTTGATCCCAAGTACGTTGTCGAAGGCTGATGCCAGTCGGGCCACCAACGGTGCGGGAATGCCTCGGCCTACGACCGCGGGAAAGTTATAGATGAGCACGGGCAGGCGTACCGCGGCGGCCACGGTGCCGATGTGCGTCTCAATCGCCCGGTCGTTGGGCGTCCAGTAGTACGGCGGGATAACGAGCACCCCGTCCGCGCCGGTCTCCTCGGCATGGCGGGCGAGAGCCACGGCCTCGTCTGTCGACGTACTGAGACACCCCATGAGGACCGGCACGCGTCCGTCGACGTGCTGCACGACCAGCCGGGCGAACGCGCGCCGCTCATCGCCGGTGAGATGCATCGCCTCACCCGTGCTGCCGAGCGGGAAGACGGCATGGACCCCGCCTGCGATGATGAAGTCGATGTGCGCCAGGTTGGCCTCCTCGTCGATCCGGCCCTGTCGGTCGAACAGCGTCACAAGGGGCGGGATGATGCCCCCGAATCGACTCACGCGTCCTGCCTCCCTCATCTGGCGCAGATGGTCGGCGATGTAGCGCCGGGCCGCACCTTCGTAGGCGAGCGGGACCAGCACGTCCCCCCAGATCCCGCTGGCGCCGCGGATGACCTCGGCGTATCCGGGTACCTGCCGGCTGCGGACCAGCACCGGGACCCCGACCTCCTTGAGGATGCGCTGGACCAGCGCCGCTTCGGACTCGCTCCCGGCCTGGAACACCCGGGCGTGGTCGCGGGGCTTCGGCAGCCACTCGCCCATCATCGCTTCCCCCGCGCGCGCAGCATCAGGTCGTAGGCCTGGCGCCGCGTGAGCCCCGCGGTGCGCATCACGTCCTGCACCGCTTCGGCCGGCGGGAGACCCGCATCGAGCAGCGCCCGCATGCGCTCCGCGGCGTCCGCCTTTCCCTCTTTCTGCATTCCGGTCTCCCCTGTTCCTTCCACGACGATGGTGAACTCCCCCCGGGGGGCATGCGCTCGAAGATGCCCGAGCGCGCCGGATACGGTGCCGCGGAACACCTCCTCGAACTTCTTCGTGAGCTCACGGGCGAGCGCGACCCGCCGGTCACCGAACACAGCCTCGATGTCTTCGAGCACCGCGGTGATCCGGTGTGGGGCCTCGAAGAGGATGAGCGTCCAGGGCAGCGCGGCGGCGGCCGCAAGGGCCCGGCGGCGCTCTCCGGACCGCCGGGGCAAGAATCCCAGGAAGATGAACCGGTCCGGGGGCAGCCCCGATACCGTGAGCGCGGCCATCACCGCGCTCGGCCCGGGGACCGAGACGACGGAAATCCCCGCGGCCGCGGCCTCGCGCACGAGCGGATAGCCGGGATCCGAGACCCCCGGAGTCCCGGCATCCGAAACCACGGCGATGTCCTCGCCCCGCTGGAGACGCTGGAGCAGCTCAGAGGTGCGCGCCGCCTCGTTGTGCTCGTGGAAGCTCAGGGTACGGGTGGTGATGCCGTAGTGAGTCAGCAGATGGCGGGTGTGGCGCGTATCCTCGCAGGCGATGAGATCCACCTCGGCGAGGATGCGCCGCGCGCGGGACGTCATGTCCTCCAGGTTGCCGATCGGCGTGGCGACGAGATACAGCGTGCCGGGGCTCATCGGGAGGCCGCTCGCAGCGCCGCGCGGACGGCGTCCTCGGCGGTCTCGACGACCGTGATGGGGACACGGTCCCCGCCGCGCACCGCCTCCCAGGTGCGCAGGCCCACGACGGCCTTCCCGTGCCGCAGCGCGTGGCCGATCTCGGCGAGCGTGCCGTAGCCGCCCCCGATGGCGATGAGGGCGTCCGCGGTCAGGACGATGATGAGATTGCGCATCTGCCCCATCCCGGTCGCGATGGCGATGTCGATGTGCGGGTTCGCCTCCGCGCGCGTCGGGCCGGGGAGCACCCCGATCGTGACGCCGCCCGCCTCACGTGCCCCACGCGCGGCGGCCTCCATCACCCCACCCAACCCTCCGCAGATGAGCGCGCAGCCCGAGGCGGCAATGCGGCGGCCGACCTCCTCGGCGAGGGCGTCATGCGCCGGATCGGAGAACACGCTCTCACCGATGACGCCGATGACGCCGCGCACGCCGCCCTCCTGAGACGGGCTGAGCATCGTCGACAGCCGGCGCCGCCTTCCCCCGCGCGGGCGCCACCTGCCGTTCCGGATGGGCCAGCAGGCCGCGGAGGATGACGACCGCGGCGGCCTTGTCGAGCGGCTCGTTCAGGTTGCCGCACTTCGGGGACTGGATGCACGACGGACAGCCGGCCTCGCACGGGCACCCCTCGATGGTTCGCAGCGTGGCGGCCATCAACTCGTCGAGCAGGGCATAGCCCTTCTCGGTGATCCCCACCCCCCCGGGATGGCCTTCATAGATGAAGATCGCCGGCCCGCCGAGCTCCGCGTAGACCGGGTAGGAGACGCCGCCGAGGTCCCAGCGGTCGCACATCGCAAACAGGGGCAGCAACCCGATCGCGGCGTGCTCGACGGCGTGGATGCCGCCGGCGAGATCGAGCCCCCGCCGGCGGACGTCTTCTACGAGCTCCGGCGGGATGCCGAACCACAGCGCGGCCGTCTGCAGCCGTTCTTCGGGGAGCTCGAGGACCTCCTCGCCCAGCATGTCGTCGGAGAAGAGGCGCTTGCGGACGAACCCCGTCACCTGCGTGCGGACCTCGACGTCGCCGAAACAGGCGGTGGTCGGCCCCCAGGGCCGGCGGTGCGTGACGACCAGGATGTCGAGATCGGTGTCCGAGCGCGGCTGCGTGTAGTAGTCACCCTCCGAGGCTACGACCGAGGCCGTGCGCTGCTCGAGATCGAGCCGACCCACGAGGTAGGGGTCCCCCTGATGGAGATAGATGGCGCCCGGGTGCACCTGTTCGAAGGCGCGGGCTCCATCGACGGTCCCGATGAGCCGCCCTCGCTGGGCGTCGACGATGCGGAAGGTAACGCCGGACGCGGAGCGGACCTCGACCTCGCCCGCCGGATACCCGGGTCTCGCCCAGTACCAGCGATCACGGCGACTCGTCAGATCGCCATGCTCGGCCAGGATCCGCGCCACGTCGGCCATCCGTTCTCCGAAGAGTTCGGCGTCCGGCTGCCACAGCGGGAGCTCCGCCGCCGCGCATCGGAGATGGCCGGCCAGGATGTACGGGTTCTCGGGATCGATGACCGCGTGCTCGATAGGACGTTCGAACAGATAGTCGGGCGTCTGCATCAGGTACTGGTCGAGCGCGTCCTCCAGGGCGATGAGCACGACGAGGGCCTCCTCCGCCCCGCGCCCCGCGCGCCCCGCGCGCTGCCACGTGCTCGCGATCGTCCCAGGATAGCCCACCAGCACCGCGGCGTCGAGCCCGCCGACGTCGATGCCGAGCTCCAGGGCGCTCGTCGAGACCACGCCGAGCAGGTCTCCGTGGAAGAGACGGCGCTCGATCCCCCGGCGCTCCTCCGGCAGGTAGCCCGCGCGGTAGGGGCTGATACGTCCGGCCAGCGCGGGCGCGTGCTCCTCGAGCGCGGCGCGGGCGTACCGGTACACGAGCTCGGTGATCTTACGCGCCTGCGTGAAGGCGATGGTCCGCACCTCGCGGCGCACGAGCTCGCTGAGCAGCGCACTCGCCTCGGAGTACGCGCTGCGGCGCCGCGAGCGCGTCTGATCGATGAGTGGCGGGTTCCAGAGGATGAACCAGCGCGGCCCGGCGGGCGAGCCGTCGTCGTCGATCACGCGCACCGGAAGCCCCAGGAGGGCCCCCGCGAACTCCTCCGGGTTGCCGATCGTGGCCGATGTGGAGATGAAGACCGGGTCGGAACCATGCAACCGGCATACCCGGCGCAGGCGGCGGATGATGTTGGCGACGTTGCTCCCGAACACGCCCCGGTAGGTATGCGCGTCGTCGATGACGACGTAGCGCAGGTGCCGGAATACGCCCGCCCAGCGGAAGTGCTGGGGGAGGATGCCGACGTGCAGCATGTCGGGATTGGTCAGGATGATCTGCGCCTCCTCCCGCAGCGCTCGGCGCTTCGGCGGCGGCGTGTCGCCGTCATACGTGCCGATCCGCAGCCCCAATCCGAACTCGGCGAGGGCGTCGGTCTGATCCTGGGCGAGCGCCTTCGTCGGGAACACGTACAGCGCGCGGGCGGAGGGATCGGCGAGCAGCGCCTCGAGCACGGGGAGGTTGTAGCACAGGGTCTTGCCGCTCGCGGTCGAGGTCACCACGGTGATGTGCTCGCCCCGCCGTGCCGCCGCGACGGCCTGCGCCTGGTGCCGGTAGAGGCGGGTGATGCCCTGCTGCTCCAACGACTGCGCCAGCGGCGCTGGGAGCGGCGGTGTGAGGGTCGCGTAGCGTGCCCGGCGCGGCGGGATGAACCGCTCGTGCACGATCTGCCCCGCGTACTCGGGGCGACGCTTGAGGTCGTCGAGGAAGGCGCGAGCGTCCATGAGTGGGGGCCGTACGGTAGTAGATTATCAGACTGCGCTCGCCTTGACGCGACTGCACGCGGTCGGTATCGTATGGGTGCCAGCGGAAGTGGCGGAACTGGCAGACGCGCAGGCCTCAGAAGCCTGTGGGGGAAACCTCGTGGGAGTTCAAATCTCCCCTTCCGCACCAACCTGTGGGAGTCACGCGGAGGGCCCCGGCGATCGCCGGGGCCCTCCGTCTTGCATCGTGCCGCGCACGACTCAGGATCTCATGGTTACCGGAACTGGAAGGTCAGGCTGTGCAACGAGCCGTCCTTCGGGTCTACGAAGAGCTGCCGGCACGTGCCTGCCCACTCTCTCTGCGTCTTCCAGTTGAAGACGTACTGATTGGTCGAGGCGTCATAGCGCAGGTCGGAATTGCCGGCGAATCTCGCGGCGACCTTCCCGGTCGGGCCGGCCGCAGCCGCGCTCGGGCAGGGCGCGCTGGTGATCGAGAATTCCGCGTTGGCGATGGCATTCCCGTTCGCATCGGTCATCGACCAGCGCAACGGGATGGTCGACCCCGCATTCGCCGTGTTGACCGAGCCGCCGTTGCTGGGCGAGCGCCAGGTGAACTGGTACCGGACGCTGAACGCCTGCGACGCGTCGCTGGCCTTGTGGGTCAGCCCGTTGATCGCGCTCTCGCTGAACGCCGCCCGCGCCGTGTGGGTGCCGACGAGGAGCGCGGAGGGATTGTAGGCCAGCGTGGCGGCTCCGGCGGCGTTGGTCGTCGCATTTCCGACCGACGCGCCGTCCACCATGAAGGCGACGCTGCCTCCGCTGACCGGTGCACTGTTGTCCTTGCGAGTCAACGTGGCGGTGAACGTCAGCGGACCGGCCGAGCCGAAGATGACCGACTCGGGCGCCACGCTCAACTGGAGCATCGTCTCGACGAATGCCGGGCGGTGGATGAAGCGACCGAAGGCCACCGGGCTGCTGCCGACCGTTCTTGTCGAAACGGTCAGGCTGCCCGGATCGATGACCCACATGCTGGTGGAACCGATCGCGCTGTTGGCCACGAAGATCCGACCATCCCCTGCGACATCGAGGCCGTAGGGGGCCCCGCCGACGATGATGTCGGGAGCGGCAGGCAGCAAGGTCGCGGCGTTGAGAACCGAGACAGAACCGCTCTTGTTGTTGGCCACGTAGACGCGAGTCTCATCGGGACTGAGGGCGATGCCGATAGGCTCGACGCCCACGAACCCCTCACCCTCCGCCATCATCGTCGCGGTGTTGACGGCGGAGACGGTGCCGCTTCCGTTGTTCGTCACGTACAGCTGTGAGCCCGATGCGTTGAGGACCAGCCCAAACG
>DASSGA010000176.1:0-2797 GCA_035693805.1 bacterium | reverse complement strand
ACCGCAGCCGGCTGAGGATGATCTCCACCACGGGACGGCCCTGCTGGAACGAGTGGCCCAGATCGCCGCGCGCCAGGTTGCCCAGATAGATCGCGTACTGTCGCCAGACCGGCCGGTCCAGCCCGAACGCGCTGTAGAGCTGGGCGCGCTGCGCTTCGGTCATGAAGCCGACGTCCTCGCCGGCGAGGAACACGAGCGGGCTCCCCGGCATCATCCGCGGCAGCGCGAAGTTCAGCGTGACCGCAAACAACAGGACAAGGGCGTACTGGACGCCCTTGCCCGCGAAGAACCGCCAGAACATCGCGTTCGCTACTTGGGGGGATCGACGAACGAGAGCTTGGTCACGTAGCCCTGGCCCTTCTGGAAGGCCCACCGGTCGTAGGCACTCTGCCGGTACGCCATGATCGTGTCCGAGTAGAACAGGACGTGGATGGGCAGGTCCTGGGCGACGATCTTCTGCATCTCTGCGGCAAGCTGCTTCTGCCTCGCGGGATCGACCGTGACGACGAGCTGCTCGCCCAGCCGGTCGAGCTGCGGGTTCTTGTAGCCGCCGATGTTGATGGCGCCAATCTGGCAGTTGGAGTGGAAGAGGTCCACCAGCGCGGTGGGCCGCGACATCACCGGTGCCGACCAGCCGAACACGGCCATGTCGAACCGCCGGCCCTTGCAGACGTCGAACTCCGGCCACACCTGGTCGATGATCGCTGCGTCTTCGGCGACGCGGATGTTGACGCCGATCCCGATGTCCTTCAGCGCGGTCCGGATGAGCTCCGCGCCGCGGATGCGCACCGGATTGCCCGCGAGCGTCAGCAGGGTGAACTGCAGCGGGGTGCCATCCTGGGCCTCCCGGACCCCGTCGCGGTTCCGGTCGAGGTAGCCCGCCTCATTGAGGAGGGCGACCGACTTGGCCTTGCTGCCCTCGAACTTCAACCCCTGGGCGTAGAAGGGGGAGTCGGGGTGGAGGTAGCCCGGGGAGCCCACCACGGCATAGCCGAGCATGAGCAATCTCACCATCAAGGTCGTGTTGATCGCGCCGGCGATGGCGCGGCGCACCCGCGCGTCCTTGAGCAGCGGGTGCTCCACGTTGAACTGAAGGATCGTCGAGGCGAAGCCGGCGCCCCGCACGACCTTGATCCCCGCAGCCTTCTCGAACTGCGCAACAAGCTCCGGGCTCAGCGTGCGGGCGTTGGCGTCGATCTGCCCGGCCTGCAGGGCCGTAAAGGAGACCGTCGCGTCGCGGATGATCGGCAGCACGACCTCGCGGACCTTTACGGGCCCGGCGAAGTACTGCGGATTCGCGCTCAGCCGGTAAAACTGGCCGTCCTGAACCTCCTCCACGCGGAAGGGACCGCTTCCGACCGTGTTGCGAAACGCGCGGGCCGCGGCGACCGTCGTGACCGGTTCCCAGATGTGCTTGGGGAGGATAGGGACATCGGCCAACGTCCGCAGCCGGAAGCCGGCGTCCGGCTGTTTCAACCGGAAGATCACCGTCTGCGGGTTCGGCGCGTCCACGCCGTCCAGGTTGCGCGTCGTCGGCGTCCAGCGAGAGTGCGTCACCTTCGCTGCGTACTCGAAGGTGAACTTCACATCCTCGGATGTGAGCGGCCGTCCATCGTGCCAGCGGATATTGGGCCGGAGCGTGAGCGTCCAGGTCCGGCCGTCCGTGCTGACCCTCGTGTCGCGGACCAGCCAGGGGATCGGTTCATTGTTCAGATCCGGGTAGAACAGCGGGTCGTACACCAGGGTCATGATGTTCCAGCCCGGATACCCGCTCTGGTACGTGTACGGGTTCAGCCATCCCTCGTCGCGCGTGAGGGCCAGGCGGACCGCGCCGCTCTGGGCGCTGGCGGGCGGCAGGAGCAGGCTCACGACGACAAGACCGATGAGGAGCGACATGCTCAGCAAGCGCACGGCGGATACCCCCCCGGGTGGACTCGTGTGAAATTCCCTCTTGTTCGCGCGTCCCGCGGGCCGCTCCTGCGTTCCGGCGGCCTTGACAGATCCAGATAGATATGTGACTATTCGGTCACATATGCGAGAGGCGCCGGAAGACGTCTGGAAGGCCCTGGCCGATCCGACGCGCCGCCGCATCCTGGATCTCCTCCGGGCCGAGCCGCGTACGACCGGTGAACTGTGTGCCCGCTTCTCCGTCTCGCGCTTCGCGGTGATGAAGCACCTCGCCATCCTCGAGCGCGCCGGCCTCGTCCTGGTCAGGCGGGAGGGCCGGCAGCGCTGGAACTACCTCAACGCGGTGCCGATCCGGCAGATCTACGAACGGTGGATCAGCGACTACGAGGGGGTCTGGGCCGCGTCGCTCCTGACGCTCAAGCGGCACGTCGAAGGATCCAGCCGAAAAAGGGGAGGCACGTCATGATCGAGGTCCGTGCGTTCCAGATCGAGCAGGAGGTCACCATCGCGGCGCCGCCCGCGCGCGTCTTCGACGCGCTCACCAAGGAAGTGTCCGCCTGGTGGGGACGGCCCCACATGTACGCTGAGGACGCCCGCGACATCATCCTCGAGCCGCGCGTCGGCGGCCGGTTCTACGAGGACTGGGGCAACGGTGAGGGCGCGCTGTACGCGACCGTGACGATCGCGCGGCGGCCAGAGCGGCTGCGGATGAGCGGGTCGATGGGGATGCGCGGCGCCGTGGCCGGCGTGATCGAGATCACGCTCGCCCCGAAGGGCGCGGGGACCGTCGTGCGCCTGTCCCACCGCGTGGTGGGCGAGGTCACGGAGGAAACGGAATCCGGTTACCGGGAGGGATGGCGGGGTCTCTTCGCCGAGCGGCTGAAGGCGT
>DASSGA010000175.1:0-12822 GCA_035693805.1 bacterium | reverse complement strand
AGCCACCGCATTATGGTCATGAACAGCGGCTGCGTCGCGGGGATCCTGCCCTCCGCCGGCGTCACGGAAGAGCGGGTGATGACCCTTGCGGCCGTGCCGCTCACCGCCCCGGCCGCCGGAGCGGTGTAATGGAAGACCACTCCTCCGCGTCCACCACCACGCCCCCTGCGGAGGCGGATCGCGGAGCACGGTCCGTCTGGAGAGCGGTCGGCCGGCTGCTCGTGCAGCGTGAGATCCTGCTGTTGCTGATGACCCTGCTGCTCGCGCTCGTCATCTCCAGGGTCACGCCCTATCTCCTCACGTCGGGGAACCTGAAGGCGATGCTGATCGGCATGGCCCCCAGCGCGATCATCGCGGTGGGCACGGTCATCGTCCTCGTCGGCGGCGGGCTCGACCTGTCCGTGGGGTCGGTGATGGCCCTCAGCGGCACCCTGGCCGGGCTGCTGATGCTGCGGGGGCTGCCGATCTGGCTGTCCCTCCTGCTCGTCCTGCTCGCGGGCGCGGCGATCGGGCTCGTCAATGGGCTCGTCATCACGAGGATCCAGGTCAATCCGCTCATCGCCACCCTTGGCATGATGACGATCGCGCGCGGCATCGCCTTCGTGGCCACGGAAGGGTTCTCGGTGACGGGGCTGCCAGATGCGTTCGCCGTCTGGGGGCAGGGCAGCGTGCTGGGCGTGCCGCCCATGGTCTTCGTCATGATCGTGATCGTGCTGCTCGGCGATCTCGCCCTGCGAAAGACAAAGGTCATGCGCGAGGTGTATTACGTCGGCGGGAACGAGCGGGCGGCGCTGCTCTCGGGCATCCCGGTGCCCCGCGTCAAGATCATGACGTACGTGCTGTCATCCGTGTTGTCCGCCGTGGCGGGGATCCTGGTCGCCTCGCGCCTGATGTCAGGGACGCCCACGGCCGGCCTCGGCCTCGAGCTCAACGTAATCGCCGCGGCGGTGATCGGGGGGGCCAGCCTGATCGGAGGGGAGGGCACGGTGCTCGGCGCGTTTCTCGGCACCGTGTTCATTACCATCCTCGGCAACATCATGATCCTCTTGGCGGTGTCCATCTACTGGCAGGGGGTGGCATCCGGGATTGTGCTCATCACCGTGGTGGGCCTGGACATGCTCGTGCGGACCCGCCGGGGCCAGGCCTGATCGCGCCCGAGGGCGCGGAGGGAGGTGGCGGTGAGGCAGGGCGGTTGAGGATACTCTGAGAGGAGGAATGCGCATGGTACGGCGTCTTGGTGTAGAACGCCCACGGTACGTGCTGGCCGTGGGAATCGTGCTCGTGCTGGCCGTAGCGACGGCGTGGACCCTGGGGTTCCAGCGGTTGACCCAGGCGGCCGCGCCGGCGGAGACGTACGTCTATGTCTCCTGCGTCACGCAGGTCCCCTTCTGGATCGACCAGAAGCAGGCGCTCACCGACGTGGGCAAAGCCCTGGGGGTGAAGGCGGTGTTTACCGGTCCCACTACGGCCGATCCACAGGCGGAGGCTGCGGCGCTGGATCAGATCATCGCCTCGAAGCCGGCCGGGATCATGGTCTTTCCCTGCGATGACAAGGCGATGGTCCCCGGGATCAACCGGGCGGTGGACGCGGGGATCCCGGTTATCACCATGATCGGGGACGTCCCGGGCAGCAAGCGGTTCACCCATGTCGGCATCAACAACTACCGCGCCGGGCAGGAAGGCGCGAAGCTGCTGGCTGCGGCGATCGGGGGCAAGGGCAAGGTGGCGGTCGGGACGTTCCAGGCAGCCGGCGTGCTCGACCGGATGCGCGGCTACAAGGACTACCTGGCCAAGAACCACCCCGACATCAAGGTGGTGGCCACGGTGGATGACCACGCCGACCCGTCGTATGCACCGCAGGCATACGCAGCGGCCATCGCCGCGAACCCCGATCTGGCAGGGATCGGCGGCACGGACGGCGACTCAGGCGTGGGCGCGGCCCGCGCCGTGATCGAGGCCGGGAAGAAGGGCAAGATCAAGATCGTGGCGATGGACCGGAACGAGGACATGCTCAACTACATCGCCGACGGGACGATCACGGCCGCGGTCGCCCAGAAGAGCTACCTGGAGACCTGGCTGGCGGTGCAGCTCCTCTACGCGCTGCGGCACAACGCCGGCCCGGGGAAGATGCTTCCGGACTGGAAGGGGGCGAAGGTGAACCCGCTGCCGGAGGATATCGACACCGGTATCATGCCCATCACCAAGGCCAACGTCAGCCAGTTCCGCCACAAGTAGGACGCGCGCGTGGGGCGGCCCGGTGATGCACCTGGCCGCCTCCTCCTGGTGGATGCCATATCCTCGGGCCGAAGATACGAGCGGAGTCGCTTTGACCGGCAATCCCACTCTGAGTTTGTCCATCACGTTTCAGGGAGAGGCTCCAGCCCGATCCTTGGGCAGACCGTGCCGCCGACCCCCGGACAGAGGAGGCACAGCGTACAAGAACTTGTAAGCCTGAAAAGGGGGGTGCTATAATTGTCCGGACCCGTGGGGGCATCCCGCGGGGTTTCTTTACGGATGGGGATTCTTTCCGGAGGCTCGCCTTGAAGAGTTACGACCTCGTGTACATCGTCCGCCCCGACCTGGATGCGGACGCCTTGAAGGCCGTCACCGATCGGATGGGTCAGCGCATCACGGACCAGGGCGGGACGGTTGAGGCCGTGGACGTTTGGGGCAAGAAGCGCATGACGTTCACGGTGAAGAAGTATCGGGAAGGCGTGTTCGTGCACACCCGCTTCGCCCTGGATCCCAAGAAGGTGGAGGAGATCCGGCGCGCCGCCGCGCTCACCGAGGACGTGCTCCGGTCGACGATCACCAACGCTGTGGGGAAGTTGCCGGAACCCAAGGCCGAACCGGCTCCCGCGGTGGTGACCCCCGCCGTGGCCACCTCCGCTGCCCCGCCCGCGGCCGCCCCCGCGGAGCGGCCCGTCGAGCCCCCGGAGGCGTAGGATGCTGAACCGCATCATCCTGATCGGCCGGTTGACGCGCGATCCCGAGTTGCGGTACGTTCCGAGCGGCCAGCCCGTGGCGAGCTTCACGCTGGCCGTGGACCGGCCGTTCGTGAACCAGCAGGGTGAGCGGGCCACCGACTTCATCGACATCGTCGCCTGGCGGCGGCTCGCCGAGCAGGTGACGCAGCATCTGAACAAGGGCCGGCTCGTGGCCGTCGAGGGGCGGCTGCAGATCCGGTCGTACGAGACGCAGGACGGACAGAAACGCAAAGTGGCGGAGGTCGTCGCGGACGCCGTCCGGTTCCTCGACCGCAAGCCGGGCGCGCCGACGGCAGCCGCCGAGGGACCCGGTACTGAGGCAGAGCCTGAAGGCGGCGACGGCGCGGATGACGTCCCCTTCTAGAAGTTCGCGAATGGAGCGATAGGGCATGGCAGACACCCGAGATCGACGGCAAGGGAAGAAAGAGTGGCGAGGCCGCCGGCCGAAGCGGAAGAACTGTCAGTTCTGCATGGAGAAGGCCGAAGCCATCGACTACAAGGACGTCAATCGGCTGCGCCGGTTCGTGACCGAGCGCGGCAAGATCCTCCCGCGCCGGGTCTCCGGGACGTGTGCGCGGCACCAGCGCGTGCTCGCCACGGCCCTCAAGCGCTCCCGCGAACTGGCCCTGCTCCCGTACACAGCCGAATAGCGCGCTCGCGCGGAGGCGCGTTTCCATGACCAACCGCACCATCCCGGTGCGCGGCCTCACCGAAGGCGCCATCCTCGCGGCGCTGGTCGCCCTCTTCACCATCGCGGCGACCGTCCTGCCGGTGGCCGGGATCGCCTCGACCTACATCTCGCCCATCCCGCTCACGGTCCTCGTCGTCCGCCGCGGGATCCGTGTCGCCGTGCTCGCCGCGCTCGTCGCGGCGGGGATCTCGGCCGCGGTGGGCGGTCCCTTGACCGGGCTTACCATCGTGCTGACGTTCGCCCCCCTCGGGATCGCGCTGGGCGCGGTCCTCCGGGCGCGGAAGCCCGCCACGACCGCGCTGCTGATCTGCACCGTGGTCGCCACAGCCTCCATCCTGGCGAACCTGGCGATCACGCTGGCCATCTCGGGCTTCAACCCGATTGTGACCATGGTCGAGGGGATGCGCCAGGGGCAGCAGAGCGCGATGGGGTTCTACCGCGGCCTCGGGATCAGCCCGGAACAGATGGAGCAGATCAGCGGCGTGATGCGGCAGGTCGTCGAGTTGATGCCGCGCATCATCCCCCTGATCATCGTCATCGGCGGTCTCAGCACGGCCTACGTGAACTTCGAGGTGACGCGGTTCGTGCTGCGCCGCTTCGCGCTCCCTGTGCCCGCGCTGCCCCCGATGTCGTCGTGGCGGGCACCCGCCCTCTTCCTGTGGTCGCTGCCTGCGGGGCTGACCCTGGTCTGGCTCTCGAACGCCACCCGCGCGCCATTCGCGGTGCCGGCCGAGACGCTGCGGATGCTCCCCGCAGAGGACCTGACGGCGATCGCCCGCACGCCGGCGAGCCGCTATCCCGGGGTGGAGGCGCTCGGGCTGAACCTGTTCATCCTGGCCCAGATGGTCTACGCGATCCTGGGGCTGGTCGCAGCGTGGGTGTTGCTGGAGCGCTACGGGGCCCCACGCTGGCTGCGCTGGATGGCGGTGCTGTTCGCGTTCACCACGCCGCAGCTGGGGATCGCGGTATTCTTCCTGGGATTGGCCGACGCCGCGTTCGATCTGCGCGGGCGCTGGCGGGCCGCCCGGACGGTGGAGGCAGCGCCATGAAGGTCATCCTGCTGAAGGACGTACCGGCGCTGGGGCGCGCGGGTATGGTCAAGGATGTCAAGGAAGGGTATGCTCGCAACTACCTCGTCCCGCGCGGGCTGGCCGCGGAGGCGACCGCAGGGAATCTGCGGATGCTGGAAGGCCGGCAGCGGGCCCACGACGAGCGGGCGCAGCGGGAGCGGACCGGCGTTGAGCAGCTCGCCGCCGCTCTGGAGCACGCGGTCGTCGAAATCACCGGACGCGGCGGGGAGGGCGGCCGGCTGTTCGGGTCGATCACGGCGCAGGACGTGGCCGATGCGCTGGTCCGGCGGGGCGTGCCGGTGACGAAGAAACAGATCGAGCTCGCGGAACCGATCAAGGCCGCCGGCTTCTACAAGGTGCCGGTGCGCGTCGGTCACGGGATCGTCGCGCACGTCGACGTCAATGTCGTCACGACCAAATAGGCAGATCAACCCCACAGGCCGTCTCACCGAGCGCGAAACGCTGCGCCGCAAGGCCGCCGCGCTCGCCGGGGTGCTGACGAGCCTCTACGGTCAGGAACGCCTCGGCACGCGCGCGGAGCGCGTCGGCGCGCGGGCCATGCTGAGCAGCCCGCAGCTCGGTCGCCGGGTGCTCGCGCTGCAGCGGCTGGTCTTCGACGATCCGAACCTCAACGCCGTGCCGCGCGAGGCCGAGATTCCCGCGGTGCTGGAAGATCTCCAGGAGCGCATCGCAGACCTCATGGCCCGCAAGTCCATCGAAGACGAGATCGAGCGGCGCGTGCAGGACCGGATGAAGGACCGTCAGGACGAGTACCTGCGGGCGATTCGCATGCAGGTGATGCAGGACACGCTCGGGCCGGAGACCGAGAGCACGCGCCGAAAACTCGCCGAGCTTGAGCGGCTGGACGAGGTCCGCCTGGCGCGTACCGCGCTCGAGGCGCTGCGGCCGCGCAAGCTCTCGCAGGTCGTGGGGCAGGAGCGGGCGATCCGGTCGCTGCTGGCCAAACTCGCCGTGCCGATCCCGCAGCACGTCATCCTCTACGGCCCGCCCGGCGTCGGCAAGACGACCGTCGCCCGCCTCGTGCTCGAAGAAGCGAAGCACCTTCCCCGGAGCCCGTTCGGCAAGGAGGCGCCCTTCATCGAGGTGGATGCCTCGACCCTGCGCTGGGACTCGCGCGAAGCGACGAACCCGCTGCTCGGGTCAGTGCATGACCCCATCTACCAGGGCAGCCGCCGGGAATTCGCCGAACTCGGTATTCCCGAGCCCAAGCTCGGTCTCGTCACGCGGTCGCACGGCGGCGTGCTGTTCATCGATGAGATCGGCGAGCTCGACGCCGTCTTGCAGGCGAAGTTGCTGAAGGTCCTCGAGGACAAGCGCGTCTTCTTCGAGTCGAGCTACTACGATGGGGCGAACCCGCAGTTGCCGGCGTACGTGAAGCGCCTCTTCGAGGAAGGCGCGCCGGCCGACTTCCTCCTCATCGGGGCCACGACCAAGGAGCCTGAGGAGATCAGCCCCACCCTGCGCTCACGCTGCGCGGAGGTGTTCTTCGATCCCCTCTCTCAGGACGACATCCAGAAGATCGTGCGTCAGGCGGCGCGGCGGTTGAGGGTCGAGCTGGAGAGCAGCGTGCCGCAGACGATCAGCGAGTACACGGTGGAAGGGCGCAAGGCCGTCAACCTGCTCGCGGATGCCTACGGGGTCGCACTGTACCGCCGGCACGGGCGGGGTCACCCGCGGATCACCCGTCACGATTTGCTCGAGGTCGTGCGCAGCGGCCGGCTGGCCGCGACCACGCCCACTCGAGCCTCCAGCGTCCCCGAAGTCGGGAAGGTCTTCGCGCTTGGGGTGACGCAGTACGTCGGCTCGCTCATCGAGATCGAGGCGACCGCGTTCCCCGTCGGGAAGCGCCAGCGCGGGGCGATCCGGTTCAACGAAACCGCGGGGACGATGGCCAAGGACTCCGTGTTCAACGCCGCCTCCGTGATCCGCAAGGTCGCCGGCATCGACGTCGGCAACTACGACATCCACGTCAACGTCATCGGCGGGGGGCTCATCGACGGCCCGAGCGCCGGCCTGGCTGTGGTCCTGGCCATGCTGAGCGCGATCCAGAAAGCCCCGGTCCGCCAGGACGTCGCGGTCACCGGTGAGGTGTCGATCCAGGGGAAGGTGAAGCAGGTCGGCGGCATCCCGGAAAAGCTCTACGGCGCCCGCCAGGCGGGGATGCGCAAGGTCATCCTGCCCGAGGAGAACCGCAACGACGTGCCGTCCGGTGCGCGAGGGGTCGAGGTCGTGGCCGTGTCGACCGTAGACCAGGCCCTGCCACACGTGTTTGGTGCGAAGCGGGCCGGAAACAGTCGAAAGTAGACTCCGGAAGCGCAGTCCCTCCCCAGGATATCCACAGAGCAACCCCGCAGTTTTCCACGGAATTCCTTCCCGCATCCCCCGAACTTCCCGGCCATCCACAGGCTGTTCACAAGGTGATTCACAGTGGACCCCCCGAATGCAGCCCCCGGCTCATGGTGCGCGCGTGCCCCAGGAGCGCCTTGACAGAGCGAACATATGTTCGCTATAATAGCTCCCACCGTAGAGTGGAGGAACCGGCCGTGTCCTTGAGCACCTCCGTCGACCGAGTGCCACCGCAGAACCTCGACGCCGAGCAGGGGGTGCTGGGCTCGATGCTGCTGGACCGCGACGCGATCGCGCGCGTCGTGGAGCTCGTCCGGGCCGAGGATTTCTACCGCGACGCCCACCGGCGCATCTACGAAGCGATCACCGATCTCTTCGAGCGCGGGGAGCCGGTCGACCTCATCACGGTCACCGACCGGATGCGCGACAAGGGGCAGCTCGACGACGTGGGCGGAGCGGCCTACGTTACCTCGCTCCTGAACTCGGTGCCCACCGCCGCCAACGTCGAGTACTACGCCCGGATCGTGCTCCAGAAGTCGATGCTGCGCCAGCTCATCAGCGCGGGCACGCAGATCGCACACATGGGATACGAGGCGGCGCAGGAGGTCGAGCTGCTCGTCGATCAGGCCGAGAAGCTCGTCTTCAGCATCGCGAACCGCCGCATGCTCCAGGAATTCCTGCCCATCCGGGACATCCTCAAGGAGAGCTTCGAGCGGATCGACCGCCGCTACCAGGACAAGGGCACCGTCACCGGTGTGCCGATGGGGTTCACCGATCTCGACCAGATGACGAGCGGCCTGCAGCCTGCCGACCTCGTCATCGTCGCCGCGCGGCCGGCGATGGGCAAGTGCCTCAAGTACGATGCGGAGATCGTGGACGCCCGCACGGGCGAAGTGTGCACGATCCAGGAGATCGTCAGCCGCTCCAAGACGGTGCTGTGGACGCTCGACGCGCAGGCCCGGCTCGGGACCGCCGAGCCTTCCCGGTTCGTGGACGACGGGATCAAGCCCGTGTACCGGGTGCGCACCGCTTCTGGCCGGCAGGTCGAGACGACGCTGTCCCATCCGTTCCTGACGCCGCGGGGCTGGCAGCGCCTGGCCGACATCCAGGCCGGCGAGATGATCGCCGTTCCCGCCCGCCTGCCGGTCTTCGGGATGCTCGACCTGCCGGTCTACGAGGTGAAGCTCCTCGCCTACCTCACCGCGCAGACGATGCGTGCCTCCCCGGTACTGGCGACCGACTATGCGGACGCTGTTACGGTCGGCGAGACGATCCGGGCCGCGACCCGCCCGCCGCAGGTCGAAGAGCAGAATACGCGGGAAGAGGAGGGGGCGGCGCCGGAGATCGCTCCCGTCCAGGGTGGAGCGGTGCCGGAGACGGTCAGCGCGATGCTGGCGCGGCATCCCGATCTGGCCCGAGACGGCGAAGCCCGGACGATCCCCGCCCTGGTCTTCACGCTCACCCGGGACAAGCTGGCGCTCTTCCTCTCCCGGCTGCTGGCCTGCGCGAGTAGCGTCGAGACCGACCCCGAGGTGTCCGTGCGTTGCGCGTTCCCATCCGCGCGCATGGCGGGCCAGGTGCGCCATCTCCTGCTGCGCTTCGGCGTGGCGGCGGTCGTGGAGGGGCACGCGCTGTCCGTAGCGGGGGAGCAAGCGCGCGTCCTGTTCCGCGAGGTGGGCCTCCTCGGCTGGGACCGCTTGCGCACCTGGGCGCGCTACGACCAGGGGCAGTTGCTGCCCGAGACCGATATCCTCTGGGACGCGATCACGGCGGTCGAGTATGCAGGGGACTTCCAGGTGTACGATCTCACGGTGCCCGGGACCCACAACTTCGTCGCGGACGACGTCTGCGTGCACAACACGACGTTCTCCATGAACATCGCCGCGCACGCGGCGATCCACCACCAGGTACCCTGCGCGATCTTCAGCCTCGAGACCTCGAAGGAGCAGCTTGTGCAGCGGTTCCTCTGCGCCGAGGCCGAGGTCGACGGCAGCAAGCTGCGTACGGGGTTCCTCGCCGACTCCGACTGGCCGAAGCTCGCCCGGGCGATGGGCAAGCTCTCCGAGGCGCCGGTGTTCATCGACGACTCAGCCACCATCTCCGTCATCGAGATGCGCGCCAAAGCGCGCAAGCTCAAGGCCGAGCACGGCCTGGGGCTGATCGTCGTGGATTACCTGCAGATGATCCAGTCCTACAAGCGCAACGAGAACCGCACGCAGGAGATCTCCGAAATCGCCCGCTCGCTGAAGTCGCTGGCGAAGGAGCTCGACATCCCGCTCATCGCGATCTCGCAGCTGAGCCGCGCGGTGGAGATGACCGGCACGCGCCGCCCGATGCTCTCACATCTCCGGGAGTGCGTGACCGGTGACACCGTGGTGATCGATGCCGATACCGGCGCGGCGTTGACGGTCCGCGATCTGGCGAGGCGATCCGCCTGGCCGCGGCTGGTGTCCCTCAGCCGGGACGACGGTCTCGTTCCGGTCTGGCCGACCGATGTGTTCCAGAAGGGCGAGAACGAGGTGTTCGAGATCCGGACGGTCACGGGGAGGCGGCTCAAGGCGACCGCAAATCATCCGCTGCTGACGCCGTCGGGTTGGAAGAAAGTATCCGAACTCTCCTCCGGGTCCCTCATTGCCGCCGCCGACCGTCTGCCGGTATTCAAGGAATGGCCGGACTCGATCAGGCCGGCGTTCAGGTCGTGGAGTGGGACGGTCGTCGCCCAGCGACCGCGCACGCCGGCCGTGCTCGACGGATCGCTGCGGGACGTGATTACGGACATGGTCGACGCGATCAGGCCGATGGGTCGCGAGGCGGTGTTCGATCTCGTCATGCCTGAGACGCGCAATTTCGTCGCGAATGGCCTCGTCGCGCATAACAGCGGAGAGCTCGAGCAAGTGGCCGACCTGGTGCTCTTCATCTATCGCGAGGATTACTACAACGCCGAGACCGAGAAGAAGAACATCGCCGAGATCATCGTCGCCAAGCATCGCAACGGCCCCATCGGACAGGTTGAACTGTTCTTCCACAGGGAGCACAGTAAGTTCGCGAACCTGGAGAAGCGCCGGGCGTAGCCGTATGGGACCGGAGGCCCCATTGTCGAAGCCCATCCTGTGATGGGCAGCGTCCTCGCCCTCGTCTCCGCCATCCTCTTCGCCGCCGCGGCACTCCTCGTCCGCCGGGGCATGCAGGGCTCCAACGCGGCGACGGCCACCGTCATCTCCATCGCCGCGAACCTCGTCACGATGTGGGCGCTCGCGTTCACGGTCGGATCGATCAGCCGGGTGACCCTGGCCGCCTCGCTGACCCTGCTCCTGGCGGGGATGTTCGCTCCGGCGCTGGCTCGCCTGACCTACTACGAGAGCATCAACCTGATCGGCGTCGCCCGGGCCTCGACCATCAGCAACACCACGCCCATCTTCACGGCGATCATGGCCGTGCCGGTGCTGGGGGAGAGCGTGTCCTGGCGGCTCGCCGCGGGGACGCTGTTCGTGGTCGTCGGCCTGGCGCTCACCGTGCGCCCGGACCGCAGCACCCCGACGGACCGGCCCTGGGCCGGGGTGTTGCTGGCCCTCAACACGGCGGTCATGGCCAGCATCTCGTTCATGCTGCGCAAGCTCGGCCTGCGCATGCTCCCGGATCCCGCGGTGGCCGCCGCGCTCACCGTGACGGGTTCGCTCATCACCCTGCTGCCTTACGTCCTGCTTCGCTCGCGCGTCGAGCCGCTGCGCGCCGAAGGCCGGGCGATGACGTATCTGATCCTCGGGAGCCTGTTTACGACCGGGGCATTCCTGGCCTACTTCTTCGCCCTGAGCCTCAGCGATGTGGTCAAGGTCACGCCGCTGTCCAATACGACGCCGCTGTTTGCGCTGGCGCTGCTGACCCTCTTCCGGCAGGGAGAAACGATCCGCGCCGGCACGGTGGCCGGCGCGGTGGTGACGGTGGCGGGGATCCTGTTCGTCCTCGCGGGTTAGTCGCCGATCCGGTCCAGCTCCTCCCCAACGGCGTCCGCCAGCGGTTTCAGGGTCTCGTAATCGAACTTGAACTTCGCCCCCGCGGCCTCGAAGAGGCGCGGCAGGGGTTTGCTCCCGCCCAGGCTGAGGGCCTGCCAGTACCGCTCCACCGCCGCCCGGTGGTTGGTGCGGCTCTGCAGCCACACCTGCAGCGCCCCGGTCTCCGCGATCCCGTACTCGATGTAGTAGAACGGGCTCGTGAACAGGTGCAGCTGCCGGTGCCAGAGGTAGTTGAGCGCGTCCTCGTAGCCGCTCCAGTCGAGCGAGGGTTGAAATCGCCGGTAGATCTCCAGCCAGCTCTTCCGCCGCTCGTCCCGGCTGTGCCCGATGTGCGTGTAGACCCAGTGCTGGAATGCGTCGATCGTCGCGATCCACGGGAAGATCAGGGCAGCGTCTTCCAGCGTGTTGCGGTAGGACCGCTTGAATTCTGATTCGTCCCGATAGAAGACGTTCAGGTGCGGCGCGGCGAGCAACTCCATCCCCATCGAGGCGACCTCGGCGAACTCGTAGGGGGTGGTCCGGTAGTAGATGAGCGGGTCCTCGCGCGAGGCCAGCTGGTGGAACGCATGGCCGCCTTCATGCAGCAGCGTGCGGACGTCTTCTTCACGGCCCACCGCGTTCAT
Organism: bacterium; assembly: GCA_035693805.1. Classification (GTDB taxonomy): domain Bacteria; phylum Sysuimicrobiota; class Sysuimicrobiia; order Sysuimicrobiales; family Kaftiobacteriaceae; genus Kaftiobacterium. The sequence continues at coordinate 1,074 of DASSGA010000175.1, read as the reverse complement.
AAAGATGAAGGGCCACCGCCGCTCATGTAGCGTGCTCTGATACCCACCGGGGGCTTTGCCCTTGCGGGACTCCAGGTCGAGGAGCTTTTCCTCTCCCATGAACTTGAACTGGTCGCCCAGTTCCGGGTCCACGCGCCGGAAGATCTCTTCGCAGCCCTTGATCAGCTCATCCGCGGCTTCGAACGGACGCAGGGGGGGCCGGCCCAGCGGATCGACCTGGGTATCCCAGGGGCGGAGGCTGCGGATGCCGAGCTTGCGCCGCCGGTCCTCGTAGACCCGCTTCACCAGGGGCAGCATCGCGCGCTCGACGCCCTCGTGGAACTGGTAGCAATCCTGCGTCGTGTAGTCGAAGCGCCGCCGCCGCTTGAACGCGTAGTCACGGTAGTTGTCGAAGCCCGCGTTCTTTGCGATGCGCATCCGCAAGTCGACGAGCTTGTCGTAGAGCTCCTCGATCGCGTCGCGGTCCTGGAGGCGCCGCCGCACGACCAGCTCCCACACATCCTGGCGGACCCGGCGGTCGGTTTCGTCGAGGAACTTGGCGGCCTGCTGGAGGGTGAGCTCCTGGCCCTTATAAGTGACGGTCATCGCCCCGGTCAGCTTCTGATAGTCCTTGGAGAGCAGCGCCTCCTCGGTCTCGAGGGGGACGTTCTCCTCGCGGAACAGGTCCACGTTGTTCTCGACGATACGGTCCATCACCCCATAGCGGTCCATGCGCAGCATCTTCCGGTAGGAGTTGGCGAGGTAGGCGCGGTCGAGGGCGTCCCACATCGGTTTCGTCTTCGGGTCGATCTCCCGGACGAACTGGTTGTAGGCCTGCTCGCGCACCGGGTCGTCGGTCTGCGTCGTCATGGCGATGTAGCGCCGGGCGCGCTCCTCGGCGAGCGCGCCGCCGAGCTCCGAGCAGTCGTACAGCCACTGCTCGAGTTCTTCCATCGAGTTGATGGGGCGGGCCAGCAACTGCCTGAACAGCGGCTCGACCTGCGCCCAGTCGCCCATGTCGGCGTCCGTGGGGACGAACCGGCGTGGAAACTCTCGGCGCGGGTCAACCTGCATCATCATGCGCACAACGGGCCT
>DASSGA010000174.1:0-8799 GCA_035693805.1 bacterium | reverse complement strand
CGCCACCGCCGCGGGGGTCCCCGATGATGGAAAGACCCGTGCGGCGCGCGCCCTGAGTGAACGGCTTCAGGCGAGGGAGCAGGACCTGGCCGCGCTCCGCCGGGACCTCGAGACCCCGCCGCCCGCCCGCCCCCCGTCGCTCGCCGGGTGGATCGTTGCCGTTCTTGGTGTGGTGCTCGCCGCTTCCGGAGCACTGCTTCGCGATGCCGCCGCCGCGTGGCCCCTGGTCATCATCGGGATCATCGTCGCCGGCGCCGGCGTCGCGTTCATCTCCCGGAGCGCACGGGCCGTCCAGCTCACGGCGCTGCGTGCTCAGGAGCGCGAGCGCCGCAGGCAGACCCTGGAGGGCGAGCTCACGCAGGTCCGCGTACAGCTCGACACCGTCCTGGGGGACATCGGGTGTGCGTCGGTGGCGGAGGCCGAGCGGCGGTTGCAGCGCTACCGCGATCTCGTGCGGGACCGCCAGCAGGTGGCCGAGTTCCTCACCCGCCGGCGGGAAGGCAGCGAAGACGAGGCGATCGCCGAGCAGTGGAAGACCGTGCGCCGGGACATCTTTGGACTGCAGGAGCGGTTGCGCGCGCCTGAGGTCGCGTCCAAGCGGATGACGCCGCTTCAGGTGCAGGGGCTCGAGCGCGAGGTCCGGGAGATGGAACAGCTTCTCGCGCAGGCGCAGCGCCGCGAGATGAAGTTGGCCGTGGACCTGGAACGGCTGGCCACCGACGCCGAGCAGTTGGCGGCGAGGGATGAGCACCTGGCGGAGGCCGAGGAAGCGCTCGCCATCGTGCGGCGCCACCACGAGGTCTGTAAGGAGGCCCTGGCCGGTCTGACCGAGGCGCGGCGGCTGGCTGAGGTGCCGCTGCGCGAAGTGGTAGAGAAGCGGGCAGGCGGGTATCTCGCCGTCGCGACCGAGGGGCGGTACGCGCAACTGGCCGTGGAGCAGGAGACCTTGAAGCTGTCCGTCTGGTCGAACGAGGCCGACGGCTGGGTCGAAGCGGCCGAGCCGCAGCTCAGCCGTGGCACGGTGGATCTCGTCTACCTGGCCGCCCGGCTGGCCCTGGTCACGGTCCTGACCGGCGGCAAGCATCCGCCGCTGCTGTTGGATGACCCGTTCATCACGTTCGATGAACGCCGCCGATCCAGCGCCCTGGCCTTGCTGCGGGAACTCGCCCGGGATCACCAGGTGTTCCTCTTCACTTGCGGCCGCCAGTATGACGCGATCGCCGACCACCTGATTGAGCTGACCGACCGGACATCGGCCGAGACGCCCACCGGAACGCCGGCCCCTGCGCCGGCGCCGGCCGTCGGGCCTCTCTGGGAACAGCGGTAACGCGCGCTCTTCGGAGGGATACCATGTTTGCGCAATCCGGCAGCATCGGAATCTTCGCCGTCGCCATCGTGGCCGGGTTCTACTTCGGCCGGTTCTTCGACGCGAGGCGCGATCTGGATACCGCGGCGTTCGTGAGCCTCCTCACGGTCATCGGGATCGGCCCCACGGCTTTGGTGCTCATCCGTGCGTACCGGGATCTGAACCTCCTCGACCCGTACGGCGTCGGCCTGCTCGCCGGCGTCGTCATCAACGTCGTGCTCGCCGTCGTGCTCAGGGCGACGATGCCCCCGAGCGGACGGCAGGCCGACGTCGCGCGCTCGATCCTGTTGCTTACAGGCCATTCCTTGTGAGCATGGCCAGAGACCTCGACGCCCCCCGGCAGGTCCTGCGCCAGACCCGGAAGGAGCTCCTGGCCCGCTCAAACGTGGTGGCGACCGGGATCGGCTACAAGACCGTCCAGGGGAGGCGGCAGCCCACCATCTGCATCGTGTGCTCCGTCGCGCACAAGGTCCCTCAGGCCGAGCTCTCGGCGCGGGACATGATCCCGCCGTCGATCGACGGCGTGCCCACCGACGTCGTGGCCACGGGCCCCATCTGGGTCTTTCAGCCGCGGACGGGACGACACCGGCCGGCCCCGGGCGGGGTCAGCATCGGGCATCGCGACATCACGGCGGGAACGCTGGGATGCCTGGTGAAGAGAAACGGCACGACGCACATCCTCTCCAACAACCACGTTTTCGCCAACAGCAACGCCGCCCAACCAGGGGATCCGATCCTGCAGCCCGGACCCTTCGACGGGGGCCGGCTTCCCGCGGACCAGATCGCGACACTAACCGCATTCGTCCCCATCCGCTTCACGGACGAACCGAGCAGTTGCCCCATCGCCGGCACGGTCGTGGCCTGGCTCAACGCCGTGGCCCGGTTCGTGGGAAGCGATACGCGGCTGCGGCCCGTCACCGTCCAGGTCCGCGAGAACCTGGTCGACGCAGCCATCGCCCGGCCGCTCCGGTCCGAGGATGTCTCCGGGGAAATCCTCGAGATCGGCAGCGTCCAGGGGCAGATCCAGGGGGACCTGGGCATGGCCGTGGTAAAGAGCGGCCGCACCACCGGGCTCACCACGGGGGAAATCCTCCAGGTGGATGTGACAGTGGACGTGCAGTACGGCGCCGGCCGGATCGCGCGGTTCACCGACCAACTGATGGCCGGTCCCATGAGCCGGGGTGGAGACAGCGGCTCGGCGGTCCTCGACGCCCAGCACCGCCTCCTCGGCCTGCTCTTCGCCGGCAGCGACAACAGCACGATCATCAACCGCATCGAACATGTCTTCGCCGCGCTCCAGATCAGCCTGTAGGATGGATGGAGGGGGGCGCGCATGCCGCCGAGCATCGGGGACGTGAAGGCCCAGCACCAGGACCGCCTGCTGGCCCTTCCGGGCGTGGTGTCCGTGGGCCTGGGGCGGAGTCCGGAGGGGGAAGCGGAGATCGTGGTCTGCCTGGACAGGCGCCGGCCCCGGACCATGGCCCGGCTGCCCCAGACGCTGGCCGGCTACCCCGTCCGGGTTGAGGTCATCGGGCAGGTCAAGACCCAGTAGCTCGCCTGCAAGACCCCCTTGGATTGACCCCGCTGGTCTAACCGGGCTACAATTGTTTGAAATCCACTCGCACCGTGAGGTGACAGAGAGGAAGCGACGTACACCAACCCAGAGGAGGTGACCCGCCATCACACCCACTCCGGCAGTGATCGGACTCGTGGCGGGGTTGATCGCGTTCCTCCTTGGATATCTCCTGCGCAGGTACGTCGCCGAGGCGCGGATTCGATCGGCCGAAGAGGCCGCCCGACGGATCATTGAGGACGCTCAGAAAGAGGCCGAAGCGAAGAAGCGTGAAGACATCGTCGAGGCCAAAGATGAGGCGTTCCGCCTCAAGCGCGAGGCGGAACATGAGATCCGCGAGCAGCGGGCCGAGCTCCAGCGTCTCGAGCGGCGTCTGGTCCAGCGCGAAGAATCCCAGGATCGCAAGACGGAGGCGTTCGAGCAACGCGAACGGACCCTGACAGAGAAGGAAGCGGAACTGGCGAGGGGACGCGACGAGGTCGCGAGCGCCTTCGCCAAGCACCAGGCCGAACTTGAGCGCATCTCCGGCCTGACGGCCGAGCAGGCCCGCGAGCAACTCCTGCGGCAGGTCGAGGAATCCTCGCGCGGCGATGCCCTGCAGATCGTCAAGAAGATCGAGGCCGAGGCTCGTGAAGAGGCGGACCGCCGCGCGCGCGAGATCATCGCGCTCGCCATCCAGCGCTGCGCCGCCGACCACACCGCAGACGTCACGGTCTCCGTCGTCCCGCTGCCCAACGACGACATGAAGGGGCGGATTATCGGCCGCGAAGGCCGCAACATCCGCACTCTGGAAGGCCTCACCGGCGTCGACCTGATCATCGACGACACCCCGGAGGCCGTCACCCTGTCGTCCTTCGACCCGATCCGCCGCGAGATCGCCAAGATCGCCCTGGAGAAGCTCATCGCGGACGGCCGCATCCACCCCGCCCGGATCGAGGAGATGGTGGAGCAGTCCCAGCGAGAGCTCGAGCAGCGCATCCGCGAGGAGGGGGAGCGGGCGGCCTTCGAGGCCGGCGTGCACGGCCTGCACCCGGAGGAGATCAAGCTCCTGGGCCGGCTGCGCTTCCGCTACTCCTACGGGCAGAACCTCCTGCAGCATTCGGTCGAAGTGGCGCTGCTGTCGGGGCTCATGGCGCAGTTGATTGACGCCAACCCGCAGTTGTCCCGTCGCGCCGGGTTGCTGCACGACATCGGCAAAGCGCTCACGCACGAGGTCGAGGGTACGCACAGCGCGATCGGCGTGGACATCTGCCGCCGCTACCACGAACCGCCGGAGGTCCTCAACGCCATCACCTATCACCACGGCGATGAGGAAGCCCGCTATCCCGAAGCGATCCTCGTCGCCGCCGCCGACGCGATCTCCGCGAGCCGACCGGGCGCGCGCAAGGAGACCGCTGAGATGTACATCAAGCGCCTCGAGAACCTGGAGCGGATCGCCACCTCATTCACCGGGGTGGAGAAGGCCTACGCGATCCAGGCCGGCCGCGAGGTGCGGGTCATCGTGCGGCCGACCGACATCGACGACACGGCGGCGCAGACCCTGGCGCGCGACGTGGCCAAGAAGATCGAAGACGAGATGGAGTACCCGGGGCAGATCAAGGTCACGGTGCTGCGCGAGACCCGGGTCATCGAATACGCCAGGTAATGCGCCTCCTTTTCGTGGGAGACGTGCACGGCAAGCCGGGGCGGCGGATCCTCCGTGAGCGCCTGCCCGGCCTGCGCAGCCGCTTCGGGGCGCAGTTCGTCGTCGCCAACGGCGAGAACGCGGCGGGCGGGGCGGGGATCAACGCGGAGGTGATCGAGGAGATCCTCGCTGCCGGGGTGGACGTCGTCACCGGAGGCAACCACACCTGGCAGCAGCGCGACGCCTATGAGCTGCTGGACGCCGAGCCTCGGCTCCTGCGCCCGCTGAACTTCCCGCCCGGCACTCCGGGCCGCGGGGCGACCACGGCCACCGCACGCAATGGGACCCGTGTCGGGGTCGTGAACGCGCAGGGGCGCGTCTTCATGCCCGCAGCCGTGGAGGATCCCTTCCGCGGCGTCCGCGCGGAGGTGGAGCGCCTGCGGGAGGAGGCCCGGGTCATCATCGTCGACATCCACGCCGAAGCAACGAGCGAGAAGGTGGCGCTGGGCTGGTACCTCGACGGACTCGTCAGCGCGGTGATCGGCACGCATACGCATGTGCAGACCGCCGACGAGCGCGTCCTGCCGAAGGGCACGGCGTTCATCTGCGACGTGGGGATGACGGGACCCCGGGACGGAGTCCTCGGGATGGACCGGGAGCGGATCATCGAGCGGTTCCTCACCTCGCTGCCCATCCGCTTCGAGGTCGCCTCCGGCCCGGCCCAACTGAGCGCCGTCGCCGTCGAGATCGACGAGGACACCGGCCGGGCCCGCTCCATCGAGCGGATTTGCGAGACGGATGACGATGCGGATTGACCTCCACACCCACACCACCGCCTCTGACGGCCTCCTGCCGCCGGACCGGCTTGTCGCGCTGGCGAAGGATGCCGGCGTGGGCATCCTGGGCGTCGCCGATCACGACACCACGGACGCGCTGGACGCGGCCGGTGCCGCGGGCGCGCGCCTCGGGGTGGAGGTGATCCCGGCGGTGGAGATCAACACGGACGTGGAAGCCCTCGAGGTCCACGTCCTGGGTTACTTCATCGACCACCGCCAGCGCTGGTTCCAGGACTTTCTGCGGCGCCTTCGCGACGGACGGCTGAACCGCGCGGCGAAGATGGTGGAGAAGCTGAACGCCCTCGGCATCCCCGTCCGGTTCGAGCGCGTCCGCGAGATCGCTGGCGGCGCGGTCGGCCGGCCGCACGTCGCCCGGGCGCTGATCGAGGCCGGGGCGGTGAAGACGACAGAAGAGGCCTTCGCGCGGTACATCGGCCGCAGCGGGCCCGCATACGTCGAGCGCATGAAGATTACCCCCGAAGAAGCCGTGCAGGTGATCCTCCGGGCCGGGGGGATTCCTGTGCTGGCGCATCCGGGGTGGGGGACGCTGGATGGACTGATCCCGTCTCTGGTCGATGCCGGCATGGAGGGGCTCGAGGCCTACTATCCGGACCACACCCCGGCGATGGTCACGCACTTCCTGGAGCTCGCCGCCCGGCACCACCTCCTGGTCACCGGCGGATCCGATTTCCACGGCGGCGATCTGGCCACGGGCGTGGGCATCGGCAGCCAGTATGTCCCGCCCGAGGTCGTCGAGCGGTTGAAGGAACGCGCGGCGCAGAAGCGCCCGCGGCAGATCCTGCAGTAGCAGATCCAGCAGTCGGAGGAAAGCGATGCGCTGTCCGCAATGTGGCACGGAGAACCCGCCCGGCAAGATCGTGTGCCGGAACTGCGGGACGAGGCTGCGCACCGGCATGGCCGCGGTGCTCGGAGCCATCCCCGAAGAGGAGCTGATGCGCCGTGTGCGTCAGGACCTCCGCAAGCTCCTCATCGTCGCCGGGGTCACCGTCGCCGTGGGGATCGTGCTCGGCATCCTGATCCGGTAGGAGCTCCCGTGGGCGCCGCCGACCTGCGGAATCTGCCCTCGGTCGAGCGCCTCGCCCAACAGCTGGACGGCGCGGGCACGGGGTTGCCGCGCCCGGTCCTGACGGATGTCGCCCGCGCCGTGATCGACGCGGCGCGGGCAAGGTTGCTGCGAGGAGAGGGCCCCCTGGAACCGGCGCAGCTCGTGACCGAAGCGCTGCAGATGGCGCGCGCTCGAGCGACGCTCACCCTGACCCGAGCGGTCAACGCCACCGGCATCATCTTGCATACCAACCTTGGGCGGGCGCCGCTTGCCTCCGCGGCGCTCGAGGCGGTGGCGGAGGCTGCCGCCGGGTACGCCACCCTGGAGATCGACCGCGACACGGGCCGCCGCGGCGCGCGTGATCAGCATCTCGAGCCCCTCCTCACAACGCTCACTCAGGCGGAAGCGGCGACGACCCTGAACAACAACGCTGCCGCGGTCCTCCTCGCCCTGTCCGCCCTCGCCCGGGGCAAGGAGGTCATCGTCTCGCGGGGCGAGCTCGTGGAGATCGGTGGGTCGTTCCGCCTCCCCGAGGTTATGGCGCAGAGCGGTGCGCGCCTCGTCGAGGTGGGCACGACCAACCGCACCTACGCGCGTGACTACGAGCGTGCGATCAGCCCGCAGACGGCGCTGCTCCTGAAAGTCCACCGCAGCAACTTCGTGGTGAGCGGCTTCGTGCACGAGGCTTCGCCCCCTGAGTTGGTCGAAATCGGCCGGCGCCGAGGGATCCCGGTGATGTACGACCTCGGCAGCGGGTGTCTGGTGGATTTGCGCGAGCGCGGGCTGCCGCATGAGCCCACCGTAACCGAGGCTGTCGCGATGGGCTGCGACCTCGTGACCTTCAGCGGGGACAAGCTGCTCGGCGGGCCCCAGGCCGGCGTGCTGGTCGGACGCGCGAAGATCGTCGAGATGGTGCGCGCCGATCCGCTCGCGCGGGCGCTGCGGATGGACAAGCTCGACCTGGCCGCGCTCGGCGCCACGCTGCAGCTCTACCTCGACCCGCAGATCGCCTGGAAGGAGATCCCGGTCCTGTGGATGCTCGGCCGAACCGCTGAGGAACTCCGGGGCGCGGCCGAGCGACTGCATCAGGCGCTGCGCGCGTGTCTGCCCGCCGCGTATGAGGTCGGGGTCGAGGAGACGACGGCCGAGGTCGGTGGGGGCTCGCTGCCGGAAGCGCATCTCTCGTCGCGCGCCGTTGCCATAACCGCGGGGGGTGGACGGGAAGCGCTCGAGCTCGCGCTGCGCCGGCACCGACCGCCTGTCTTCGCCCGGGTCGCCCGCGATCAGCTGCTGCTGGACGTCCGCACGCTGCTGCCGGGTGACGAGCGGGTCATCGTCGACGCCCTGTGCGCCATTTCGTAATCGGCACCGCCGGACACATCGATCACGGCAAGAGCGCGCTGGTCAAGGCGCTCACCGGGACCGACCCGGACCGGCTCGAGGAGGAGAAGCGCCGGAGGATGACGATCGACCTCGGCTTCGCCCACTTCGACCTGCCCAGCGGCCGCCGGGTCGGCATCGTGGACGTGCCCGGCCACGAACGCCTCATCAAGAACATGCTGGCCGGCGCCACCGGCATCGATCTCGTCCTCCTGGTCGTCGCGGCGGACGAAGGTGTCATGCCGCAGACCCGCGAGCACCTCGACATCCTGCGCTTCCTCCCGGTCCACGAAGGCATCGTCGTCCTGAACAAGATCGACCTCACGGCCGATCGTGCCTGGGTCGAGCTGGTAAAGGATGAGCTCGCGAGCCTGACCCACGGGACGTTCCTCGAGCGTGCGCCGATCATCGAGGTCTCGGCGAGAACGGGGCAGGGGCTTCCTGCCCTGGTGGAAGCGATGGATCATGCCCTCGGGCGCATGGCCGTGCGCGCCACCGATGCGCCCGCACGGCTCCCGGTGGACCGGTCCTTCACCATGGCGGGCTTCGGCACCGTGGTCACAGGGACGTTGTGGAGCGGACGTGTGGCCCCCGGCGACATCCTCGAGCTGCTGCCACAGGGGCGCGAGGTCCGCGTGCGGGGTGTGCAGTCCCACGGGCACGCGGTCGAGGCGGGCATGGCGGGTTCCAGGGTCGCCGTGAACCTCGCCGGGGTCGATAAAGATGACGTCGAGCGCGGCCACGTCCTGGCCACGCCCGGCGTCTTTACGCCCACGACGCGGCTGGATGTCCGGCTCCGCCTGCTGCCTGGTGCACCGGCGCTGGCTCACCTCGCCCGGGTGAGGGTATATCTGGGCGCCGACGAGGTCATCGCGCGGGTGGCGGTGATCGACCGCAAGCGGCTCGAGCCCGAGAGCGAAGCTGACGCGCAGCTGCGCCTGGAGCGACCGGCGG
>DASSGA010000173.1:0-2198 GCA_035693805.1 bacterium | reverse complement strand
TGCCCGAGTTCCGGAAGAACGTGCTGGAGGTGCTGCGCCAGCCCCTGGAAGACGGCGCGGTCACCATCTCGCGGGCGGCGCAGTCCCTGTCCTATCCCGCCCGGTTCATGCTGGCCGCCGCCATGAATCCCTGCCCCTGCGGCTACTGGGGCGATCCCGGCCGGACCTGCACCTGCGGGACGTCAGGCGTGGAGCGCTATCTCGCGCGGCTCTCGGGACCGCTGCTCGATCGGATCGACATCCACATCGAGGTGCCCGCGGTCCCCTACAAGGAACTCTCGACCGACCGGTCGGGCGAGTCCAGCGCGGTGATCCGCGCCCGGGTGAACCGGGCCCGCGCCATCCAGCTCGAACGCTTCGCCCGCCGGCCCGGCATCTACGCCAATGCCCACATGGCGCCCAGCGACCTGCGCGTCTTCTGCCGGGTGAGCGATACCGCCGACGGCCTGCTCCGGAGCGCCATCACCCGGCTCCGGCTGTCGGCCCGGGCCTATCACCGGATCCTCAAGATCGCCCGCACCATCGCGGATCTGGCTGGCGCGGCGGAGATCCAGGCCGCTCACGTGAGCGAAGCGGTGCAGTACCGGAGCCTGGATCGGCCGATCGGATAGAAGCGGCGGGAGAGCGGGAGAGCGTGAGGGGCGTGAGAGCGTGAGCGTCCGTCTCACGCCCTCGCGCCCTCCCGCCGTACTACCGGCAGCTCAGCGTCTGCAGCGCCGCCGACAGCCCCTTCAGGCTGAACGTGTCCCGGACGCGCTCGTTGTCGACGGGGTCCTCGACTTCCACCACGATCCGGGCGGACCGTTGTGCGAGCGCCGTGAAGTCGGCGATCTGGTGCATCGGCATCCAGGCGCCCTTGTTGCTCGACATCATCCCCCAGTACGCGAACCCGGTGGCGGGCAGCTCGTCGATCCGGTACCGCACCCGGACTTCCTCGTCGCTGTCGCCCGCGAGGTACTTCCCGAAGTAGTAGATGACGTTGAGGCCGTCCTCCAGGCATCGCCACATCAGGCTCGCGTCGGGGCGGGCCGCATCGGCGTCGAGGGGAGGCGTGAAGATGAAGCTCCGGTCCGAGTCGTCGAACTCGTCCTTGCTGACCCGGTGCACGAAATCCGCATAGCGCTCCTGGGCGGATGCGGGAGTCAGCGCCGCGCTCAGCGCCAGGAGGGACGCGAGGAAAGTGAGCCGCATACGGGTCCGCCTTTCAGGGCCAGGGGGAACGAGGACCGGACCGAGGTCTCCCGACAATCTCGCGCGCCGCCGGCGCGACATCCGTGACGCGGTTCACCGGCCGGCCGGCCCGCCGGCGGGCGCGAGACCCCGCGGAGGTCGGATTGTCACGCGCGTCACAGGAGGACGCAGGTGCCGGGGGCGTGAAGGCCGCCCGGGCGAATGAAGAAGCTCAAGGCCCCTTCACCCCGCTTTCAGGGTCCGCAGCCGCCCCGGCCCCCATACTGGCGAACGAGCGTCCGACACTCGCGGGAGGGTGCGTGCCGCAGCAGGTCCCACGCTTGCTTGCCGTCTTTGCCGTCGCGGGCGCCGCGCTGCTGCTGGCCCGCGGCCTGCTCATTCCCGACACATTCGGTCAGGTAGGCCACTACCGCGCGGCCGCGGCGGACTCGATCGCCGCCCGGCCGGTGAAGTACGCCGGCCGCCAGGTCTGCGGCGCCTGCCACACCGACGTGGAGGCGCAGCGCGTGACCGGCAACCACCGCGGCGTGTCGTGCGAGGTGTGCCACGGGCCGGCCGCCGACCACGTGGGCGATCCGATGTCGCGGAAGCCGGAGGTCAACCGCCGGCGGGAGCTCTGCCTGGTGTGCCACGGCTTCAACCCCTCGCGACCCACCGGCTTCCCCCAGGTGGACTCGCTGCTCCATAACCCGCGCCTGCCGTGCATCGGGTGCCACACGCCCCACGCGCCGGTGCCGCCCGAGACGCCCAGGGAGTGCAGCGCCTGCCACGGCGGGATCGCGCGGCAGAAGGCGGTGTCCCCGCACGCCAACCTCGTGTGCACCACCTGTCACGATGCTCCCCGGGCGCACCGCGACAACCCGCGGGCCCACCGGCCCACCAAGCCGGCCGACCGCGGCTTCTGCGGCACGTGCCACGCAGGGATGCCCCCGGAGGGGCCGGTCCCGCAGATTGAGCTCGAGTCGCACGGCCAGCCCAACCTCTGCTGGCAGTGCCACTACCCGCAC
>DASSGA010000172.1:0-7955 GCA_035693805.1 bacterium | reverse complement strand
GCTTGTCCACCTTCACGCCGCGGATCGCGCTCAGGTCCAGTTGTGCGCCCGAGCGGACCATCGCCATGGTGCACTCCGCGGTCTCCTCGGGGGTCATGCCGCGGAAGAACACCGCCATCAGGAAGGCGCTCATCTGGTAGTCGGGAATCTCTCCTCGCACATAAGTGCCGAACAGCCAGTCGAACTCCTCGGCCGTCAGGGCCTCCCCGTCCCGCTTCTTCTGGATGAGGTCGTAGGCGCGCACGCTAGACGGGCATCTCCTTGACGATGCGCCGGACGAGCCGGATGAACTTCGGCTCGATCTCCTTCGCCGTGGCGAGGACCTCCTCGTGGGTCACCGGCAGCACGTGTTCCCCCGTGGCCATGTCGGTGACGGCCGTGATGCCGAGCACGCGCATCCCCATGTGGCGCGCTGCGATGACCTCGGGCGCGGTCGACATCCCCACCGCGTCCGCGCCCCAGCGGCCCATCATCCGCAGTTCGGCCGGCGTCTCGTAACTGGGCCCCTGCACGGCGATGTACACGCCCTTGCGGATGGGGATCCCTTCGGCGGCGGCCGCGCGCTCGGCGAGCGCGATGAGCGCCGGATCGTAGGGCTGCGACATGTCCGGGAAGCGCGGCCCGACCGTGGGATCGTTGGGGCCGTACAGGGGATTGCTCCACATGAAGTTGATGTGGTCGGCGATGATCATGAGATCCCCGCGGTGCCACTGGCGGTTGATGCCGCCGGCGGCGTTGCTGACCAGCAGCAGCCCCGCGCCCAGGGCTCGCATCACGCGCACCGGGAACGCCACCTCGGCCAGCGTGTACCCCTCGTAGAAGTGCACGCGGCCCTGCATCGCCACGACGGGCTTGCCCTCCAACCGCCCGAGGATGAGCCGGCCGGCGTGACCTTCCACCGTGACCCGTGGGAAGCCGGGGATCTCCGCGTACGGGATCCCCACGTCCGCGTCGATCTGCTCCGCCAGCGCCCCGAGGCCTGAGCCCAGGATGATCGCCATCTCCGGAGCGATCTTCGTGCGCCCCCGCACGAATGCGGTGGCGCGGTCCAGCTGTTCGCGCAGGCTCACGCCTACACCACCTCGGTCTGAGTGATGATGCCCAGGACGCTGTTACCCGGGCCGCTCCAGATGATCCCAAGCGCCTCCGCCACCGTGGCGCCGACGTCGGCGAACGTGTCGCGGACGCCGAGGTCCACGCCGCCGCGGACCCGGGGCCCGGCGATCATCACGGGCACGTGCTCGCGCGAATGGTCGGTGCTGGGTGTCGTCGGATCATTGCCGTGGTCGGCGGTGACGACGAGCAGGTCCCCCCGGCGCAGCCCGCCCAGGATCTCGGGGAGGCGTCCATCGATCGCCTGGAGGTCACGGGCATAGCCCTGCGGGTCGTTGCGGTGGCCGTACTTCGAGTCGAGGTCCACGAGGTTCGTGAAGATGATGCCCCGCTCCACCTCGTCCATCGCCCGCGCCGTCTGCGTCATCCCGTCCATGTCGTCGTGCGTGTGGATCCCGCGGGTGATGCCGCGGCCGGCGAAGATGTCGGGGATCTTCCCGATACCGACCACGTCCCGGTGCGCCTCCACCGCGGCATCCAGGACCGTCCGCCCGACCGGCGGCAACGAAAAGTCCTTGCGCCGGTCCGTGCGGGAGTAGCTGCCGGGACGGCCGGTGAACGGCCGGGCGATGACGCGGCTGAGCGCGTGCTCCCCCGTGAGGAGACGCCGCGCCGTCAGGCAGATCTCGTAGAGACGGTCGATCGGGATGACCGCCTCGTGCGCGGCGATCTGGAACACGCTGTCCGCCGACGTGTACACGATGGGAAAACCGGTCCGCTCGTGCTCCGCGCCGAGCCGTTCGATAATCTCGGTTCCCGAGGCAACGACGTTGCCGAGGGTTTTCGTTCCGATACTTCGCTCGAACGCTTCGATGATTTCGTGGGGGAACCCGCGCGGGTAGGTAGGGAACGGCCGGTCGAGGATGACCCCCATCAACTCCCAGTGCCCGGTGGTGGTGTCCTTGCCGGGCGAGCGCTCCCGCATCTTCCCGTAAGCCCCCGCCGCCTGGCCTACCCGCTCCACGCCCTGCACCGGCACGACGTTGCCGAGGCCGAGCCCAGCCAGGTGCGGCACGCGGATGCCACCGACGGCCTCGGCGACATGAGGGAGCGTGCTGCTGCCCGCATCACCGTACCGCCCGGCATCGGGCAGCTCGCCCACCCCGGCGCTGTCCAGCACGAGGATCACCGCGCGGGAAAACGGGAGCACCGTCTGTGATGGCACGGTGTGTGAGTTCGACCTCCCCGCCCGGTCGCCTACCGGGGAGGGGCACTCCGGCGGCGGGATGGGATGCGCATCCCCTCGCGCGGATGGGCCTGAGCGTACACCGCCCGCAGCCGGTCCCGCGCGACGTGCGTGTAGATCTGGGTGGTGCTGATGCTGGCGTGTCCCAGCATCTCCTGCACCGCCCGCAGGTCGGCGCCGCCTTCGAGGAGGTGGGTGGCGAAGGAGTGCCGCAGCACGTGCGGGGTGAGCGCCCGGGAGATGCCGGCGCGCCTGGCGTGGGCCCGGGTGAGCTTCCAGCAGGCCTGCCGGGTGAGACGGCCGCGGCGGCTGATAAACAGCGCCTGCAGCGCTCGCCGTCGCGCAAGCGCCGGCCGTCCCCGGCGCTGGTACGCGAGCAGCGCCGCCACGGCTCGGCTTCCCACGGGCACGACGCGCTCCTTGTTCCCCTTCCCCAGGCAGCGCACGAGCTCCGCCGCCGGATCGACGTCCCCCAGGTTCAGTCCGACCAGTTCGCCGACGCGCAGGCCGCTGCCGTACATCAGCTCGAGCATCGCGCGGTCGCGCAGCCCTTCCGGTGAAGAGGGGTCGGGCGCGGCCAGGAGGCGGTCCACCTCGTCGACCGTGAGCACGTTCGGGAGGCGTCTCGGCAGCTTCGGCGTCCCCAGATCGAGGGTCGGATCCTGCTCCATCACCTGCTCACGCAGGAGGTAGTGGTAGAACGAGCGGATCGCCGCCGTCCGGCGCTTCACCGTGGCCGGCGAGCGGCCGCGGCGTCGCAGGGACACGAGGTACAGCGTCACGGCGGCGCGCGTCACGTCCTCGGGCCGGGTGGTACCGCGGGCGCGCAGGAAGCGGCCGAAATCGTCGAGGTCGCGCTTGTAGGCCTCGATCGTGCGCGGGGCCAGGCCTTGCTCCGCCAGCGCGCAGGAAAGGTAGGCGTCGACCTGGAGGGTGAACTCGGAAGAGAGGTCGTCGTTCATGGCACTGAAGGTCGCCGCAGACCTTCGGCCTTCGCGACGAGCATCAAGCCGATGATCGATTTCGCGTCGCGGATCTCGCCCCGGGCCACCATCGCCCGGGCCTCGCCGAGCGGCATCCGGACCACCTCGAGGGCGTCCTCCTCGGCCTCGAGCCGGTGCGGGGTGAGGTCCCGCGCGAGGTAGACATGGACGAGTTCCGTGAGGAACCCCGGCGAGGGCAGGAACGAGCTGAGGTGCTCGACGGATCCCGCCCGCATCCCGATCTCCTCCGCGAGCTCGCGTTGCAGCGCGGCGGAGGGATCCTCCCCGGGCTCGAGCGTGCCGGCGGGGATCTCCAGCAGCCGCTCGCCCGCGGCTCCCCGGTACTGACGAACGAGGAGGACGTCGCCGTCCGCCAGCAGCGGCACCGCCGCGACGGCGCCGCGGTGCTCGACGATCTCCCGTGCGGCGCGCCCTCCGCCGGCGAGCTCCACCTCATCGATGCGCAGGGACACCACCGATCCGTCGTAGACGCGCCGGCTGCGCACCACGCGCTGCGCCACGTGCTACGCCCGCCCTTCGACCACGTGCTCCGGGTAGACGAGCGTGCCGTCGGTCCGCGCCAGCTCACGGAAGGCGCGCAGGAAGCGGGCCGACAGCGGACCGGGACGGCCGGTGCCGATCGGCCGGGCGTCCACCTCCACCACAGGGCCGAGCTCGGCGCCGGTGCCGCTCAGGAAGCATTCGTCGGCGGTGTAGACGTCGTGCAGGGTAAAGACCTGCTCGGCCAGGGGCACGCCGATCGTCGCCGCGAGCTCGATGATCGCCCCGCGGGTGATACCCTTCAGGATGCCGAGATACGCCGGCGGCGTCCAGACCGCGCCGGCGCGCACGATGAACAGGTTGTCGGCACTGCACTCGCAGACGTAGCCGTCGGCGGTGAGCATGATGGCTTCTTCGACGCCGGCCTGGTTCGCCTCCAGCCGGGCCATGATGTTGTTGAGGTAGTTCAGCGTCTTCGCCTGCGGGGACAACGCGTCGGGGCGCACCTTGCGCGTGGTCGCCGTGATCGCGCGTAGCCCCCGCTCGTACGCCTCCTTCGGGTACAGCTGGATCGTGTCGACGATGATCACGACCGTGGCGCGCCGGCACTTGCGGGGGTCCAATCCGAGGTCCCCCACCCCGCGCGAGATGACCGGGCGGATGTACGCGTCGCGCAGCCCACAGCGCCGGACCGTCTCCAGGATCGCCGCGCGCAGCTCGTCGCGCGACAGTGGAATCTCCAGCATGAGGTAGCGGGCGGACTCGAACAACCGATCCAGGTGCTGCTCCAGGCGGAAGATCCGGCCATCGTAGGCCCGGATCCCCTCAAAGATGCCGTCGCCATAGAGGTAGCCGTGATCGTAGACGGAGACCTTGGCCTCCTCTTTCGGCACGAACGTCCCGTTGACGTACGTCATCAGTGCCATGCTGGCCGTCCTCTCTCGGTGCTCCCTATTGCGTGGCGCCCCGGGCGGACACCCCGACCCTGGCCCGGGCCAGGGCCGCCCCGATGAACTCGCGGTACAGGGGATGCGGCCGGGTGGGGCGCGACCGATACTCGGCGTGGAACTGCGTGCCCACGAACCACGGATGACCCGACAGCTCGATGATCTCCACGAGATTCTTCGCCGGATAGATCCCGGTAACCCGCAGGCCCGCCCGCGTCAGCGTCTCCAGGTAGGCGTTGTTCACCTCGTAGCGGTGCCGGTGCCGCTCGGCGACCTCGGGGACCGCGTACGCCCCCGCGGCCAGGGTGCCCGGAACCAGGCGGCAGGGATACAGGCCGAGCCGCATCGTGCCCCCCTTCTCCGTGACATCCTTCTGCTCCGGGAGCAGGTCGATCACCGGATGCGGGGTCTTCGGATCCACCTCCGTCGTGTTCGCGCCGTCCAGACCGCAGACGTGGCGCGCGAACTCCACGACGGCCCACTGCATCCCGTAGCAGATCCCCAGGAACGGCACCTGGCCCTCACGCGCGCAGCGGATAGCCTTGACCTTGCCTTCCACGCCGCGCGCCCCGAAGCCGGGACACACGAGGATGCCGTCGAACTCGCGCAGCCGAGAGTTGACCTCCTCGTCCGGCCACCGCTCCAACCCTTCCGAATCCACTTTGGTGATCTGGACCTCGCAGCGGTGGGTGATCCCGCCGTGGCGCAGAGCCTCCACGATGCTCACGTAGCTGTCTTCGACGCCCATGTACTTCCCGACCAGGGCGATGCGCACGCGCGCGCTGGGCCGCTTGATGCGGTCCACCATCTCCCGCCACTCGGCGAGGTCGGGCGGCGGGCCGTCCAGGTGGAGTCGGGCCGAGGCGATCGCGCCGAGGCCCTCGTCCTCGAGGATGAGCGGCACCTCGTAGATGCTCTCTGCATCGAGCGCCTGGATCACCGCCTCGGGGGTCACGTCACAGAACAGCGCGATCTTCTCCTTGACACCGCGCGACAGCGGCCGCTCCGTACGGCAGACGATGACGTCGGGCTGGATCCCGATGCTGCGCAGCTCGCGCACGCTGTGCTGGGTGGGCTTGGTCTTGAGCTCGCCGGCCGCCTCGAGGAATGGTACGAGGGAGACGTGGATGTACATCACGTTTTCCGCGCCCACGTCGTGGCGGAACTGCCGGATCGCCTCGAGGAACGGCAGCCCCTCGATATCACCGACGGTCCCGCCGACCTCGACGATCACGACGTCGGCCTGCGCCTGCTGTCCGACCTTGCGAATCTCTTCCTTGATCTCGTTCGTGACATGGGGGATGACCTGCACTGTGTCGCCCAGATACTCGCCCCGGCGCTCGCGGGCGATCACCGTGCCGTAGATCCGCCCGGTCGTCGTGTTGTTATCGCGGCTCAGACTGGCGTCGATGAACCGCTCGTAGTGCCCGAGGTCCATGTCGGTCTCGGCGCCGTCGTCGGTGACGAAGACCTCGCCGTGCTGGTGGGGGTTCATCGTGCCGGCGTCCACGTTGACGTACGGGTCGAACTTCAGCATCGTCACGCGCAGCCCCCGCGCCACCAGCAGCCGCCCCAGCGAGGCCGAGGTGATGCCCTTGCCCAGCGCCGACGCGACACCGCCGGTCACGAAGATGTACCTGGTCACCGCTCTCCCTCCAGCGAGGCCCGTTCGCCCCAGGCGAGTTTGGTCCGCAGGATGCCGTAGAAGCCGCTGCCGCCGAGCCGGACGAACCGTGTCCGCTGGTCGGCGGCCCGGACGACGACGCGCCGCACCGCGGACAGGGTGATCCCCACGCGGCCGTCCACGGTGAGCGTCGCCTCGGGTTCGGGCGCCGTCACCTCGACCATGACCTCATCGCGCCCATCAACGACGACCGCTCGTGAGTTGAACGTATGGGGACAGATGGGCGTGATCACGATCGCCGCGACCCTCGGATCGAGGATCGGCCCCCCGGCCGACAGGGAATAGGCCGTAGACCCCGTGGGCGAGGCGACGATGACGCCGTCGGCGGGGTAGCTGGCGAGGTGTTGACCGTTCACGGACACCCGCAGGCGCAGCACCCGCGCCACTCCGCTCTTCGTCACGACCATGTCGTTCAGGGCGAGCAGCGTCTGCGCGCCACCGGCGCCGGCTTCGACCTCCGCCTCCAGCATCATCCGCTCGTCGATCTCGTAGCGCCCGGTTAGGAGGTGCGGCAGGGCCTCGGGGAACTCCTGGGTGCTCAACTCGGCGAGGAAGCCGAACCCCCCCATATTCACCCCGACGATGGGGATGCCGCGCGGCGCGGCGAGGCGCGCGGCGCGCAGGATCGTCCCGTCGCCCCCGAAGACGACGAAGAGGTCGGCCCGATGGGCGAGGTCGTCTTCGCTCTTCCCCAGCCGGGCGCGGTCCAGGAGCCGCGCCGCCTCCTCGTTCACCCACACCGTCTTCGTCTGGCGGGCGAGCACGTCGATCGCCTCGCGGGCCGGCGCGACCATCTCCGGGTGCTCGCGCAGCCGCGTCGTGTTCACTATCACCCCGACCGACGTCATCGCGGGACTCCCTTGCGGGGAACAGCGGCATGGGCCGCGTTCACCACGGCCTCGAAGTCGAGCGGCGGCACGGGCGTCGGTTCCGTCCCGAGGTAGAGGAAGTACTCGATGTTCCCGTCGGGACCGGCGATCGGGGAATAGGTAACGCCCAGCAGGCTGAAGTCTGCATCCTCCGCATGGCGCGCTACGCGCGCCAGCACTTCCCGGTGCACCGCCGGATCGCGCACGACCCCGCGCTTGGCGGCCTTCGGGCCGGCTTCGAATTGCGGCTTGACCAGGGCCACGACCGTCCCGCCCGGCCGCACGAGGCCGCGGACGGCCGGCAGCACCTTCCCGAGCGAGATGAACGACACGTCGACCGTCACCACATCGACCGGCCCGTCGAGGGCGGCAGGGTCGAGATCGCGTACGTCCTGCTGCTCGAGCGAGGCCACCCGGGGATCGGAGCGCAGCGACCAGTCCAGCTGGCCGGTCCCAACATCGACCGCATAGACACGCGCCGCCCCGCGTAGCAACAGGCAATGGGTGAAGCCGCCGGTGGACGCCCCGACGTCGGCGGCGCGGAGGCCGGCGGGATCCACGCCAAACACCGTCAGCGCGTGGGCGAGCTTGATCCCCCCGCGGCTCACGAACGGTGGACGGCTCGAGCGGACCTCGAGGCGCGCCTCCGCACTCACCGGCGTGCCGGCCTTG
>DASSGA010000171.1:0-11889 GCA_035693805.1 bacterium | reverse complement strand
CGCGGCCGCGGAAGGCCTCCGGCAGCAGACGTGGGTCGCGCATCTCGGCGTAGCTCGGGCCGGGGATGTTCGGCGGGGTGTTCTTCAACGCGTCGTCCTCTCTGCCGCGGGCGATGGCTTCAAGCGTCACGCCCTAAGAGCGTGTCCACAACCGCGTCGAGGGAGGCATCGATCTCGACCACGCTGCCGGAGGCGCGCAGAGTACTCGGGATGTCCTTGAGGCCGGTGCCCGTGATTACCAGGAGGATGCGTTCGCTCCGGGTGATCGCGCCGCCTGCGATCAGGTACGGGAGCGCCGCCACGCCCGCGACCGCGGCGGGCTCGCCCCAAATACCGGTTGCCTGGGCCAGCAACCGCATCGCATCCAGGATCTCCTCATCGCTGACCGCGACGTAAGTGCCGCCCGAATCGCGGACCGCGCGGAGCGCCTTGCGCCAGTTGCGCGGCGTCCCGACGGCGATGCCGTCCGCGATGGTCTGCGCCGGACCCGGGTGGAGGCTCTGGCCGGAACGGAACGCCTGCTCGATCGGCGAGGCGCCGGCGGCCTGCACCCCGATGACGCGGGGCGTGCGGGAGGTCAACCCGATGCGCTGCATCTCGCGCAGGCCCTTGTAGATGCCGGCCAGGGTGCAGCCGTCGCCGACGGGCACGATGACCGCGTCGGGCGGTTCCCACCTCAGCTGCTCGGCGATCTCCAGCCCGGCGGTCTTTTTCCCTTCTACTAATACGGGGTTCACGGCGCTGTTCCGGTTGTACCACTCCCAGCGCGCTGCAGCTTCCATGGAGATTCTGAACGCGTCCTCATAGGTGCCCCGGACCTTGAAGACCGTCGCACCGTAGATCAACATCTGCGCAAGCTTCGACTGCGATGCTTGCGCAGGCAGGAAGATATACGGGTGCAGGCCCAGCTGGGCCGATTGCCCGGCGAGCGACGATGCCGCGTTACCGGTTGAGGCGCAGGTGATTTCCCGCCTGCCCGCCCGCGCGGCCCGCACCGCGCCCACCGAGCTCGCGCGATCCTTCAGCGATCCCGTGGGGTTGCGGCCTTCATCCTTCACGTAGACGGTCCGCAACCCGAAGTAGCGCGCGAGCGGCGCCACCTCGTGGACCGGCGTCCATCCTACGGGAAGTAGAGGGCGTGCCGCCTCGCGGGCAACGGGGAGCAGCGGTAGATACCGCCAATGGCTCGGATCAGGATCGGCAGCCAAGTGCTCTCGCGTGAGCAGCTGCCGCACAGCGTCGTAGTCATACTGGATATCGAGGATGCCGTCCAGCCCGCATGAGGGGCACGTGTACACCGCGTCCCCCGGAGCGTACCTGCGCCCGCAGGAGGTACAGACGAGGTCGGTCGCGTTCCCCCAATCCGACGACACCCATGCGCACTTCGAGCCGCTGCGAGGTATCTCCTCGGCTGGAGCGAACACAGCGACTATGCCCCCATCCAGCGACGTGATCCGCCGCGTCAGCGACTATCTCGGGAGCCGTGAGGCGGACGTCATCCGGTTCCTGCGTGAGATCGTCGCCATCCCAAGCTACGACAGCCGGCTGGCGGACGTGGGCGGCGCGGTCGGCGACCGGATGCGCTCGCTCGGCTTCGACGAGGTGCGGTTCGACGCGATGGGCAACATCCTCGGCCGGATCGGCACGGGCCCCCGCACCCTGCTGTACGATAGCCACCTCGATACGGTCGGCGTGAGCGATCGCGCCGCCTGGCAGTGGGATCCGTTCGAGGGAAAGGTCGAGCATGGGATCCTCTACGCCCTCGGCGCGGGCGACGAGAAGGGCAGCACCCCGCCGATGATCTACGCGCTGCACGCGCTCAAGCACCTCGGGTTGCTGGACGGGTGGACCTGCTACTACTTCGGCAACATGGAGGAGTGGTGCGACGGCATCGCCGGCCATGCCCTCGTCGAGCACGAGCGGCTCCGCCCGGAGTTCGTCGTGATCGGCGAGCCCACGCGGATGCAAGTGTACCGTGGGCACCGGGGCCGGGTGGAAGTGAGCGTCACGTTCCGCGGGAAGACGGCGCACGCCAGCGCCCCGGATCGCGGCGAGAACGCGGTCTACAAGGCGGCGGCGTTCGCGCAACGGGTGGCCGAGCTCAATAGGACTTTCAAGGGGGACGCTTTCTTGGGTCCCGGGACGATCGCGGTCACGCAGATCGAGAGCCGCGCGCCCTCGCTGAATGCGGTGCCCGACGTCTGCTCCCTGTACCTCGATCGGCGCGTGACGGTGGGCGAGACCAAGGAGCAGGTGATCGCGGAGTTGCGCGCCCTGCCGGGCGGCGGGGACGCCGAGATCGTGATCCCTATGTACGAAGCGCCGAGCTACACGGGCTTCGTGTTCCCGGTGAACAAGGTATACCCGGCCTGGGCGTTGTCAGAGGACCACGTACTCGTGCGGGCCGGGCAGGAGACGGCTCGTCTCACCTACGGACGGCCGACCGACCTGGGACGGTGGGCGTTCTCCACGAACGGCACGTACTGGATGGGGAAAGCCGGGATCCCGTCGATCGGCTTCGGACCCGGGGATGAGCGCTACGCGCACACGACGCTCGACCAGGTCCCGCTCGCTGAGGTCACCGCCTCAGCCCGATTCTACGCGCTGCTGCCGCTCGTACTGGGAGAGATGGTCGGAGTATCATAGTGGTGCAGGAATCCACGGGGAGGTGAACGTGGTGGCGGACAAGGTTCGGCGAGTGGAGTATTACTACGTAACCGTGCCGGATAAGCCCGGCGAGGGGTTGAAGGTGCTGTCGGCGCTTAAGGACGCCGGCGTCCTCCTGCTAGCATGTCAGGCGTTCCCCACCAGCGGAGGAAAGGCGCAGCTCAATCTCGTCCCGGAAGACGCCGGGAAGTTCAAAAAGGCAGCGGAGGCAGCGCGCCTGGCGCTGACCGGGCCGAGGCGGGCGTTCCTGATCACGGGCGACGACCGCGTGGGTGCGGCCGCAGCACACGCGAAGACGCTTGCCGATGCGAGCATCAACGTCACTGCAGTCACAGCGCTGGGGGCAGGATCGGGCCGCTACGGCATGATCGTGTGGGTGGCGCCCGCGGACTACGAGAAGGCCACTAAGGCGCTGGGCGCGTCGGCTTAGCCTGACAGCGACTGCCCCCGATACGCCCAGCCGGTGAGGCGGCGCTCGATCACGGCGAATGCCGCGAAGAGCACCACGCCCATCACGGCGACAACGATGAGCCCGGCGAAGACCAGCGGGACCTCGAACCGCGAACTCGCCACCAGCATCATGTAGCCGATCCCCCGGTTCGCCGCCACCGTCTCGGAGATCACGGCGCCGACGAAGGCAAGCGTGGCTGCCACCTTCAGCGAGGCGAAGAAGTACGGCAGCGAGCGCGGGATGCCGATCTTGAGGAAGATCTCGCCCTTGCTTGCGCCCAGCGACCGCAGCACGTCCCGCAGCTCGGGCTCCAGGGTGGCCAGACCGGTGGCGACGTTCACGACGATTGGAAAGAACGAGATGAGAAACGCGGTGATGACCGCCGGCACGGTGCCGATCCCGAACCAGATCACGAGCACCGGGACGATCGCCGCCTTCGGCACGCTGTTGAAGCCGACGAGCACCGGGTAGAGCGCGCGGTAGACGAGCGTCGAGTAGCCGATGGCGAGGCCCAGGCCCATCCCGGTGATGATCGCGAGGCCGAATCCCGCGAGCGTGGTGTAGAGCGTCTGCTCGGCGTTGAACCAGATCGCCCCCCACCAGGTAAGCAGCGACCCCCAGATGACCGTCGGCGCGGGCAGAACGAAAACCGGAATTCGAAGTACGCGCACGGCGGCCTCCCAGAGAACAAACACCAAGATGATGACGATTGTCGGGGGGGCGATTTCAGCCATACGCCGCCGGGCGGATATCATGACATGCGGACCGCGCCGATGTGAGCGCGGATCTCGTGGTAGATGTCGGTGAAGCGCGGCGTGAAGGTGCCCTCCAGCGTGCGCGGCCGCGGGAGGTCCACCACGGCGCGGTGCACGATCCGGCCCGGGCGCGGGCTCATCACATAGACGGTATCGGCGAGGAAGACGGCTTCCCGCAGGTCGTGGGTGACGAGGATGACGGTGAACCGCCGCCGCTGCCAGAGGTCTTGGAGGACCTGCCAGAGCTCCTCGCGCGTGAAGGCGTCCAGCGCCCCGAACGGCTCGTCGAGGAGCAGCAGTTCGGGCTCGTGGATCAGCGCCCGGCAGAGGTTCACGCGCTGCTGCTGGCCGCCGGAGATCTGCCACGGGAACCGGGCCTCGAACCCGGTCATCCCCACGGACGCGAGCAGCTCGCGGGCCTGCGCGTCATAGGCCGCGCGGCGCGAGCGGAACTGCCGTTTGTGCGGTTCCACGATCTCCAGCGGCAGGAGGACGTTTTCGAGCGTGCGCCGCCAGGGCAGGAGCGTGGCGTTCTGGAAGGCCATCCCGACGTTCTTCTGCGGGCCGGCGACCGGGCGGCCGCCGACGACGACGGGGCCGCCGCGCGGACGCAGCAGCCCCGCCAGGAGCTTCAGGATCGTGGTTTTGCCGCAGCCACTCGGGCCGGTCACGGCGACGAACTCGCCCCGCGCCACCCGGAGGCTGGCGTCCTCGACGGCGACGACGTCCTGCCCGTCGTGCGAGTAGGCCACCCGCACGCGGTCCAGCACGACGAACGGTGCGTCAGGCACAGCCGGCCGCAGGCGCGCTGCTTACCGCAGGGCCGGCAGCATCCGGTCCTTCTTGGCCGGGAGGTACTTGTCCGTGAAGACCTCCCACCACTTCGGTTTGCTCGGCAGGTTGAACGCGTCCGCCACGGCGTCGATCGCGCGTGAGAGGCGCTCCGCACGCACGCCCCCGAACCCGTTCCGGGCCACGTCCGCGGTCAGCACGTTGCTGCGCAGCGCGAGGAGGAGGCGCTCTTTCTCCACCGCTTCGTTCAGCAGCGGGTCGCGCCGCTTGATCGCCGTGATCGCCGCGTCCGGATCCGCGATGCTGTCCTTCAATCCCCGGATGAACGCGCGCGCGAAGCCCTTCGCGGCCTCCGGGTTGCGCGCCAGCAGGGCGGACGGGGCCATGATCGCGTTCCCGTACAGCGGCAGGCCGTAGTCGCTGTAGATGAAAGCCACGACGTCGTTGGGGTTCACCCCCGCCGCTTTCAGGTTGAGGAAGGCGGTGAAGTAGAAGCCGGTGATCGCGTTTACGCTGCCCCGGATGAGCGAGGGCTCGCGGAGCGGGACGTCCATCGACACCCACTCCACGGAGTCGGGGTGGATGCCCACGGCCTTCGCGAACACCGGGAACAGCCGGCGCGGAGCGTCGCCGACAGGCGCACCGAGCTTCTTCCCCTGGAGGTCGGCGGGGCGGGTGATCCCCTCCCGCCGCAGGGTGATGATGGAGAACGGCGGCACGTCGAGGAACATCACGAACCCGATGAGAGCCTTGTCGGGATTGCGGACGTTGAACTCGACCATCGAGTTGATGTCGGCGTAGCCCAGATCGTAGGCGCCGCTCGCGATCTTCGTCACGGCGTCCGCGGAGCCGAAGCCCCGGTCGATGGTCAGGTTGATCCCCTCCGCGGCGAAGTACCCGCGCTCGAGGGCGAGCAGGAACGGCGCCTGCGGGCCCTGGACGGCGAAGTCGAGCGTGAACTTCCAGTTGACCGACGGCCGGGCCGGTGAGGCGAGGCCCGGGCCGACCGCAAGCGCAATCAGCAACGCGGCGAGCCCGACGCTGATGGCTCTCTTCATGGCATCTCCCCCTGATCCCCGTGGGTGTTGGATAGCCTGATTCAGCTTTCTGCCGCCGTGCCCCTTCCACAGGCCCGGATCGCGCCGGAAAGGGGATTGAGGCGCTCCGGAAAAGACTACCCTCAGATGCCCCGCGCTGCCCTCTATCTTCAGGACAAGCATCCCATCCGCGACGGCATCCGCTACGCGCGGTACGCGGAGTCGCGCGGCTTCGAGGCCGTCTGGCAGGCCGAGTCGCGTCTCGTGCGGGAGGCGACCGTTCCGATGGCGGCGTACGCCTCGCACACCGAGCGCCTGCGCGTCGGCTCGGGGGTCGTGAACACGTGGACCCGGAACGTGGGACTGCTCGCCGCAACCTTCGTCACCCTCGATGACCTCGCCCCGGGACGCATCATGCTGGGCCTGGGCGCCTGGTGGGACCCGCTGGCCCGGAAGGTCGGCGTCAACCGGACGAGCCCGCTGCAGTGCATGCGTGAGACGGTCGAAGCCTGCCGGCGCCTGTTCACCCTCGACGAGGTGACTTACCAGGGCGAGTTTGTGCACCTCGACGGCGTCCGGATCGACGTCGTGCACGGCGACACGGGCCCGCGCCGCATTCCGATCTACGTCGGCGCGACGGGCCCGAAGATGTTGGAGCTGGCGGGGGAGATCGCCGACGGCGTCCTGCTGAACTACATGGTCTCCCCAAAGTACAATGATGATGCGCTGGAGCGGATCGCGGCGGGGGCCCGCCGGGCCGGGCGGCGCCCGGAAGAGATCGACCGGCCCCAGCTGGTGGTCTGCTCCGTGGATCGCGACCGCTCCCGCGCGATCGATGCGGCGCGTCTCCTGCTCACGCAGTACCTGGGCCAGCAGCCGCACATCATGAAGGCCTCGGGGGTCTCACAGGCCCTGATCGACAAGATCAACGAGATCGTGGACTGGCCCGCGACCCATGAGGAGGTCGTGCGTGCGTCCCAGTACGTCCCGGACGACGTCGTGCAGATGGTCAGCGCGTCGGGGACGCCCGAGGAGTGCCGGGTGAAGGTCGCCGAGTACGTCGCCCACGGCGCGACCTGTCCCGTGCTGTATCCGCTCGGCGACGACGTCGAATTGATGATCGATACGTTTGGGGCCGCGGCATGATCGAGCGCATCGCCTTCACCGTCAACGGCAAGGCTGTTACCGTCGAGGCCCATCCCGACGAGACGCTGCTCGACGTGCTGCGCGAGCAGCTCGGGTTCACCTCGCCGAAAGACGGCTGCCAGCCGGAGGGCTACTGCGGCTGCTGCACCGTGCTCGTGGACGGCCGCGCCCGCGTCGCCTGCTCGGAACCGGCGTCGACGTTCGCCGGCAAGTCCATCGTCACGCTCGAGGGGCTCGAGGCGCGCCACCGGGAGGCGCTGGCGACGGCGTTCGCAGCCACAGGGGCCTCGCAGTGCGGGTTCTGCTCGCCGGGGATCGTCGTCAAGGCGAGCTCCTTCCTGGCGAAGGACCCGCATCCGAGCCGCGAGCAGATCGCCAAGATGCTCTCCGCGCATCTGTGCCGCTGCACGGGTTACATCAAGATCGTCGATGCGATCGAGCTCGCCGGAGCGATCCTCGCCGGTGAGGCGGCGCCGGCGCTGGAGTGGGGCGGCCGCCTCGGCTCGCGGGCGCCGCGCTATGAAGCCGCCGAGCTGGCGCTCGGCGGCAAGCCCTTCATCAATGACATGTCCGCGCCGGACATGTTGTCCGGCGCGCTGCGGTTCTCGGATCATCCTCGTGCCATCGTGAAGCGGATCGACATCTCGAAGGCCCTTGTCATGCCGGGCGTCGTGCGCGTGGTGCTCGCCGGGGACGTCCCCGGCGCGCGACATGTGGGCTGTATCTACAACGACTGGCCCGCCTTCATCGCCCAGGGGGAAACGACCCGGTACGTGGGCGACGTGCTGGCCGGGGTGGTGGCCCGGACGCGCCGCGAGGCTCGGGCCGCCGCCGCGGCGATCGACGTCGAGTACGAGATCCTCGAGCCCGTGACCGATCCTGAAGCCGCGCTTCGCCCCGGCGCGCCGAGAGTACACGAGAAAGGCAATCTCCTGAAGAAGTGGGAGATCAAACGCGGCCGCGTGGAGGAGGCCCTTGCCCGCTCCGCCCACGTCGTCACCGAGACGTTCCAAACGCAGTTCGTCGAGCATGCCTTCCTCGAGCCGGAATCCGCGCTCGCCATGGAGTCGCCCGAGGGGATGCGTGTCTTCTCGGGCGGGCAGGGGATCTGGGACGATCGCCGGCAGATCGCCCGCCTCCTGGGGGAGCCCGAGGCGCGGGTGCGCGTCACCCTCGTCAGCAACGGCGGCGCGTTCGGCGCGAAGGAAGACCTCGGCGTCAACGGCCACGCCGCGGTCCTGGCGCGGGCGGCGGGGCGGCCGGTCAAGCTCACCCTCTCCCGCGAGGAGTCCATCCGGATGCACGTGAAGCGCCATCCGCTGCGGATGACGTACACCGTCGGGTGCGACGCGCGAGGCCGGCTCACCGCGGTGAAGGCGCGCATCATCGGAGATACCGGGGCCTACGCCAGCGTCGGCGACAAAGTGCTCCAGCGCGCCTGCGGTCACTCCTGCAGCGCCTACGATGTGGCGAACGTGGACGTCGAGTCGTACTGCGTCTATACGAACAACCCCCCGGCCGGCGCGATGCGCGGCTTTGGCAGCAACCAGGCCAACTTCGCGATGGAGGGGGCGCTCGACCGCCTCGCCGAGAAAGCCGGCCTCGACGGGTGGGACATCCGCTGGATCAACGCCCTCGACACCGGCGGCACCTTCGCCACGGGCCAGGTGCTCGGCCCCGGGGTGGGCTTGAAGAAGTGCCTGCTCGCGGTGAAGGACGTCTACAAGCGTGCGAGATACGCCGGCATCGCCTGCGCCGTGAAGAACGTCGGCGTCGGCAACGGGCTGCCCGAGCACGGCTTCGCCTCGGTACAGGTGCAGGATGACGGCACGATCCTGCTGCGCCACTCCTGGACGGAGATGGGACAGGGGGTGCACACCGTGCTGCAGCAGGTGGTCTGCGAGGAGCTCGCCCGGCACGGGATCGACCTGCACCATGTCCGGGTCCAGGTGGACACCGACCGGGAGTTCGGCACCGGCCAGACGACCGCATCGCGGGGCACATTCCTCGGCGGGCTCGCCGTGAAGCGTGCCTGCGAGCAGCTCAAGTCCCGGCTCGACGGCCGGTCGCTCCGGGACCTGACGGGACAGGAATTCACCGGCGAGGTGACGTTCACGCTGACCCAGCCGATGGGCGATCCAAACCTGCAGCGCTCGCACATCTGTTACGGCTGGGCCGCCCAGGTGGTCATCCTCGACGAGCGCGGTGCGATCGAAAAGATCGTCGCGGCCCACGACGTCGGCAAGGTGATGAACCGCAACCTGCTCGAGGGGCAGATCGAGGGCGCGGTGCACATGGGACTCGGCCACTCGCTCACCGAGGAATTCGTCGTCCGGGGCGGCCAGATCGAGACCCCGACGCTGAAGTCCCAGGGCATCATCCCCGCCACCGGCATGCCGCCCGTCGAGTGCATCTTCATCGAGGAGCCGCAGCCCGAAGGACCGTACGGGGCCAAGGGGGTGGGTGAGATCGGGCTCGTGCCCACCGCCTCCGCGGTCGCCGGCGCCGCGCGCGCGTTCGATGGCAAGTGGCGCAACACGCTGCCGATGAAGGACACACCCGCCGCCCGGGCGGCGAACCCCAAGGCGCTCAGCCCCCGCCGCCGGCCGCAGCCGTGAACTGTGTTCTGGAAGGCGGCCTGCTGGTCGATCCGTCCCGCGGCCGCGTCGAGGCCGCGCCCCTGGGCGTCGCCTCTGGAAAGATCGCGAAGACTCAGGACGGGGAGCGGATCGACGTCTCGGGCTGCGTGGTGATGCCCGGCAATGTCTGCGCCCATCACCACCTGTACTCCGCGCTGGCCCGCGGCATGCCCGGTCCGGAGGAGCCTCCACGGACCTTCCCCGAGATCCTCGAACGCGTCTGGTGGCGCCTGGACCGCGCGCTCGAGCCGGCAACGATCAGGCTGTCCGCCCTGCTCGGCGCGGTCGAGGCCGCCAGGGCCGGAACGACCTCCATCGTGGACCACCATGCCTCTCCGGAGGCGATCGATGGATCGCTCGACCACGTTGCTGACGGCCTGGTGGAAGCGGGACTGCGGGGCGTGGTGTGCTACGAGGTCACCGACCGGCACGGCGCCTCCCGCGGCCGCGAGGGGATCGCCGAGAACGTCCGTTTCCTTCGCGAGAACCGCCGCGAGGCGATCCGCGGCATGATGGGCGCCCACGCCTCGTTCACCATCGGCCCCGACACCATGGAGCGGTTGGTCGGTGAGGCGCGGGCCCGGCGCGCGCCGGTCCACATCCATCTGGCCGAAGACCGGTGCGACGAGCGAGACTCCCTTGAGCGGTACGGGGTGCGGACCGCGCACCGGTTGAGCCAGGCCGGCGCGCTTGCCCGGGGCGATCTGGTCGCGCACGGCGTCCATCTCGACGAGTGGGAGCAGCGCGTCGTCCGCGACTCCGGCGTCTGGGTCGCACACAATCCCCGTTCGAACATGAACAACGGGGTCGGCTACGCGCCCGTCGCGGCGCTGGGATCCCGCGTGGCCCTCGGCACCGACGGCATCGACGGTGACATGTTCACCGAAGCCCGCACCTGCTATCTCAAGGCGCGCGAGGCATCCTGGCAGACCGGCCCAGCGTTCGCGGTAGAGCGCCTGGCCTCCGGCGCCCCGATCGTCGGCGGCATGTTCGACGAGCCGCTGCTCGGCACGCTGCAGCCCGGCGCGCCGGCGGACCTGGTGGTGCTCGATTACCGGGTCCCGACGCCGCTGACCGCCGCCACCCTGCCCGGGCACCTCGTGTTCGGAGTCACCGCGGCGCACGTGCGGGACGTGATGGTGGCCGGCCGGTGGATCGTGCGGGACCGGAGGCACCAGTTGGTGGACGAGGAGGAGCTGGCGGCGCGCTGCCGTGAGGCCGCGCCGGTCCTGTGGAACCGGATGGAGGCGTATTGATGCGGACGGCGGCGACGCGGGCACAGCTCGCAGGGAAGGACTTCATCTCGACCGCGGACTGGTCGAAGGACGAACTCGGACTCGCCCTCGGCTTGGCCGCCGAGCTCAAGGCGGCGCTTGCGGCGGGCCGGCCGCATCGGCTGCTCCCGGACCGGACGCTCTTCATGATCTTCTTCGACCTGTCCACCCGCACGCGCAACGCCTTCGAGGCCGGGATGACGCAGCTGGGCGGCCACGCCCACTTCATCGACGCCAACACCTCCCAGATTGCCCACGGGGAAACCCCTCACGACATGGGGATCATCCTCTCGTCGTACGGGCACGGCATCGCCATCCGCCACGACAAGGTGCCGGGCGAAGGCAACCCCTACATGCGGGAGGTGGCGAAACATGCGGAGGTCCCCGTGATCAACCTGCAGTGCGACGAGGACCATCCGACCCAGCAGATGGCCGACCTCATGACGATCGAGGAGGTCTTCGGCACGCGCGACCTCACGGGGATGCGGATCTGCGTCTCCTGGGCGTACGCCCCCTCCTACGCGAAGCCGATGAGCGTTCCGCAGGGCCTGGCCCTGCTGCTCCCGCGGTTCGGCGCCGACGTCGTTATCGCGCGCCCGCCGGAGTACCGGCTGATGCCCCGGGTGATGGAGCGCGCGCGCCGGCTCGCCGCCGAGGGCGGGGGGCGCATCACGGAGATCGACGACATGGACGAGGGTTTCCGCGGGGCCCAGGTTGTGTATCCGAAATCCTGGGGGGCGGAGCATCTCTTCGGAAACGAGCGCGAGGGGCTGGCGCTCAATGCGAGATACAAGTCGTGGATCTGCGACGCGCGGCGGATGCAGCTCGCGGCGAAGGACGCGATCTACATGCACTGTCTGCCGGCCGACCGGGGCAACGAGGTGACCGACGGGGTGATCGACGGACCGCAGTCCGTCGTCTTCCAGGAAGCTGAGAACCGGCTCCACACCGCGAAGGCGCTCATGGCGTTGACGATGGGTGGTTATCGTGGGAACGGCCGGCGGAAGCGGGGAGGCGATGCTCTCCGCCGGCGGGGCGGACCGGCGCGCCGGACCCGGTGACGTGGATACCGCCCTGGCCGTGCTCGGCCTCGCCGGCGTGGCGGTCAGCGCGTATGTCTGGTATAAG
>DASSGA010000170.1:0-6210 GCA_035693805.1 bacterium | reverse complement strand
CCTGCTCTGCGAACACCGTGGGGAAACCGGCAGGATTGGGCAGGAGGCGCGCGCGCAGGCCCGCGGCCGCAAGACGCGCGACAAGCCAGTCTGCCGCAGCGTGCATGGCGTCAGGGTGCTCGGCCACGCTCGGATACCGGCAGAAGTCCCGTAGCTCCCTGAGCCAGCGCTCCTGGTGCTCCGCGATGTAGGCGTCCACACTGTCGAGCAGCGTCGTCATACGGCCTCCAGACGCGGGATCCGGTCGGCCCGGCCGAAGAGGTGCAGGATGTGCCGCATCCCCTCCTCATAGTCACGGATGCGGATGTGCTCGTCGTTCGTCTCCAGCAGCGAGCCCGCGTAGCCGATGGCGAATCCGACGATCGGCATCGCCGTGTACTTTCGGAACAGGTAGCGGGATCCGATCCCCGTGGCGAATGGCACGATGACCGGATCAATCCCATAGGTCTCGCGGCTCGCCTCTGCCACGAGACCGACGAGCGGATGACCGGCCGGAATGCTGTACGGCGGGTTCGCGCCGAGCACGCTGATCTCGACGTCGTCGAATCCCTGCGCCTCGAGATGCGCGCGCAGCGCGGCGAGGATGCGGTCGGGATCCTGGTCGGGCACGAGCCGGAACTCGAGGTGCGCGCGGGCTTCTCCTGGGGTGAGGAGCTTGTGCCCGGGGCCGGTATGTCCCGCGGTCACGCCGCAGATGGTGGCGGTGGGCTCGGAGTACACGAAGTGCATCACGTCCTGCCCGGAGAGTCCTTTGACGAACCTGCGGACACCGGCCCGCCGGCGCAGTCCCTCGGCGTCGGACGCCAGGCGGCGGTAGAACATGCGCTCTTCCATCTCGGTGATCGGCCGCACGTCGTCGTAGAATCCCGCGATCTGGACGCGCTCATCCGGTCCCTTGATCGACGCGAGCGCCCAGCTCAGCCGCCAGGCGGCGTTCGGCAGCGCCGTGATCCGCGACGGGTAATCGGCGTTCGCGGTGCGGCAGGTCAGCTCGACGAAGAGCTGGCCCTTGTGTCCCAGCGTGATGAGCGGCCGGTCCGACTCATCTTTCGACCCCGCCTCCCAGCAGCAGGCATCGGCGCGCACCCGAGCAGCGTGGCGGTCGAGGAAGCGCTCCAGCGCCCCCGTGGCGAGGGTGCGCTTGCCCTCGAGGAGGAACGTCACCGTCAGCGGGAGCTCCCCGCGGGCCTCTCGCCACGTGCGGACCGCATGGATCCGGGAGAGCAGCGTGGCTTTGTCATCCGCGACGCCGCGCGCGTAGACGCGCTCGTCTTCGACCGCCCCGGAGAACGGCTGGCGCTCGCCGGCCCGCACCTCCACCGGATTCGTGTAGTTGGCAATGTCGTAGTGATTGAAGAAGAGCAGAGTCCGCTCGCCCGCTCCGCGGGCCGTCCCCACAAGGTACGAGTGGTTCCCCCCGCCCGGCAGCACGTCGGTCTCGATCCCTGCCTCGCGCATCACAGCGACGAGCCAGCGGACCGCCTCGTCCATCGCCGCGTCATCCCCACCCACCGATGGGATCCGGCAGAATGCACCGAGTTGCTCGATGCTGGCGGGGAGCCGCCGTCGGTGGACCGAGAGGACGTCGTCGATCGCAGGTGCGCCTTCCCGCAAAGCGCTCATACGTGGGCCCTCCGCAGCCGCGGGTCGAGCGTGTCGCGCAGGGCGTCGCCGAGGAAGTTCACCGCCAGCACCGTGAGGCTGAGCACGATGCCCGGCGGGAGCGCCATCCACGGCGCCTGTTCGAAGTAGCGCCGCGCTTCTTCGCTCAGCATGTTGCCCCACGACGGCACCGGTAGCTGCGTCCCGAGGCCGAGGAACCCCAGCGAGGCCTCGATCAGGATCGCCCCCGATAGCGCGTTGGTGGCAACGACGATGATCGGCGCGATGGTGTTGGGCAAGACGTGCCGCGACAGCACGCGGGCGTCGGAGGCGCCGAGCGCCTTCGCCGCCTCGACGAACTGCCGCTCCCGAAGCTGCAGCACCGTGCCGCGGACGACCCGCGCGAGGCTCGGCACGATGATCGTGGCGATGGCCAGGATCACGTTCTCGGTTCGGGGCCCGAGCACGGCCATGAGCGCGAGAGCCAGGATGATCGACGGAAGCGCCATCATCACGTCCACGATTCGCTGCACGACGCCGTCGAACCACCCGCCGTAGAACCCCGAGACGAGCCCGATCAGCGTCCCCGCCGCGGTGCCGGCGGCGATCGCCGCGATGCTGATCAGCAGCGACGTGCGTCCGCCGTAGAGCGTGCGCGAGAAGATGTCGCGGCCGAGGTAATCCGTGCCGAGCAGGTACCGACCCCCGGGCGCGTGCATTAGGGCCTCGTAGTCTTGAGCGTAGGGATCGTGCGGGCTGACCAGCGCCGCGAGCCCCGAGGCCAACAAGATCGCCACGAGCACGACCGCGGCCACCGCGCCCGCGGGATGGCGGCGGACCCACGCCCGCAGAACCCCCGTGCGTCGACCTCGCGGGGTGGCACGGACGGCACCCGCAGGCAGGACGGTTCCGGCCGCCGCCCTCTTCCCGATCATCACTGGTACCGGATGCGTGGATCGATCCACGCGTACGCGAGGTCGATGGCAAGGTTCACGCCGACGACGACGAGTCCCGTGAACAGGATCGCGCCCTGCACCGCCGGGTAGTCGCGGTGCGTGATCGATTCCACGACGTACCGGCCGATGCCGCTGAGCGAGAAGATATCCTCGATGATCACGCTGCCGCTGAGCAGATAGGTGAACTGGCTGCCCAGAATGGTGAGGATGGGGATGAGGGCGTTCCGCAGCGCATGGCCCCACAGCACGCGGCTACCACGCAGCCCCTTCGCCCAGGCGGTGCGGATGTAGTCCTCCTGCAGCGCCTCGAGCAGCGACGACCGGACCAATCGCAGGCTGCGGGCGGAGAGGTGCACGCCGAGGATCGCCGCCGGGATGATGAACTGCTCGAGGTTCTGGCCGACCGACTCACGCGGGGAGACGTATCCCAGGGGCGGCACCCAGCGGAACCAGATCGAGCCGTACAGCAGCACAAGCGTCGCGATCCAGAAGTGCGGCACCGATAACCCCCCGAAGCTGAGCAGCCGTGCGCCGACGTCTACCCCGCTGCCCCGCCGGGCCGCCGACGCCGCGCCGAGGGGCAGGGCGAGAAGCATGGAGAGCAGCATCGCGAAGACGGCGAGCTCGACGCTGACCGGCAGCGCCGCCAGGAGGTCCTGCATGACGGGACGCTTCGACCAGAATGAGGTGCCGAGATCCCCGCGCACGACGCCGCCCAACCAGGTAACGTACTGGACGAAGAACGGCCGGTCCAGCCCCAGCTGAGCGCGCGCCGAGGCCAGGTTGCTGACATTTCCCGATTCGGCGAGCTGCGCCATCACCGCATCACCCGGGATGATGCGGATCAGCCCGAAGGCCAGCAGCGACAGCCCAAAGAGGGCCGCCAGGCCGAGGATCAGCCGCCGAACGAGGTACTGCCGCATGTCATTTGTCGAGCCAGACGTTCTTCAGCGGCAGGTACTGGTTGATGTTGTTGTGGCGGAACCCCTTCACGTAGGGCCACGCCAGGCTGACATAGATCGGATCCCCCGTCGTGATGATCCAGGCCTTCTGGGCAATCAGCGACTGGGTCTGATGCACGAGCGCAACCCGCTTCGCCGGATCCGTCTCGCGGCGCTGCGCCTCGAGCAAGCGATCGACCTGCGGGTCGGCGTAGTTCCCGACGTTGCCGTTGCTCTTGCTGTGGTATTCGAGGAAGAGATAGCTGTCGGGATCGCTGCTCAGCGTGAAGTTGTCCGCGAGGATGGTGAAGTCTTTCTGGAAGCGGATGCGTTGCACGGACGCCGTGTCCACCAGCCGGAAGTTGAGGGTGGCGCCGATCTGCGCCCACTGCGCCTTGATCGCCTCGAGGATGACCCGCCGGTTGTCAGGGCTCGACCCGCCGACCGCATCGATCGTGACCCCGTTCGGGAAGCCCGCCTCACGCAGCATCTGCCGCGCCTTGTTGACGTCGCGCGTGAAGAAGGGCAGTTTCCGCCAGTCCATCGCCCACCGGCCCAGTCCGTTCGGCACGGGGCCGTTCACGACGCCCTCGCCGCCGCCGAGCGCAATCGCGATGGCCTGCCGGTTGAGCGCGAGCGACAGTGCCTGGCGTACCTTCTCATTATCGAGCGGCGCCTTCGCCACATTGAGACGCAGGTGGACGCTGAAGATCCCCTGATAGCGCTCCCAGACGAGGGTCCCTTCCTTGATGATGGGCAGCGCCTGCCCGTACGGCAGCAGGTCGACGACGTCGATTCGCCCGGCGCGCAGAGCCGCAGCGCGGGTCGCGAAGTCACGCAGGATGTGGAGATCGATCTCGTCGAGGTAGGGCTTGCCGGGCTCGAAGTAGCTGGGGTGCCGCTTGTAGACATAGCGGGTCCCGCGCGTGAACGAGTCAAGCACGAAGGGCCCGGTGCCGATCACGACCTGCTTGTAATCGATGTCCGCCCGCGGGACGATCGACGCGAAGACGGTCGCCAGATTGTCCAGCAGCGGCGCGAACGGCTCGCTCAGCGTGATCCGGACGGTATAACGGTCACCGGCCTCGGCCGACTTGATGACCGAGAACAGATCCCGCTTGATGTTCTCGGGATCGTCCGCGAGCATCCGCTGCACGCTCCAGACAACGTCGTCCGAGGTCAGCTCGCGGCCGTTCACGGGCGGCCTGTCGTGGAAGCGCACCCCGCGGCGCAGCCGGAAGGTATAGACGAGACCGTCGCGGGAGATCTCCCACTTCTCCGCCAGGTCCGGCTCAAGGACGTACTCATCCACCCGCACTTCGGTGCCCGTCTTGAAGCGGACGAGCCCGTTGTACACGAGCGGGATGAAGTTCTGAGCTGTCGTCCCGCGATGCGGGTCGAAGTGCGCCGGGTCCGAGCTGAACGTCGCGTTCAGCGTCCCTCCGCGCTTCGGCGTCACCGCGGGCGCCCCCGCCGCCGGCACGAGCGTTCCGGCCAGCAGGGCCACAGCAAGCACCAGCGTGATCCAGCGATTCATCGCCATCCCCCTTTGTGGTAGCCTCACCAGCACTTAGCGCGCGCTCGCCGGCTCCGGCGCGTGCATCCCAACCGGCCGCCGGATGTAGCGCCCCGACGGGCTCCGTGTGATCGTGCCGTTCGCAAGGACGACCTGACCGCGAAGGATCGTATGCGTGGGCCAGCCCCGGACCTTCATCCCGGCAAACGGCGTGAAGTCCTGCGCCGACTGCAGCACCTCGGGGGCGACCGTCACCTCCCTGTCCGGATCGACAACCGCCAGATCGGCATCGCTGCCGGGGGCGATCGTACCCTTCCGCGGGTACAGCGCGAAGGCGCGGGCCGAGTTCGCACTGGCCAACTCGGCGACCCGCGTCAGCGACAGGCCGCGCCGGTGGTAGCCCTCGGAGATGAGATACGGATACAGCAGCGCCGTCCCGCCGAAGCCGGGCAGCGCCTTCCAGAGATCCTCGCCCTTCTGCTCCTCGAAGCAGCAGGCGTGGTCGCTGACGACCGTGTCGATCCGGCCATCGCTGACCGCCTGCCACAGGGCCTGGCGGTCATCCTCGGTGCGGATCGGGGGATTCACCTTCCCCACCATCCCGCCGGCCGTAGCGTAGGTCAACGCGAGATGGTGCAGGGTCGTCTCGAGGCGGATGTCGAGGTGGGGATAATCGCGCTTCGCCTCAGCGGCCGCGGTGATCGCCTCCCGGCTGCTCAGGTGCAGCAGGTTGACGGGGCACCGTGAAGCGTCCGCGAGGATGACGGCCTCCGCCATGGAGAGCCGCTCCGTGAGCGGGGGCCGGGCCTGGTGATAGCCTTCGAGGCCGCCGAGGCCCGCTCGCTTCACCTCGTCGATGAAGATGCGGATCAGCTCGGCGTGCTCGCAGTGCAGCGACAGCGAGATGCGCCCGGCTCCGCTGTAGCGCTGAGCCGCCGCGGCGACCTGCTGCATGAAGAGGTACAGATGGCCGAGGTCATACGAATCGGACATTGTGTAGTCACTGCCCCGGGTGGAGTCGGCGGTGAGGTTGAGCCCCTTGTAGAACATGTAGTACTTGAACGAGGCGACGCCCTGATCGGAGACCAGCCAGTCGACCTCGTCGAGCTGCTGGCTGGTCATGACCGCGATGTGGAACCCGTAATCGGTGTACGCGCGGCCTTCTGTGAGGCGCAGCACCTCGGGGAAGATCTCC
>DASSGA010000169.1:0-49617 GCA_035693805.1 bacterium | reverse complement strand
TGCACGAGCAGGCGCGGAAGCGACCCGAGGCGCGGCCACGTCCGGGTGGCGAGGATGATGTGCAGGTGGGCGGGGAGGTGGGCAAGCAGCGCGTCGACGAGATCCAGCACCTCGGGGTTGTGCTCCACGGTGTGGAAGTCGTCGAGGATGACAACGAGCGGCGGGGCGTCGTCGAACAGCCTGAGCAGTAGGGCGCGGACGTCGGATGGGTTCGGGCCCGTCGTGAGCAGCCGGTCCACCAGCGCCGGCACGTCCGGGGCCACGCGGGCGACCGAGGCGGCGACCGCGGCCGCGAAGAGATTCAGATCGGCGTCGGCGGGATCGAGGGTGACCCACGCCGTGGGCAGGTCCAGCGCCGGGAGGACGGACAGGAGCAGCGCGGTCTTCCCGTAGCCCGCTTCCGCGGAGAGCACCACGAGCCGGCGCTCCGCGCCGGAGCGCACCGCGTCGTGCAGGCGCGGGCGCGGCAGGAGCGGGACGGCCAGACGCGGCGGCGTGATCTTGGCGCGGGGGATGTGAAGCTGCTCCGGCACGGTGTCGGAAGTGCTTCCACGTCACCCGGGCGCCTCTCCTACCAGGAATAGGTGGGGGAACGGTCGCGTTCCGGACGATCAGACGGTCCTGACGGAGGTCGGGCGATGCACAAACACATGCACTGTACGTGCGGGCACGTCATCGACGCCAACTCCGATGACGAGATGGTCCGCAAGGCCCAGGAACACATGCAGAAGGTCCACGGCAAGGAGATCTCCCGGGAGGACGTGCTCAAGCTGGCTCACGAGGCCCACCACTAGCGCCGCGGGCCGCCACCCTGACGGCGACGGCCCGCGGATACGCGTGTTTCGCTCGGGGATCTAGAATTCGTCTTCCGGCATCCCCCCGGGCATCGGCGGGGCGGCCTTCTTCTTCTCGCGCTTCTCCACGACCACGGCTTCGGTCGTGAGGAGCAGCCCGGCCACCGACGCGGCGTTCTGCAGGGCCAGGCGCACGACCTTCGTGGGATCGACGATTCCGGCCTTCACCATGTCGGCGAACTCGCCCTTGGCGACGTCGAACCCGGTGCGGCCGCTCTCCCGCTTCAGCCGCTCGACGATGAGGCTGCCCTCGATGCCGGCGTTCGCGGCCAGCTGCCGGGCCGGCTCCTCGAGCGCGCGGCGGACGATCTTCACGCCCATCGCCTCGTCGCCCTCGGCTTCGACCTTCTCCAGCGCCCCGAGAGCGCGGATGAAGGCCGTGCCGCCGCCGGGGACGATGCCCTCCTCGACGGCCGCCTTGGTGGCGTTGAGCGCGTCCTCGAAGCGATGCTTCTTCTCCTTCATCTCGGTCTCGGTGGCCGCCCCGACCTTGATCTCCGCGACCCCGCCGCTGAGCTTGGCCAGGCGCTCCTGGAGCTTCTCGCGGTCATAGTCGGAGGTGGTGTCCTCGATCTCCTTCTTGATCTGAGCGATGCGGCCCTGGATCTCCTTGCGGTCGCCCTTGCCGCCGATGATCGTCGTGTCGTCTTTGTCCGTCTTCAGCTTGTCGGCCCGGCCGAGCATCTCGAGCTCGATGCTCTCGAGCTTCATGCCGATGTCGTCGCTGATGACCTTGCCGCCGGTGAGCACGGCCATGTCCTGCAGCATCGCCTTGCGGCGGTCGCCGTAGCCCGGGGCCTTCACGGCCGCCGAGGCCAGCACGCCCCGCAGCTTGTTCACGACGAGCGTGGCGAGGGCCTCGCCCTCGATGTCCTCGGCGATGACGACCAGCGGCTTCCCGAAGCGGATGACCTTCTCCATCACGGGGACGATGTCGCGCGCCGCGCTGATCTTCTTCTCGGTGAGGAGGATGTACGGCTCCTCGACGACGACCTCCATCTTGTCGGGGTCGGTGATGAAGTAGGGCGAGATGTAGCCACGGTCGAACTGCATGCCCTCCACGACCTCGACCGAGGTCTCGATGCCCTTGCCCTCCTCGATGGTGATCACGCCGTCCTTGCCGACCTTGTCCATGGCGTCGGCGATGATCTCGCCGACCTCCGCGTCGTTCGCGGCCACGCCGGCGACGTGGGCGATGTCCTGTTTCCCTTCGACGGAGATGGAGATCCTCTTCAGATCGTCGACGACCGTCTCCACCGCTGTGTCGATGCCGCGCTTCACGAGCATCGGGTTCGCGCCCGCGGCCACGTGCTTCAGGCCCTCGCGCACGATCGCCCAGGCCAGCACCGAGGCCGTGGTGGTCCCGTCGCCGGCCGCGTCGTTCGTCTTGCTCGCGACCTCCTTCACGAGCTGGGCGCCCATGTTCTCATTGGGATCCTCCAGCTCGATCTCTTTGGCGACCGTCACCCCGTCCTTGGTGATCGTCGGGGAGCCCCACTTCTTCTCGAGCACCACGTTGCGGCCCTTGGGTCCCAGCGTCACGCGGACGGCGCTCGCCACCTTCTCCACGCCGCGCTCGAGCGCCCGGCGTGCTTCCTCATCGTACAGCAGTACCTTTGCCGGCATACTCTTGACCCTCCCTTGCCAGGTGATCTGCGATTAGCACTCTCGGGGGTTCACTGCTAACCATCCCATATTGTGCCATCCCCGGCGCCTAAATCAAGCCCCCGGACAGTCCCGGGCGGTATACTGGGGCCATCATGCTGATGCGGCGGCCCCAGATCGCCTCCTGGCAGGTGACTCTCGCGGCCTTCCTGGTGCTGGTTGGCTTCCTGGTCGTCCTTCAGCTCCGGGCCGGGCGGACGATCCGCCGGGAGGTACAGCTCCCCACCCTCCGCGTCCGCGAGCTCGCCGTCCTGGTCCGGCAGCAGGAGGATGCGCTCAACGCCCTCCAGGCGGAGATCGCGGACCTCCGGGCCAAGATGGGCGAGTATGAGAGCGCCGCGGCGCAGGGACGGAGCTCGGCGGAAACGCTGGCGCGTGAGGTGGACTCCTACCGGATGGTGCTGGGTCTGACCCCGGTCGAAGGGCCCGGGGTTATCGTCCGCGTCAGCGAGCGCCCGATCCCCGGCGCCGTCGTGGCCCCCTCGGTCCAGGCCGGAGACCTGGCCGGACTGGTGAATGAGCTATGGTCGAACGGCGCGGAAGCGCTCGCCGTGACCGGGGTGCGGGTTCTCGCGACGACCGGGTTCCGCCAGGTCGAGGACAGCGTGGTCGCCGGCATCTTCCGGCTGGACCCTCCCTACGAGATCCAGGCCATCGGTGACCCGGCGGTGATGAAGGGCGCCCTCAACCTGCGGGGGGGGTTCGTCGAGGGGCTGCGGTCGGTCGGGTTGATGGTGGAGATCCAGGAGTCGGCCCGGCTCCGGCTGCCGGCCTACCGTGGCCCGCTGCGGTACCGCTTCGGCCGGCCGGGCTAGCGGGATCCTGCCGGATTCGCCAGCGCGTCATAGATCGTCTGCGCGGGCACGACGG
This sequence comes from bacterium, assembly GCA_035693805.1. Lineage (GTDB taxonomy): Bacteria > Sysuimicrobiota > Sysuimicrobiia > Sysuimicrobiales > Kaftiobacteriaceae > Kaftiobacterium. The sequence goes on along the minus strand of DASSGA010000169.1, from coordinate 46,228 downwards.
CGGCTACCTCGGGGTGCTCCGTGACGTATCCCACGACCATACCGATCAGCAACCCATCCGCCACGTCCACGACCGGCGCCCCGCTCGTCCCCGGTACGCTGTGGAGCGGCAGGGCGATCGCCGACGCATTGTTCTCGAAGCGGATCTCCCAGTACACGCGGGGGATAGGGACATCCACGAAGCGCAGCGGACTGCCCCGGTCGCTCAGGACGTACAGGATGTGGAAGGGACCCGCGGGCATACGCTTCCAGCCGCGCAGCGATGGCAGCCGCCCGCGCGGGAGCCACAGCGCCATGAGATCCAGTCCGTCCCACCGCGTGATGTGCGTGGCGTAGAAGGACTCGCCGGTGCCCAGCGTGATCCGGTAGCGCGCGCCTTCCCGGTAGCAGTGCGCGGCGGTGTAGGCCGCGCTGCGGGTCTCCTCGCTCCACCCGATCCATCCGGTGCACACGCCGCGGTGCTCGTCTCCCTCGACGGCGATGCGGACGGCGACCTCCTGGAGGATCTGGCGGACGGGATCGAGGTTCTGGGCCGTGGCCGGAGCGGCCGGAGAGGGCCAGGCGAAGACCAGGAGGCACAGCACGGCAGCCACGCGGGCCAGATGGCGGCGCACACTCGGGCTATGCCCGTTCGCCGCCGCGCGTTAGACGCGCCTTGACAACCGGGATCACCCATGCTACGCTCAAAACCCGTTTCGACGAGGGTCCTGCGACGCCGGGGTGCAGCAGAAGATCGCCGCGCACCGCAGCCTGGCGCAAGGGTAGGGCCTCTTCTAGAACGGGACCGTCAGCGGCTGTGGCAGCCGAGAGATTCCTAGGGAGTCACTCGGCGGCAGCCGCTGATCGCTTTTCTGACGCATCGGGGGATCCCGGAAGTCTTGCGCTCGACTGACCTCCGTGGTAGCATGGCCTTGGCCCTCCCCAGGGGGGAGGGGGTATGCACCGACGGAGGAAGACCGCGATGAGCACCCACAGCGTCCACGCGACGAAGGCCCAGCACGGCAGCCGGGAAGTCCGCGCCAAGGTGGCCTCGCGCCTGCGCAGCGTCGCGGGACACGTCCGCGGGGTGGAGCGTATGGTCGAGGAGGATGCGTACTGCATCGACCTTATCAAGCAGACGCTCGCCATCCAGCGCGCCATCGACAAGATCAACGCGATGCTGCTGGAGGACCACCTCGAGCACTGCGCCGCGGCGGCGATCTCGGCCGCGGATCCGGCCGAGCGCAGGCGCACGATCAACGAACTGCTCGAGGTGTTCGAGATGTCCGGCAAGCTGTAGGGAGGAGACGGCCATGGCCGTGAAGCGTCTGGAGTTGCCCGTGGAGGGGATGAGCTGCGCGAGCTGCGTCCTGAAGGTCGAGACCGGCCTGAAGGAGACTGCGGGCGTGCAGCACGTCGCCGTGAACTTCGCGGCCCAGCGCGCCGCCGTCGCCTACGATCCGGAGCGCGTCACGACGGCGCGCTTCGTGCAGGTCGTCCGCTCGCTTGGCTACGACGTCCCGGTGCGCAAAGCGCAGCTCTCCGTGCGTGGCATGTCCTGCGCCTCGTGCGTGGAGAAGGTCGAGCATGCCCTGCGCGCCGTCGACGGTGTGCTCTCCGCCGCCGTCAACCTGGCCGCGGAACGGGCCACCGTAGAGATCCTCGCCACCACGCCACTCGCAGAGTTGAAGCGGGCCGTCCGCGAGGCCGGGTACGAGGTGCTCGATGTCGAGGGCGCGGAGGCCGAGGACTACGAGCGCGAGGCCCGCGCGCGCGAGCTCAGGACGCTCCGACGCAAGCTTACCGTGGGGACGCTGCTGAGCCTGCCCGTGCTCTGGGGCAGCCTGGCGCACATGGGCCTGCAGGTGTGGACGCCGGAGTTCCTCATGAATTGGTACGTCCAGCTGCTCCTCGCCACGCCGGTGCAGTTCTGGGTCGGGTGGCAGTTCTACCGCGGGGCCTGGGCGCAGGCGCGCCACCGGTCCACCGACATGAACACACTCATCGCCGTGGGGACGAGTGCGGCCTACCTGTACAGCGTCGCCGGGACGTTCTTCCCGCAGTGGTTCCGCGCCGGCGGTCTGGAGCCGCAGGTCTACTACGAAACCGGGGCGATCATCATCGTCCTCATCCTCCTGGGGCGTTTTCTCGAGGCGCGGGCCAAGGGGCAGACCTCCGAGGCCATCCGCAAGCTGATCAGCCTGCAGGCGCCCCGCGCACGCGTCCTGCGGGACGGGCGTGAAGTCGACGTGCCCGTGGAAGAGGTCGTCGCCGGCGACCGGGTCGTCGTCCGCCCTGGAGAGAAGGTGCCGGTGGACGGCGTAATTGACGACGGGCGCTCCGCGCTCGACGAGTCGATGCTCACCGGCGAGTCGCTGCCGGTGGAGAAGGGCCCGGGCGATACGGTCATCGGCGCCACGATCAACAAGACCGGGGCGTTCACCTTCACCGCGACGAAGGTCGGCAAGGACACGATGCTTGCCCAGATCATCCGTCTGGTGCAGGAAGCGCAGGGGAGCAAGGCGCCCATCCAGCGCCTGGCCGACCGCGTGGCGAGCTACTTCGTGCCGGTGGTGATGGGGCTCGCGGCGGCGACGTTCCTCGTGTGGCTGCTCTTCGGCCCGCAGCCGTCGCTGACGTACGCGCTGGTGACGTTCGTGGCCGTGCTCATCATCGCCTGTCCGTGCGCGCTCGGGCTGGCCACGCCGACCGCGATCATGGTCGGGACGGGTCGCGGCGCCGAAGCCGGTGTGCTCATCAAGAGCGGCGAGGCCCTCGAGACCGCGCACCGGACGAACACCATCGTGCTGGACAAGACCGGCACCCTCACGAAGGGCCAGCCGTCGGTAACCGACGTGCGCACGCTGAACGGGTTCTCCGAAGCCGATCTGCTCCGCCTGGCGGCGTCTGCGGAGTGGGGGTCGGAGCATCCCCTCGGTGAGGCGATCGTGCGCCGCGCGGAGGAGCAAGGGCTGGCCCTCGCCCGCCCCGAGCGCTTCGAGGCCGTGCCGGGCCGCGGCATCCAGGCCGAGGTGGATGGCCGCCGGGTCCTGGTCGGCAATCCGCTGCTCCTGTCGGAGCATCACGTCGCGCTCGATGGGGGGGAGGCTGCCGGGCTCCAGCTCGCGCGGGAGGGCAAGACGCCGATGTACGTGGCGGTCGATGGGAAGCCGGCGGGGATCATCTCCGTGGCGGACACGCTGAAGCCCCGCTCCCGCGAGGTGGTGGAAGGCCTGCGCAAGATGGGACTGGACGTCGTCATGCTCACCGGCGACAATCGCGTGACCGCCGGGGCCATCGCGGCCCAGGTCGGCATCGAGCACTTCCTGGCCGAGGTGCTCCCCGAGCGTAAGACGGACGAGGTCAAGAAGCTGCAGGCTGCGGGCCGCGCTGTGGCGATGGTCGGCGACGGAATCAACGACGCGCCCGCGCTGGCCCAAGCGGACCTCGGGATCGCGATCGGCGCCGGGACCGACGTGGCGATCGAGTCCGCCGACATCGTGCTCATCGGTGAGGATCTGCGCGGGATCCTGACGGCGATCCGGCTCAGCCGCTCGACCATGCGCACGATCAAGCAGAACCTGTTCTGGGCGTTCGTCTACAACGTGGTGCTCATCCCGCTGGCCGCGGGCGCGCTGTACCCGTTTTTCGGCATCCTGCTCAACCCGATGCTGGCGGCGCTCGCCATGGCTTTCAGCTCGGTGAGCGTCGTCACGAACAGCCTCCGGCTGCGATGGTTCACGCCGGCCACACTCTAGCGAGGGAGGGAATCGTCATGCGGGCAACGTTGAAGGTCCCGAGGATCCACTGCAGCGGGTGCGTCAATACCGTGACCAATGCAGTGCGGAAGCTCCCCGGCGTGCAGACGGTCGAGGCGAGCGATGTCAGCAAGCAGATCACGGTCGAGTTCGATCCGGCGAGGGTCGACGAGACCAAGATCCGCAGCGCCCTGGCCGCGGTCGGGTATCCGGCCGCCTGATGGCGGCCGGGGCTCCCCCACCGGAGACCGGCATACGCCGCGCCGCGCTCGGCGCGCTGCTGTGGCTCGTCCCGATCGTCGCCCTGCTGCTCGTCATCGGGTACGCCGCGATCCGCAAGCAGCAGCCGGAGTCCCTCACCGCCACGCTGGCGCGCGGGGGGCGGCCGCGCGCTCCCGCCTTCACGCTGCCGCGCTTCGACGGCGGCACCCTGACCCTTGCCGAGCTGCGGGGCAAGTTTGTCGTGATGAACTTCTGGGCGTCCTGGTGCATCCCGTGCAAGGACGAGGCCCCCCTGCTGGAACGGGTCTGGCGGGACTATCGGGACCGGGGCGTCGTCGTCGTCGGGGTGAACATCCAGGACCTCGAATCCGAGGCGCGGCGGTTCATCGCCGAGACGAAAGCCACCTACCCCGAGGTACGCGACCGAGACGGGACGGTCTCACGCGCGTACGGGATCACCGGCGTCCCCGAGACGTTCTTCATCGATCGCGAGGGGCGCGTCGTGCGCAAATTCCCCGGCGCGGCGATCGAGTGGCGTCTGTGGGAGGAAGCCGTGGAGGGCCTCATCGGGGGCCGATGACCGAATCAGACCATCACGCGGCAGAGCGCGAGCGGAAGCGGCGCAAGGCGCGCTACGGGATGCAGGTCAGCGGCCGGTCGGTGCGCCTCCTCGGACGGCTGGTCGCCGGCGGGAAGAAGCGGGTCAGGCGTCAGAAGCGCTCACGCTAGGACGATCTTCCCGTTGCTCATGTCGGTGACGATCGCCAGCGATTCGACCGGCACACCCAGGGGCGCGAGCGCGTCTCGTCCACCCTCGAAGCGCTTTTCCACGACGGCCCCCACGCCCACCAGCACCGCCCCGGCAGTGTCTGTGAGCCGCGCCAGCCCGAGGATGGTCTGCCCTGTGGCCAGGAAGTCGTCGATGACGACGACACGCTCCCCCCGCGCCAGGAACTCAGGCGAGATGATGAGCTCCACCGGCAGCCCGCGCGTGTGCGAGGGCGCGACCGTGAGCAACACGTCGTCCGGCATCGTCACGGGCCGCGTGCGTCTCGCGTAGACGACGGGCACGCCGAGGTGGAACGCCGCGGCGACGGCCGGCGCGATCCCCGAGATCTCGGCGGTGAGGACCTTGGTGGGTTCGGTGTGAGCCAGCCGCCGGGCGAGCTCCCGGCCACAGGCGTCGATCAGCCCCGGGTCGACCTGGTGGTTCAGGAAGCTGTCCACTTTGAGGATCCCTCGTCCCAGGTTCCGTCCTTCGGCCAGGATCCTCGTCCGCAGCGCCTGCATCGCGACGGTGTGCTTCGGTAGGGCGCGTGAACCCTCCTATCAGGGGAAAACCCTTTGTGCGGGTCCGCCGGACAGGACCGATCGCCTGGCCCGCTGAAGAGCACGGCGCTTTTCCCACGTCGCAACGAGGACGGACGATTCCGTGCCGGTCTGGTCTCGCGCGTTCCTGCTCCCATTCGGCCTGGCCGCGGCCGTGACGCTCGCGGCGGCCCTGGTCGCGTTGGGGGTCGTGACGAGGCTCCCCGGCAACACGGGCGTTCCACTCTTCATCTTTGTCTTCTCCACGGCGGTCGCCGGCTACGCCGGCGGCCTGGCGTCGGGGCTGCTCGCGGTCGCCTTCTCGCTGGCAGTCGGGCTCTACGTCGTCGTTCCGCCCACCTCCTTGCCCAGCGTCAGCGCGGCCCCGCTGGTCGTCGTCATGTTTGCGGCCGTGCTGTTCCTGACTGCCCTGATGGCGGGCCGGCTGCGGGCGGCCAGGCAAGCACAGACCGCCGCCCGAGGACGGGCCGAAGAGATGGCGAAGCGCCTGCGTGCTGTGACGGCTGTGGGCGAGGCGCCCCTGGCGTCGCAGCAGCTGGATGGGCTGCTCACGGATCTGCTGACGAATGCGCGCCGGATCCTTGCCGCGGATACTGCCGCGGTGCTCCTTCGCGAGGAGGCCCGAGGCACGGAGACGGAAGACACGCTGCTGGTGCGGGCCGCGGTCGGGCTGGAGCAAGAGGTGGAGCGCGGGGCGCGCATCCCCTTCGGGGGCGGATTCGCCGGACGGATCGCCGCCGAAGCCCGGCCCGTGATCCTGGATGACGTCCGGCCGGACCACGTACTCAATCCCATCCTTCGGGAGAAGGGCGTCCGCTCGCTCCTCGGCGTGCCGATGATCGTAGAGGGGAGAGTCGTCGGCGTGCTGCATGTCGGCACGCTGCAGCGCAGGATCTTCACGGCCGACGACGCCCAACTGCTGCGACTCGTGGCGGATCGCATCGCCCTGGCGATCGAGCACGTGCGGCAGTTCGAAGCGCAGGAGCGGCGCGCGGAATCGCTCTCCGCGCTGGTCAAGGTGGCCACCGACATCCACGGCGCGGGACGCATCGAAGAGGTGATGCAGGCGATCGCCGAAACCGCCGCCCGTCTCGCCGGGGGCGGGGTGGCCTTTGCCGGCTTCTTCCGCGGGCGCGGCGAGCCGGACCCCACCGAGTACCAGCAGTGGGAGGTGTCCGGGTATCCCCGCGAGGCATTCCAGCACCTCGACCGCCTGCACCTCACCCCGCTGTTTGCCCCGACGTTTCGGGCGCAGGGAACGGTCCGGAGCGACGACATCCGCACGCATCCGCTCTTCCGGGGGCTTCCGGAGGGCCACGTGCCGGTTGTCTCCTACTTGGCCGTGCCGGTCGTCTCGCGCAGCGCGCAATCGCTCGGCGCCATCCTGCTGGGGCACCCCGAGCCCGGCCGCTTCGACGACCACGTGCAGACGCAGGTGGAGTCGCTCGCCCGCCAGGCCGGCGTGGCCCTGGAGAACGCGCTGCTCTACGAACGGGAGCGGAGCACGGCCGCGACCCTGCAGCGCAGCCTGCTCCCAGCACACATGCCGGACATCCCCGGCATCAGCCTGGCCGTACGGTACCTGGCCTCGGGGACGGGGGAAGTGGGTGGGGACTGGTACGATGTGTTCGAGCTCGGCGACGGGAACCTCGCTCTGGTCATGGGTGACGTCGTCGGCCGCGGCGTCCCCGCCGCTGCGATCATGGGGCAGCTTCGGAACGCGCTCCGCGCGTATGCCCTGGAGGATGCCCGCCCGCAGGCGGTTGCAGAGCGACTGAATCTCCTCAGCGAGCGGCTTGGGGCGCCCAACCTCGTCACCCTCGCGTACGTCCTGCTCGACTTGAGCACGCTCACGGCCCGTTACATCCGGGCCGGGCACCTGCCCCCGGTCATCATCACTCCGGACGGGACGGCGACGTCCCTCGAAGATGGCCATGCGCTGCCCCTGGGCGTGAACCGGAACGCGGCGTTCAGCGAGGGGCAAGCGCGTCTCCGGCCCGGCTCGACACTCCTTATCTACACCGACGGCCTGGTTGACCATCCCGACGTGCCCCTGGAGGAGGCGCTCCTGCGACTGCGCGAGGTCGCCCTCGGGGCGCATGCCCGAGGTCCCGAGGTGCTGCTCGACGAGCTGCTGCAAAAGGTTTTGCCCGCGTCCGCGCGTCACGACGACGTGGCCGTGCTCGCTCTGCACGTGGTGCCTCAGGGCGACCGGATGACCCTGCGCGTGTCGGCCGAGCCCTCCTCCGCCGCGGTGATTCGCCAGGCGATGCGCAGGTGGTTCGCCGAGCAGGGGATCGCGCCGGAGGCGGCGTTCCCCCTGCTGGTGGCGACCGGCGAAGCGATCAGCAACGCAGTCGAGCATGCCTACGGCCCCTCAGGGGGCCAGCTCCAGCTGGACGTCTCCCGTGCGGCCGATGAGGTGACGATCACCGTCCGGGATTTCGGCCAGTGGCGGCCCACCCGGGGGACGGACCGTGGGCGCGGGTTCCGGCTGATGGAGGGGATGGTGGACGAGGTCGCGGTCTCCCATGAGCAGGAGGGCACCGAGGTCCGCCTGCGACGGCGCGTGCTGGGAGAGCCGGTCCTGTCCAACGTCCGCGAGGTCTGATACTCACTGGCGCGCCCGGAGGGAGTCGAACCCCCACTCAACGGCTTCGAAGGCCGTGGCTTTGTCCGTTAAGCTACGGGCGCGCGCCCGCCCCATTGTAGCACAGGAGGGCTTTTCCTATACTGGAGGCGCGATGCACCCCGGTTGACGTTGACCGCTAGCACAATCACCAGCTAGATCCTCCGGCTCCCGCCGCTCGCGGGGGTCCCGACTCTGTTTCGCCTGCGCACGTCCTGGCACGTCGGCCCGGGCATTCATCTGCCCGCGCGGGCCTCCGCACCGTCCTGCCGGTTCACACCACCACGGCAGGAGGTGCGGAGATGGAGGTATGCAGCGATGCCGGCGGACTCGCCGGCCGGCACGTGGTTATCGACGTGGGGACGGGAGACGGGCGGTGGCTGTTCCGCTTGGCGCGGGCGAGGCCGGAGTGGGTCTGCATCGGCATCGACGCCAATCTTGACGCCGCGCGACATGTCGCGCGGCGGGCCCGCCCCACCTCCGCGCGGGGTGGCGCCCCGAATCTCATCTTCGTCCGTGGGCGGGCGGAAGCGCTCCCCGGATCGCTGCGCGGCATGGCCGCTGAGGTTTACGTGCAGTATCCTTGGGGAGGCCTGCTGCGGGCGGTGACCGGCGGTGATCCAGCCACACTGGCCCGGATCGCGGGCTTGCTGCGGCCGGGCGGCCGACTGCGCGTGCTGGTCAACGTCTCGGTCCTGTACGGTGAGGCAGCCGACCTGGTCCCGTCGTACGCCGCGGCCGGCCTGCGGATCGTGCGGCGGGAGACCGTCGCGGTGCGGCATCGGTCGAGCTGGGCGGGGCGCCTCGGACAGGGCCGCGCGCTCCTCACGCTGTGCGTGGAGGCGGAACTGATATGGCCACCGTCGTGATCCTTGAAGGCGACGAAACGGGGCAGGAACTCCTGGCGGAGGCGCTCCGCGTGCTCCAGCCGGGCGTGACGGGCGCGCCGCTCGAGTTCGTGGCGTTCGACCTATCGCTGCCCGCACGGACGCGATGCGCGTCCGCACCGTGCTCGCGGAAGCCCCGCACGGCACTGCGCCGCGGCTGGCGGGCCGGGAACATCGCCAACCCGATGGCGATGATCCTGGCCGGTGCGGCGATGCTCGCCTACGTGGACGACCCGGCCTCGCAGCGCGCCTCCCGCGCCATCTACGAGGCGACCTTCCACGCCGTGAGCCGCGGGGTGCGCACCGTGGATCGTGGTGGGGATGCCTCGACCACCGAATTCACGGACGAGGTGATCCGCCTCGTACGGGACCGGGTGGGAGTGGGGCGGCGCGGCGGCGGGCAAGGAATCTAGGTGATCATGGACAATCCTGCCGACGGCGCGAAGCCCCTTCCGCTGGAGCTGGAGATGGTGCGGTTGCTCACACTGGCGCACCAGCGCGGGGCCTCGGACCTGCACATCAAGGTGGGGAACCACCCAATCGTACGGATCAACGGACGCCTCGCGCGCCTCGAGGACCTGCCCGTGCTGGACACGGCCGCGGCCCGGGCCTTGATCGAGAGTATCATGACCGAGGAGCAGCGCGCGACGTTCCGCGAGCGCCTGGAGCTGGACTTCGCCTACAGCGTCCCGCGGGTCTCGCGCTTCCGGGTGAACGTGTACCAGCAGCGTGGCAGTATCGGGGGGGCGATCCGGGCGATCCCGATGGGCGTGCCCGATCTCGACACGCTGGGCCTGCCGGCGGTGGTGAAGCGCCTCTGCGCCCTGCCGCGCGGCCTCGTGCTCGTCACAGGTCCCACCGGCAGCGGCAAGTCCACCACGCTGGCCGCGATGATCCATCACATCAACCAGACGCGCTCCGAGCACATCGTCACGATCGAGGATCCGATCGAATACCTGCACCGGGACCAGCAGAGCGTGATCAACCAGCGCGAGGTGGGCATGGACACCCTGTCCTTCGCAGACGCACTGCGGCACGTGCTGCGCCAGGATCCGGACGTCATCCTCATCGGGGAGATGCGCGATCAGGAGACGATTTCCACCGCGGTCACCGCCGCCGAGACCGGCCACCTCGTCTTCGCCACCCTGCACACGCAGAGCGCGCCGGCCACGGTGGACCGCATCATCGACGTCTTCCCCTCGCACCAGCAGGCTCAGATCCGCACCCAGCTCGCCGCTGTGCTCGAGGGCGTGCTGTCCCAGACGCTCGCGCCCCGCGCGGACGGCAAGGGGCGGGTGGCGGCGATCGAGGTGATGATCGCCACCGGGGCGGTCCGCAACCTCATCCGCGAGGGAAAGACACACCAGATCCCGACGCTGATCCTCTCCGGGAGCCGCGACGGGATGCAGACGCTGAACCAGTCGCTGCGCGCCCTGGTCGACCAGCGGATCATCACCTACGATGATGCGGCAGCCCACACCCCAAACGAACGCGAGCTTGCGCAGTTGCTCGGCCGGCCCGTGCCCGCCTGATCCCGACGCGGAAGGAGGTGCGCGATGGATCCCTGGACACTCGTCCTGCTCGTGCTGCTTATTGCCCTCGTGCTCCGCATGCGCTAAGACGGTCTGGACACTCCGGACCCAGCGGCTATAATGCTGGTGGGGTGTGGGCCGTTAGCTCAACTGGTAGAGCAGCGGACTCTTAATCCGCTGGTTCAGGGTTCGAGTCCCTGACGGCCCCCCAATCCAGGTCTACCTCCGGGTAGGCCTGAACGACTATTATGGGAGCGTGCGGGCGTGGCGGAACCCGGCAGACGCGCGGGATTTAGGATCCCGTGGGGTAACCCGTGGGGGTTCAACTCCCTCCGCCCGCACCAGCATCCGGCGAAGTGAACAGGCGAGGTGAACGATGAAGGTTGATGTGAAGCGTGAGCCCGGCAGCCGGGCCGTGCTCGAGGTGGAGATCCCGGTCGAGACGCTTTCGCAGGGGGTGGAGGCGGCCCTGCGCCGCCTGAACCAGCGGGTCGACATCCCCGGCTTTCGCCGCGGCAAGGCGCCGCGCACGATGCTGGAGCGCTACGTCGGCCGGGACGCCGTCCTCGAGGAAGCCGTCAAGGCGCTCGTGCCCGACGCCTACGCGCGCGCCGTGGACCAGGCCGGCGTGACGCCGATCACCCGCCCGGACATCCGGGTCGACCAGGTCGAAGAAGGCAAGCCGCTGCGGTTCGTCGCCACGGTGGATCTCATGCCCGAGGTGCGCCTCGGCGACTACCGGGCCATCCGCATCCCCTACGAGGACCCTGTGGTCACGGACGCCGACGTCGACGCAGCGGTCGAGGACCTGCGCGCGCGGCACGGGCACCTTGTCCCGGCGCCGGGGGCGCCGGCGGGGCGGGGGGACTTCGTGCTGGTGAAGGTCGCGGAGCTCAGCGGGCCGGTGGAGCGTTTCGCCCGGGGTAAAGAGTACCTGGTCGAGGTCGGCGGCGGAACACAGCCCGCCGAGGTCGAGGCCGCGGTGGAAGGGGCGACCGCGGGAGCGCGGCGCGAGGCGTCCGTGGGAGGCCAGACCGTGACCCTGGAGATCGCCGACGTCAAGCGCCGGGAGCTGCCCGACGTCACGGACGAGTTCGCCCGGACCGCCGGGGGTGTGGAGACGGTCGCGGCGCTGCGGGAGTCGCTCCGCTCGCGTCTCGAGCGCGAGGCCGTGGACACCGCCCGCGCGGACCATGAGCAGAAGGTTCTGGAGGCCCTGCTCGAGCGCACCGAGATCGAGCTCCCCGAGAGCATGCTCGAGCACGAGGTGGAGCACATGGTCGCCGATCTGGCCGACACGCTGCAACGGCGGGGCCTCACCCTCCAGCGCTACTACGAGGCGACGCAGAAGGACGAGGCCGCGCTGCGCCGGGAGTTCCGGCCGTCCGCCGAGCGGCGGCTGCGCGCACAGCTGGCCGTCGAGGAGGTGGCGCGCGCGGAGTCGCTTGCCCCGTCCCAGGAGGAGATCGATCGCGAGGTCGAGAACGTGGCGCGACGATTGCAGCAGGAGCCTGCACGCGTCCGGGAATGGCTGGTGCAGACGGGACGTTATGACAGCCTGACCGGGACCCTCCGGCGCCAGAACGCGCTGGCGCATCTGGTCACACTCGCTCGAGGTGAACGCACATGACACTGGTCCCCATGGTCGTGGAGCAGACGGCGCGCGGGGAGCGCGCCTACGACATCTACTCGCGGCTCCTCAAAGACCGCATCGTCTTCGTCGGGGGGCCGATCGACGACGACATGGCCAACCTGATCATCGCGCAGTTGCTGTTCCTGGAAGGCGAAGACCCCGAGAAGGACATCAACATCTACGTGAACAGCCCCGGCGGCAGCCTCACGCCCGCGCTGGCCATCTACGACACGATGCAGTACGTACGGCCCGACGTGGCCACGATCTGTGTCGGATTGGCCGCCTCCGGCGCGGCGGTCATCCTGGCCGGCGGGGCCAAGGGGAAGCGCTCCTCGCTCCCGTACTCGCAGATCCTCATCCACCAGCCCTGGGGCGGCGCGCAGGGCACGACCGCGGACATCGATATCCAGGCCAAGCAGTTCCTGCGGATGCGCCAGCAGACCAATGAGATCCTGGCCAAGCACACCGGCCAGCCGATCGAGCGGATCGAGCGCGACACCGACCGCGACTACTGGATGGATCCCAAGACGGCCAAGGACTACGGGCTGATCGACGAAGTCATCCAGCCACGCGCGAAGGTCGTGGCGGGCACGAAGGATCGCTGAGGGGGCGTCATGACGCGGGAGCGGACGTTCCGGTTCGGGGACGGCGAGAAGCTGAAGTGCTCGTTTTGCGGCAAGTCCCAGGAACAGGTGCGCAAGCTGGTGGCCGGCCCCGGCGTGTACATCTGCGACGAGTGCATCGAGCTGTGCAACGAGATCATCGAGGAGGAGCTCTACGGGGAGGGCGAGGCCGCCGGGCCGCGCAGCACCCCGAAGCCCCGCGAGATCTACGACACGCTCTGCCAGTACGTCGTGGGGCAGGACCGGGCGAAGAAGGCCCTTTCCGTGGCCGTTTACAACCACTTCAAGCGCATCGGCGGCCGCCGCGCGAGCGACGTCGAGCTGCAGAAGTCCAACATCCTGCTCATCGGCCCCACCGGCTGCGGCAAGACCTTGCTCGCCCAGACCCTGGCCAAGATCCTGGACGTCCCGTTCGCCATCGCGGACGCGACCTCGCTCACCGAGGCCGGCTACGTGGGCGAGGACGTGGAGAACATCCTCCTGCGTCTGATCCAGGCCGCCGACTTCGACGTGAAGAAGGCCGAGCGGGGGATCATCTACATCGACGAGACGGACAAGATCGCGCGCAAGTCCGAGAACCCCTCCATCACGCGCGACGTCTCGGGCGAGGGCGTCCAGCAGGCGCTCCTGAAGATCCTGGAAGGGACCACGGCCAACGTTCCGCCGCAGGGCGGGCGAAAGCACCCGCATCAGGAGTTCATCCAGATCGACACGACGAACATCCTGTTCATCTGCGGCGGCTCCTTCGAGGGCCTCGACCGCCTCATCGAGGGCCGCATCCGGCAGACCGCGATCGGGTTCGGCGCGCAGGTGATGCCGAAGAGCAAGGCCTCGCTCTCCGAGACGCTCTCGCACGTCATGCCGCAGGACCTCCTGCGCTACGGGCTCATCCCGGAGTTCATCGGCCGCCTGCCGGTGGTCGTCCCGCTCGAACCCCTCGATGAGGCCGACCTTGTGCGCATCCTGGTCGAGCCGAAGAACGCGCTCGTGCGGCAGTACCAGAAGATCCTCGAGATGGACGGCGTCGAGCTGGTCTTCACGGACGACGCGCTGCGCGCGATCGCCCGCGAGGCGATGGGCCGGCATACCGGAGCGCGGGGACTGCGTACGATCATCGAAGACATCATGCTGAACATCATGTACGAGATCCCGTCCCGGCCGGATGTGAAGCGCTGCGTGGTGACGGACGACTCGGTGCAGCGCAAGCGCGACCCGGTGCTGCTCACCGGCGCAGATCTCAAGAAGATGGCCAAGGAGAAGCCAGCCTAGGGCCCCTTGTCCCGGGATGCTACAATAATAGATGCACTGACATATCCGGTTCGGATCCGAACCGGGCATGGACTGGAGGGGGGATCATCGCGTCCCCCTTCGTCGTTCCCAAGGAGGGTATCCGTTGGCGGAACAGAGTGACGTGACGATCAAGGACGTGCTGCCGCTGCTCCCGCTGAAGGGCACGGTGGTCATGCCCCACCAGATCGCGCCCCTCGGGGTCGGGCGCCAGAAGTCGCTCCGCGCGCTCGAGACGGCGCTGGCCGGGGACCGCATCATCGTGCTCGCCGCCCAGAAGCAGGACGACCTGGAAGAGCCCCGCCCGGCGGACATCTACACGGTGGGGACGATCTGCCGCATCCTGCAGGTCGGCAAGCAGCCCGACGGCGTGCTGCAGGTCATCGTGGAAGGGCTGGTGCGGGGGGCGATCGAGCACGTCGAGCGCGACGAGCCCTATTTCGAGGTCCGGGTGCGCCAGCAGCCGGATCCGGGGGAGAAGCCCCTCGAGGTCGAGGCGCTGATGCGGGGTGTGCTCTCCCAGTTCGAACGCTTCGCCCGGTACAGCCGCAGTATCGCGCCCGAACAGTACGCCGTCGTGATCCAGGCGGAGGAGCCGGGCAAGCTCGCCGACCTGATCGCGCAGCACCTGCCGCTCAAGATCGAGGAGCGCCAGCAGCTGCTGGAGATCGCCCCCAAGGACCGGCTGGACCTGCTGAGCCAGATCCTCACCCGCGAGGTGAACATCCTCGAACTGGAGCGCAAGATCCAGAACCGCGTGCGGAAGCAGATGGAGAAGTCCCAGCGCGAGTATTTCCTGAAGGAACAGATGAAGGCCATCCAGCAGGAGCTCGGCGAGAGCGACGAGCGCCAGAGCGAGGTGGCCGAGTATAAGAAGAAGATCGAGGCCGCGAACCTCCCCGACCACGTCAAGGAGAAGGCGCTCGAGGAGCTCACCCGGCTGGAGAAGATGCCGCCGATGGTGGCCGAGGCGGTCGTGGTGCGCACGTATCTCGACTGGATCCTGGCCGTGCCGTGGACCGTGCGGACGGAGGACCGGCTGGACATCGCCGAGGCCCGGCGGATCCTGGACCAGGACCATTACGGCCTGGACAAGCCCAAGGAGCGCGTGATCGAGTACCTGGCCGTGCGCAAGCTCGCGCCGCAGAGCAAGGGGCCGATCCTCTGCTTCATCGGGCCGCCCGGGGTCGGCAAGACCTCGATGGGCAAGTCCATCGCGCGCGCCTTGGGCCGCAAGTTCGTGCGGATCAGCCTGGGCGGCGTGCGGGACGAGGCCGAGATCCGCGGGCACCGCCGCACGTACGTGGGCGCGCTGCCCGGCCGCATCGTGCAGGGCATGAAGACGGCCGCGACCCGCAACCCGGTCTTCATGCTGGACGAGATCGACAAGCTCGGCATGGACTGGCGCGGCGATCCCAGCTCGGCGCTGCTGGAGGCGCTCGATCCGGAGCAGAACAGCGCGTTCAGCGACCACTACCTCGAGCTGCCGATGGATCTGTCCGAGGTGATGTTCATCTGCACCGGCAACATCCTCGATACCGTCCCGCCGGCGCTGCGGGACCGCCTGGAGGTCATCCGGTTCCCGGGGTACATCGAGGAAGAGAAGATCAAGATCGCCGAGCAGTTCCTCATCCCGAAGCAGCTGACGCAGAACGGCCTGAAGCCGGAGCAGGTGGCGTTCACCGAGGACGCGCTGAAGAAGGTCGTCCGCGAGTACACCCGGGAGGCCGGCGTGCGCAACCTGGAGCGCGAGATCGCCGGGATCTTCCGCAAGGTGGCGACCGAGGTCGCCACCGGCAAGGCCACGACGGTGCGGGTGACCAACCAGAACCTGCACAAGTTCCTGGGGCCGGTGAAGTTCCGGTACGGGCTGGCGGAGCAGGTAGACGAAGTGGGCACGGCCACCGGGCTCATCTACACCGAGATGGGCGGAGACATCGTCTCGGTGGAAGCCACCCTGATGCGCGGGGAGGGAAAGCTGACCCTCACCGGCCAGCTCGGGGATGTGCTCAAGGAGTCCGGCCAGGCCGCGGTCTCCTACGTCCGCTCCCGCGCGCGGCGCCTGGGCATCGACGAGGAGTTCTACCAGAAGTACGACGTGCACATCCACATCCCGGCCGGCGCGGTGCCTAAGGACGGTCCGTCCGCGGGCATTACTCTGGCAACAGCGCTCGCGTCCGTGGTCACCGGGCGACCGGTCCGGCGCGAGGTCGCGATGACCGGAGAGATCACCCTCCGCGGCAAGGTCCTGGGCATCGGCGGCGTCAAGGAGAAGGTCCTGGCCGCCCACCGGGCGGGGATCCGCACCGTGCTCCTGCCGAAGGAGAACGAGAAGGATCTCATCGAGATCCCGGCGCACGTGCGCAAGAAGCTGCACTTCGTGTTCGTCGAGCACATGGACCAGGTGCTCGCGGAAGCCCTGGTCCCGGCGCCGGCCGTCACGCAGCGGGTCGTCCCGCCGGCGGTGGGGCCGAGCTCGATCCGGCCCGGCCAGCAGCCGAGCCAGCAGATGTTGTCATAGCCGTCGGACGCGCGGAAGGCAGGCGCGCCGGAGGGGCGCCGCAGATGCGCAAAGACGACCAGAGCCCCCCCGTGGAGATGACGGCGGAGGAAGACCCCTCCGCCGTCTTTCCTCGTTCTCCCGACCGTGGCACGCCAGTTGCCTCTGATTCCCCTGTGCCGATGGCCACCGCCCGGGCGTTTACCGCTAAGTCGAACAAACGTCTGGGGGAGCTGCTCCTGGACTCCGGGGTGATCACCGAGGCTCAGCTGTCGGAGGCCCTCGAGGAGCAGAAGCGGACCGGCAAGCGGCTGGCCCAGATCTTCATCGAGCGCGGGCTGCTCGCCAAGGGCGAGGCCGGCCGGTGGCTCGCCCTGCAGCAGGGCTACGAGTACGTCAGCCTGACCGCCGAACCCATCGACGTCCACATCGCCAAGATCCTTCCCGAGCCCTTCGTCCGCCGCCTCATGGCCCTGCCCATCCGCCAGGAGGACCGCGAGCTGATCGTGGCGATGGCCGATCCTTCCGACATCCTCGCCATCGATGAGATCTCCCGGGCGACGGGGCTCCGCGTGCTGCCGGTCTTCACGACCGAGACGGATCTGGAGTGGGCGATGGCCCAGCTCTACGACGACGTCGGCGGCAAGGTCAATCACGCCGCTGCGCTGCAGGACGCGATCGAGTTCAGCGAGAGCCCCGGGGAGAACGGCGCCGGAGAGGTCCTGGTCCTCGGCAACGAGGCCGCCCCGCCGGTCATCCAGATGGTCGACTCCATCTTGCAGGGAGCGATCACCGGGCGGGCCACGGACATCCACCTCGAGCCCCACGCCCAGCAGGCCCGCGTGCGCTACCGCATCGACGGGCTGCTCTACGACAAAGCATTGATCCCGAGGCTGATGTATGCCGCGGTGGTCAGCCGCATCAAGATCCTGGCCGCGCTCGACATCGCCGAACACGTCAAGCCGCAGGACGGCCGGATCAGCATGCGCCTGCGCGATCGCGAGTACGACGTGCGCGTCGGCATCACGGCCACGGCCTTCGGCGAACGCGTCGTGATGCGGCTGCTCGACAAGTCGAACGTCCTGGTCGGACTGGACCGCCTGGGTATCCCGCCGGACCAGGAGCTGATCATCGACACGATCATCCGCAAGCCCCACGGGATGATCCTCGTCACGGGGCCGACAGGCAGCGGCAAGACGACCACGCTGTACTCCTGCCTGCAGCGCGTGAATGATCCCAGCCGCAACATCATGACCATCGAGGACCCGGTGGAGTACTACATCGAAGGCATCTCGCAGATTCCGGTCCGGCCGCGCGCCGGCATGACGTTCGCCACCGGCCTGCGCAGCATGCTGCGGCAGGATCCGAACATCATCATGGTGGGGGAGATCCGCGACGCGGAGACGGCGAAGATCGCCGTCCATGCCGCGCTGACCGGCCACCTCGTCTTCAGTACCCTGCACACGAACGACGCCTCGGGCTCGGTCGTCCGGTTGGTGGACATGGGCATCGAGCCGTACTTCATCACGAGCTCGCTCATCGCCACGATCGGCCAGCGCCTGATGCGCCGCCTCTGCCAGGGCTGCCGGCTGCCCTACGAGGCATCTCGGGACATCGTCACCGAGCTCGGCCTGCCCGCCGACAGCCGGCCGACGCTGTACCGGCCTGTGGGCTGCCGGGAATGCGAGCAGACAGGGTACAAGGGACGGCTGTCGGTGATGGAGATCTTCAGGATGAACGAGGTGATCCGTGAGCTCGTGCTGGCGCGCAAGCCCGCCACGGCGCTGCGCGAGGCCGCGATCAGTAGCGGCATGAATGCGATCAGCGGCGCGGCCACGGCCCGCGTGCTCGACGGGACGACAGGCATGGAAGAGCTGCGCCGAGTGATCTACCTGGAAGAGTAGGCCTGCGCGAGCGCGCCGCGCGCCGCGTCCTGCAAGAGCTTCCGCCCGCGCCCGAACACCCACCGCCGGCGCGCCACCCGTTCCAGCACCGGCCGCGCTTCGTCGGCCCGCATCCGGGCCAGGGCGGCCACCGCCGCTTCCTTCAGCGAGGTGCCTTCGGGGGTGAAATCGCGCGACCGGACGATCGTGAGCAGCCACCCAGCCACGTGCGGATCGTAGACGGCGCCCATGCCGTCGATGCAGTGGCGGCGGATCCGCGCGTCCGGATCCTCGAAGAAGACGGCCAGCGCCGCCCGCGCCGCGCCGCCCCCAAGCTTCTGCAGGGCGTCGATCACTTCGCGCCGCACGCGATACTCCGGGTGGCGCGCCAGCGCCGCCAGGTGCGGGACGGCCCCCGGGCTGCGTATCTCGCCCAGGACGTAGACCAGGTTGCGGGCCAGGTACCACGAGGGGGTGCGGAGGTATGGCGCGAGACGCCCCGGATCCCCGGCGACGACGTCCGCGAGCAGCTCACAGATGCGGCGGCGCCGCAGCGCCCCCGGCTCATGCTCCAGCCGGTCGACGAGGCGCACGACCGCCTCGCCGGCCACGGCACGGAGACGGGCGAGGTCGACCGGCTGGGGCCACTGGGCCTCCAGCATCGCCGCGATCAGAGAGTCGACATCGGTGCTCATCGGTCATCGGATATCCTGCCCGTTCCCGCGCTTTACTTGACCTCCGCGGCTGCTATAATGGCGGCAAGGCGAAGACGGGGAGGAGTACCCCGCGGGCGCTCCAAGCGAGGGAGGCGAAGGGTGCGAGCCTCCCGGGTGGACGCGGGCGAACGTCGCCCCCGAGCTGTGGCCCGAGTCCTGACCGGCTGTCTGGGACAGGGTCGCGCGGGATGCGCCCGGGACAGCGCAAACGAGGGTCGCCCCACCGGGGCGAAACGCGGGTGGTACCGCGGAGCTGCCAACGCTCCGTCCTGTGGACGGGGCGTTATCTATTTCCGTCTGGTGTTGCGGAGGGTGAGGCTCATGGCGACCAGGACACTGCGGACGACCTACGATCCCCGCGCGGTCGAGATGCCGCGCTACACGGAGTGGATGCGAGCCGGGTACTTCCGCGCCCTGGTCGATCCGTCCCGGACGAGGGGCTCGAGCCGGGGTCCGTTCGTGATCATGCTGCCGCTGCCGAACGTGACGGGCGAGTCGCACATCGGCACCGCCTCTACCTTCTCCATCCAGGACGTCCTCATCCGCTGGCGGCGGATGCAGGGGCGGAACGCCCTGTGGCAGCCGGGCACGGACCACGCCGGCATCGCGACGCAGAACGTCGTGGAGCGGGAGATCGCCCGAGAAGGCCTGACGCTCGAGGCGCTCGGACGCGAGCGCTTCGTGCAGCGTGTCTGGCAGTGGAAAGAGACGTACGGCAACATCATCGTCGAGCAGCTGAAGCGCATGGGCTTCTCCTGCGACTGGGACCGCTATATCTTCACGCTGGACCCGCCGTATTACGACGCGGTGCTCGAGGCGTTCGTGCGGCTGTTCAATCAAGGTCTCATCTACCGCGGCAAGCGCATGGTGAACTGGTGCCCGCGGGACCAGAGCGCCATCTCGGATCTCGAGGTGGAGCACGTTGAGGTCGACACGCAGCTCTGGCACGTGCGCTACCCCGGCGCAGGCGGCGGCCCGGGCATCACCATCGCTACGCAGCGGCCGGAGACGATCCTGGCGGACGTGGCGGTGGCCGTGCATCCCGCGGACCCGCGCTATGCCGCGCTGATCGGCACGGAGGTCGTGGTGCCCATCGTGAACCGGCGCGTGCCCGTGATCGCCGATACGCGCGTGGATCGCGAGTTCGGCACCGGCGCGCTTAAGATCACGCCCGGGCACGACCCCATGGACAACGAGATCGGGACCGATCACAAACTCCCGACGCTGGTCATCCTGGACCCGAGGGGCCGGATGACCGCGGACACGGGGAAGTACGCCGGTCAGGACCGCTTCGAGGCGCGCAAGGCGGTCGGTGCGGATCTGCAGGCGCTGGGCCTGCTGGAGCGGGTGGAACCCTACCGCACGAACGTGGGGACGTGCGACCGCTGCCATGCGGTGATCGAGCCTTACATCAGCGACCAGTGGTTTGCCGACATGACGTCGATGGCCGCGCGGGCGGCCGAGGCGATCCGGAGCGGCCGCGTGCGCTTCCACCACGAGCGCTGGGCGAAGATCGTGCTGCAGTTCCTCGACCACATCCGTCCCTGGACCATCTCGCGCCAGCTCTGGTGGGGCCACCGCATCCCCGTGTGGCAGTGCGACGTCTGCGGGGAACGCACGGCCGCGAAAACGCCGCTGGAGCGGTGCCCGAAGTGCGGCGGCGGGCCCGTGAAGCAGGACCCGGACGTGCTGGACACCTGGTTCAGCTCGGGGATCTGGCCCTTTGCCACGCTCGGCTGGCCGATGGAGACGCCCGACCTGCGGTACTTCTACCCGGGCGACGTGCTCGTCACGGCGAACGAGATCCTGTTCCTCTGGGTCGCCCGAATGATCATGATGGGTCTGCACTTCATGGGCGACGTCCCGTTCACCGATGTGTACGTGGCGCCGACCGTGATGACGCTCGAGGGACGCCGCATGAGCAGGTCGCTGGGGACGGGGATCGACCCGCTGGAGATGGTCGACGGGCGCGGGTACGGCGCCGACGCGGTGCGCTTCGCCCTCATCTCGCGCTGCTCGCAGGCGCAGCAAGACCTGCGCTTCAACGAGAAGATGATCGCGGATGTGCGGAACTTCAACACGAAGATCTGGAACGCGACGCGCTTCGTGCTGATGAACCTCGAGGGTTTCGACCACCGCCGCGCTCCGGCCGCAGGGGACCTGGGGCCCGCCGACCGCTGGATCCGCAGCCGGCATGCTCAGCTGAGCCGGGCGGTGACGGCCCATCTCGAGGCGTTCGAGTTCGACAAGGCGGCGCGGGCGCTGTACGAGTTCATCTGGGCGGAGTACTGCGACTGGTACCTGGAGATGGCGAAGGTGGATCTCCAGGATGCGCCCTCGGGATCGGCCCGCCGCGCGGCCATCCAACACACCCTGTGGTCCGTACTGTCAGACACGATGGCGCTGCTGCACCCGATCATGCCCTTCCTGACGGAAGAGATCTGGCAGCAGCTTCCGCACCATGGCGACAGCCTCATGATCGCGCCATGGCCGGCGCCGGATCCGGATGCTGTAGACGCGGATCACGATCGCATGATGGACACCCTGATGTCGGTGGTCCGTGCCCTGCGCAGCCTCCGTTCGGAGCTCGGTCTCCCACCATCACAGCGCATCAGCGTCCATGTGCGTGCAGACGAGGCCTCGGGGCGCCTGCTGGCGCCCGTCGGCCGGCATCTCGCCGCGCTGGCCCGGACGGATCCGGTCTCGATCGAGCCGCTCTCCTTGCCGCGGCCCCGGGAGAGCGTGACGGCCGTCCTGTCCGGGGTGGAGGTCTCGATCCCGCTCGGCGGATTGGTCGATCCCGCGAAAGAGCGGGACCGGCTCGCCCGCGCCCTGCGCGACCTCGATGCCGAGCTCCTCTCGCTGCAGCGCCGGCTCGACAACCCGGACTTCGTGCAGCGGGCGCCGGCGGACGTCGTGGAACGGGAGCAGGGACGGGCTGAGGATCTGCGCGCCCGGAGGCAGCGTCTGCACGAGATCGCTGCGGCCCTGGGGGATGGGCCGGCCCGATAGCGAATCCAGTCCAGCGGGCGGCTGGCGGATGAGTGGCGATCGGGAGGCCGAACGCGCGGAGGTAGCCCGATTCGAGGCGGCCCGGCGTGCCGTGCGCGGGGTCGCCTCCGCGTTTCGGACGCTCCGGCTGTACCCGCTGCACCACGCCCGAACGGCCGAGGCGCTTCAGGCGGCCCGCGCCGCGATCGATGCCTACACAGCCGGCCATGGCTCGCTCGCCGTCACGGCGACGGGGCAGGGACTCGTCTTCGATTTCCGCACGGAGCCGTACGTGGACGACGTCGTCGGCGATCTCGCCCGCGCCCTGCGTGCCCGCGCCGCGCCCACGGTCCAGTTCCTCCGCGGCGTGTCGCTCGCTGAGCTCGGCGAGTTCGTCAGCGCGCTCCACCTCCCCCCGGTCCAGATCCAGCGAGCCGGGGGGTTGGGGGCCCTCCTCGGGGCCGGGGGCGTACGGAGCGTGCTCATCGAGATCATCGGGGGCGCACCCCCGCGCGGGGCGGACCTGCTCGAGCCCCTGCTCGAGGCGGTGGGCGCCGGTGCCGCAGACCGCATCACCGCCTATCTGCGGCAGACGGGCGGCGACGAAGCGGCGATGCGCGAGCTCTTCAGGACCTTCGATCGCCGCATCGTGACGCGGCCCCGCCAGGCACAGCTCGACGCATGGAAGGCGATCGGCCAGAGCCTTGCCGGGCTGCGCGTCCCGTGGCAGGCCGCGGTGTGCGCGATGATCGTCCGCTCCGTGGATGAGCCGTGGGCCGCTTCGCTCGCCTCGCAGTGGCCGCCCGTCCTGGCGGCGAGCCTCGTGTCGCAGGCCGGAGGGACCGCGCAGGCACAAGGCCGGCGCGTGGCCGAGGTCCTCCGGACCTTCCATCGCACGGCGCCTTCCACGCCGCTGCCCGTGGTCGAGCCTCCATCGCCGGCAGACCTGCAGGAGGCCATGGCAGCCGTCGCGGCATGGGACGAGCGGCGGCTTCGTGCGCAGGCGGTGCGGCGGTTGGGAGAGTTGCTGCCGGTGATCGGTGCCGGTGAGCTGGCGGGTGCCCTGGCCCAGCTCGAGGCCGCGGTCGTCGTGATGGTGCAGGAGGGTGATCTGCCGGGGCTGCTTGCGGCGATGAACGGCCTGACCGGTGCGGCCGTCGCTCTCACCGACGCCCGAGCCGATGCCGTGCGGGCGATGGTGCAGCGCATGCTCTCCCTCGGCGCGGGGGAGCTGTTCGAACGGACTCTGACCCGCCCGCCTGGTCCCGCCCATCCGTTCGTGCAGGCGATGCAAGTGGCTCCCCAAGAGACCGTGCGCGTCCTGCTCGAGCTCGCCGGCGACGACGACCGCCTGCAGGTGCGCGGCAGGGCCGTCGACCTGCTGGCGCATCTCGCCGCCGGCCGGGGGGATCTCCTCGTTCCGCACGCGCTCGATCCGCGGTGGCATGTCGCCCGGAACGCCGTGACCGTGCTGGGCCGGATCGGTGGGCCAGAGATGATGCCGGTGCTGCGCGCGGCGATGAGCCATCCTGGGGGGCACGTGCGGCGCGAGGCAATGCAGGTCGCCTCCCAGCTCGGTACGTCCGATGCCATGGAGGCGCTCGCGGAGGTACTGCTCCGTCCCGATGGGGAGACGCAGGCCGCCGCGGCGCACTGGCTCGGCGTGCTGGGGCGGCCGGAAGCCGCGGGGATCCTTATCGCCGTCCTCGAGGGCAGCCCCATCTCCGAACAGCTCGACCTCAAGCGGGAGGTGATCCGCGCGCTCGGCCGGCTGCGCGCCCCGGAGAGCGGGGACGCGCTGCGCAAGGTGGCGTCACGGGCGGGCGGGGAGCTGCGGCAGGAGGCCGCCGCCGCGCTGGCGCGATTGCAGGAGGGCCCGGCATGACAACCCTTCCCGGGGCTCTGACCCGCACGCTCTACGCCGCCCTCCGGCAGATCCGTCACTACGGCCCGCAGCATCCTGCGGCTGAAGAGAGCATCCGCGCCTTCGAATCGGCGGTGCACAGCGCGCTCGCGCAAGCTCCCGCGGTGCGCTGGGACGTCTCCGCGGACTGGCTGATCGTGCAAGGGGCCCTGCTTCCCGCGGACGACCGGCACGCCCTTCCGCTGCGCGATCATCTCACCTCACGGGGTGTGGCCCACCTGACCATTACCGCGCAGGCGGACCCGCGGGCCCTGCGTGAGGCGATCCGACTGCTCTCGCGCGAGCCGGAAGAGGTCATCGCCTCCGGTGGGACCTCCGACGCGCTGCGCAGGGCGGGCGTGGTCGGGATCGAGGTCGAAGGCCCGGAGCAGACGCGGGCGCTGCCCGCGGAGACCGACGAATACCTCGCCGCCCTCTCCGCGGCCGCGGCACTGTCGGCCTCGGTGGAACGGGGGGACCGGCTCGACGTGGGCCGGGTGCAGCTCGTGGTGGAGACCCTGGACCCTTCCGGCGGGGATGCGCGCGCGCTGTGGACGCAGGTCGTGCTGCGGGGACACGATGAGCTCGACCCGCCGCACGCGGTGAACGTCGCCTTCCTCGCGATGCAGCTCGCGCGCGGGCTCGGTCTCGCCCGGCCGGAGCGGATCGAACTCGGCGTCGCCGCCTTCCTCCACGACATCGGGATGGCGCGGCTGCCCTGGCAGGACCGCCTGGCCGAGCGCACGCGCACCGTACGAATCGCGCTTCCCCGGCACGCCGTCGAAGCGGGCCTCCTCCTCCGCCGCCTGGATGGGCGGCGCAGCCTGCCCATGATCGCAGCCATGGAGCACCATCGCGTCATCGTGGAAGGCCCCTCCACCGCCGCCCCCGTCTCCCAACTGGTTGCGCTCGCGGACTACACCGAGGCCATGACCTGCGGCCGCGTCGGGGGCCTGCGTCCCGCCGGGCTCGGCGGGCTGGTCACCGCTCTGCTTGCGGGAGAGGGTCCGGCGTTTCCGGCCGTCCATGTCCGGGTCCTGGCCGCCGTCCTGACCCAGGCGGAGGTGTAGGCCGAACCGCCCATTGTGGCTGCCCCGCGGGGGTGCCTAAGATGGGCGTGATGTGAGGAATCCACGCAAGCGCATCGGCGACATCCTGGTCGAGAGCGGCGTGGTCACGCCTGAGCAGCTGCAGGAGGCGTTGACCCGGCAGCGGAAGACGCGTGAACGCCTGGGTCGCGTCCTGGTAGAGATGCGGGCGGCCACCGAGCGGCAGATCGCCCAGGCCCTGGCCGATCAGCTCGGCCTGCGGTTCGTCACGCTGGCCAGCCAGCGCATCGACCCCGCCGTGATCCGTCTCGTGCCCGAAGGGCTGGCCCGCAAGCGGCGTGTCGTTCCCGTGTCCGCGGACGGTGACAGCCTGGTCGTCGCCATCGCGGATCCGCTCGACGTCTTCGCCAT
The DNA here is from genome assembly GCA_035693805.1 of bacterium. GTDB lineage: Bacteria > Sysuimicrobiota > Sysuimicrobiia > Sysuimicrobiales > Kaftiobacteriaceae > Kaftiobacterium. The sequence goes on along the minus strand of DASSGA010000169.1, from coordinate 20,897 downwards.
CGACGACGTGGCGATCGCCGCCCGCCGGTCCGTCAAGCCCGTGGTCGCGCTGGAATCGGACATCGCCTCCGCGATCGAACGTGCCTACGGGATGGGTGCGGCGGCGCAGGCGGTTCTCGCCGATGTCGAGGAGCTGACCGATGCTGCGGCGGCGGAGGAAGGCGACGACGCGCCCGTCGTGCGCCTCGTCAACCTGCTTCTGGAGCAGGCGCTGAAGGACCGGGCCAGCGACGTGCACATCGAGCCTGAAGAAGGCGAGATCCGTGTGCGCTACCGGATCGACGGTGTGCTGCAGACGGTGATGCAGGTGCCCCAGAACGTGCACCCCGCGCTCATCTCGCGCATCAAGGTGCTCGCGCGGCTGAACATCGCCGAGCGGCGGCTGCCGCAGGATGGCGCGTTCGAGGTGAATCTGGATGGCCGGGCCATCGACATCCGGGTCGCGACGATCCCCACCGTGCTCGGCGAACGGGTAGCGCTGCGCCTGCTCGACAAGGCGCGGGGGCTGCTCACGCTCCCCGAGCTCGGCATGGACGAGTCGGCGCAGCGGCGCTTCGAGGGCCTCATCCGCCAGCCGTACGGCATCGTCCTCGTCAGCGGGCCCACAGGCAGCGGGAAGACCACCACCCTGGTCAGCACGCTCGCCCTGCTCAACGCGGCGGACAAGAACATCATCACGATCGAAGATCCCGTGGAGTACCAGCTGCCCGGCGTGAGCCACATCCAGGTGAACCCCCGGGCCGGTCTCACGTTCGCCACCGGATTGCGCTCCATCGTGCGTCAGGATCCCGACATCATCATGGTGGGTGAGATTCGAGACGTGGAGACCGCGGGGATCGCCATCCACGCCTCGCTCACCGGCCACCTCGTGCTGACCACCATCCACACCAATGACAGCTCGAGCGCGATGTCCCGTTTGGTGGACATGGGGATCGAAACGTTCCTTACCGCCTCGGCGGTGATCGGCGTGGCCTCCCAGCGCCTGGTGCGCGTCCTCTGTCCGCACTGCAAGCGCCCCGTCGAGGCGCCGCCCGAGATCATCCTCTGGCTGCAGTCCTCCGTCCCGGAGAGCCTCGTCGACCGCGCCTTCCATCAGGCGGTGGGCTGCCCGCAGTGCCGGCACACGGGGTACCGCGGACGGACGGCGATCTTTGAGATCCTGGTGACCACCGATGCGGTGCGGAACCTCATCCTGGGCCGGGCCTCCGCCGCCGACATCGCGGAGGCGGCCCGGGCCGACGGCATGATCTCGATGCGCGCCGATGGCCTGCTGAAGGCGCTGCGCGGGATGACGACGGTGGAGGAAGTGCTGCGCGTTACGCGCGTGGAAGAACCGACGCTCTGATCGCCGCGACGATCTCGGCGGCGGGTTGATCCTTGATCAGCAGTCCCTGGATCCCTCCGCGTTGCACCTTCTCCTGGTCGAGCGCCCCCGGGAATGCCGTCAGCATGAAGACCTTGATGGCGGGGAGCTCCTTCGCGATGGCGCGCGCCGCGGTGAACCCATCGAGGCCCTCCATGCGGAAGTCCATCAGGATGACGTCCGGCTGCAGGTCCCGGGCCCGGGCGATCGCCTCATGCCCGTCGGCGGCTTCGCCGACCACCTGGAGATCCTGCTGCAGCGCCAGGATGCGGGCGAGGCGCTGCCGGTATCCGGCGTTGTCGTCCACGAGGAGGACGCGGATCGGGGTCACACCGCCAGTCTAGCGGCCCGCTTCCCGAAGGGACAATAGGCCCCTGGTACCATGCGCCCCCGGTCCCCGGCCTATCCTGCGGCGGGGGGCACCAGACCGGACCGCAGCGCGTAGACGGCGGCCTGGGTCCGGCTGTTCACATGAAGTTTCTCCATGATGTTGCTGAGGTGGTTCTTCACCGTGCGCTCGCTGATCGAGAGCTTGTGGGCGATCTCCTTGTTGGCCAGCCCCGCCGCCACGTGCTGGAGGATCTCCACCTCGCGGTGCGTGAGCGGCGTCAGCACGCGGGCGAGGTCTGTGACCTCGCGGGTCCGCGCGAACTCCCGCATCACCTTTGCCGCCATGCTCGGAGCGAGGAGGCCCTCGCCGCCGTAGATCACATGGATCGCCCGGACGACCTCGTCCGCGGAGGCGTCCTTCAGCAGGTACCCCATGGCCCCGGCCTTGATCGCCTCGAAGAGGAACTCCTCGTCGGCGTGCACGGTCAGGATGATGATGCCGGTGCGCGGGCTCGACGTCTTGATCAGCCGGGCCGCGTCGATCCCCGAGAGCGCCGGCATCGAGATGTCCAGCAGCACGATGTCGGGGGCGAGCTCCTCGACCAGCCGGACGGTGTCCTGTCCGGTCCGCGCCTCGCCGACGACCTCCAGATCCGGCGCGCCCTCCAGCAGGCGGCGGACGCCCTGCCGGAAGAGGTCGTGGTCATCCGCCAGCAGCACGCGTATCTTCGTCATGCTCCCTCCCCAATGGGATGCGCACGGTCACCGTGGTGCCCTCGCCCGGGCGGCTCTCCATGTCCAGGCGCCCCCCCACCAGGGCCGCCCGCTCCTCCATCGACGTGATGCCGAGGTGGTGCGCCGCGGGAGGCTTCGCGCGGTAAGCGGCGAGGTCGAATCCGGCGCCGTTGTCCTTGACGCTCACGACGCACAACTGCTCGCTGACCTCGGCGCGGATCGCGACGGCCGTGGCGCGGGCGTGGCCGCGCACGTTCGTCAGCGCCTGGCGGACGATGGCCAGCACCGCGTGCCGGATCGCGGAGGGGAGGTGCGCCTCCTCGCCGCTCGCCGCCACCGAGGTCGGGATCTGGTAGCGTCGCCCGAAGTCGCGGCCCATCAGGTCGAGGGCCCCGAAGAGCGTGGCCTCGGCCTGGTCCTGCCGGCGCAGCTCGCTCATGAACTCCCGCAACTCCCGCATCGCCCGCTCGAGCACCGCGCGCAGTTCGGTGAGATCGGAGACCAGCCGCTCGGGGTGCGCCTGCGCAGCCATCGTCGAGAGGTCCGTCTGCAGCATCGCGTCGGCCAGGGTCTGCGCCAGTCCGTCGTGCATCTCGCGCGCGATACGCCGGCGCTCCTCGGAGACGCCGATGTCCGCGACGCGGTGGGCGGACCGCGCGGTGTGCACGGCCGCGGCGACGTGCGACGCGACCGCGTGCAGGAGTCGCGGGGGGGTGCGGCTGTCGCCCAGACCGAGCCCGATCGCCCCCAGGGTCTGGGATTCGGCCCGGAGTGGCACGCACGCCACCGCAGTGGGCACGCCGTTGCGCGGCGGCCCGCCCTGCGCCACGCGGATCTCGCCCTGCGTGCTGGCCGCGAGCAGCGTGGGCGCGAACTCCAGGGAGGTCCGTCCGTCGATGCCCCGCGTGGCGACGATGTCGACCGTGCCGGTGTCCTCGCGCTCGAGCGCCAGCACCGCGAAGTGGGCCGAGGTCAAGGACCGCGCGATGTCGAGGAGCGCCGGCCACAGGACCGCCGGGTCGCGGGCCAGGGCCCGGCTGACCTCGCTGAACCCTTCCGCGACCTCGGAGAGGGCCGCCGCGTAGACACGTTCGTGCTGCGCCTGCAGGAGGATGCCCGCGATCTGCTGCGCGGTGAGCTCGGCGGTCTCGAGGTCGTCCCGGGTGAACCACGCCGCCGGCCGGTGGCGGTTCAAGTTGAGCACGCCCAGCGGCCCTTGGGCGGTCCGCAGCGGCGCGCAGATCGAGGAGCCGATCTCCGAGCGCGTGAGGCGGAATGGGACCGGGGCATCCGGGGTGAGCAGCACCGCTTCTCCCTGCTGCGCCACCCATCCCGCGATCCCCTCGCCCAACCGCGGGCGGACCTCATGATAAGGCTCCGCGAGCGCCTGCGCGGCGAGGATCTCCAGGCAGCCGGCCTGCGCATCGAAGAGCATGAGCGAGCCGCTGTTCGCGTGGAAGTGCGCGGTGACGATCGCGAGCGCCGCCTTGGCGGAGGCGGCCACGTTCGGCGCTGCGGCCACGGCCCGGCGCAGCTCCAGCAGCATCCGGTGGAATCGCTGACCCCGCGCCAGGTGCTCCGCGCCTGCGGCCGCAGCCGTGCCAGTGCCGAGGACGGCCAGCGCGGTGAACGACCACAGGATGTAGCTCCCCGGGGCAAACAGCGACACCCGGATCATCGGGAACTGCACGATCGTCATCGCCGCGGAGACCAGCGCCGCCCCCGTGTACCCGAGCAGGAGTCCCGCCACGGCCGTAACCGGGAATGCCAGCAGCAGGTACTCGCGCCCGTGGCCGGTGACCAGCATCCCCGCGGCGATCGCCAATGTGTCCAGGGGGATGCCCAAACGGGCGGCGGTTGCGCTTCTGTCCGGGAAGCGCCAGGCGAAGAGCGTCAGCGCCAGGGTGTAGGCGAAGATCACCGCGTACAGACCGATGAGCGCGGAGGTGTTCCCCCGGCTGGGGAGGAGGGTTTCCAGAGCGATGAGGGCCGCGAGTGCGAGCCAGCGCAGCGAAACGACGGCCTGAGTGAAGGTGGGAAGGACTGCCACGCCGTGCCCCTTTCTCGCCGCGGTAGAGAACCCCTCTGCGCGGTAGGCCGAACGGCCGATTGTGGCCGCTCCGCGCATGTTCCTACAATAGCGGTGCCCCACATCGGGGGTAGGGAGACGATGGCGCGATTCGCCTACCGGGCGTGGGATCAGGCCGGTCATCTCGAGAGCGGCGTGCTGGACGCGGACAGCGCCCGGCTGGCCGCCGCGTCGCTGCAGGCCCGCGGTTTCCTGGTCTCTGCCCTCAACGAGCAGGAGGTCCTGGAGAGCGCCGCGCACCAGGTCGGCCGGTATATGCGGGTGAGCCGGCGCGACATTGTCCTCTTCACGCGGCAGCTGGCCACGATGATCTCGGCGGGGCTGCCGATCGTCGGCGCCCTGCAGGTCCTCGAGGGCCAGTCCGCCAGCCGCCGCCTGCGCGGCATCATCAAGACCGTGCGTCTGGGCATCGAGCGGGGCGGCAGCCTCTCCGGCGAGATCGAGCGCCATCCCGAGGCCTTCTTCCCGTTCTACGTGAACACCGTGCGCGCGGGGGAAGTCAGCGGCGTCCTCGACACCGCCCTCAACTACCTCGCCGATTTCTTGGAGCGCGAGCTGGACCTGGTCCAGAAGGTCCGCACTGCGGCCACGTACCCGCTGATCGTGCTGGGATTCACGATGACGGTCGCCGTCATCGCGGTGGCCTTCATCCTGCCCATGTTCGTGCGCGTCTTCGCCTCGTTCCGCATCGCGCTGCCGGCCGTCACTGTGGTGATGCTGCGCGCAAGCCAGATCCTCCGCGGCGGCTGGTGGCTCATCCTTGCCGCGCTCGGGGCGGCCGCTATCGGGGGAGCGCTGGCCCGCCGCACCGAGCGCGGGCAGTACCTCATGGACGCGTTCTTCCTGCGGGCGCCGATCCTCGGCCCGATCGTCCTGCGCCTGGCCTTCTCCCGGTTCGGCCGCTCGATGGCGGTGGTCATCCGCAGCGGCGTGCCCCTCCTCGAAGGGCTCGCCGCCGTGGCCGATGCCCTGGGCAACCGGGTCGTCGGCGCCGCGGTGCAGGCTGCCCGGGAACGGATGCGCGTGGGTATGTCCATGGCGGAAGCCCTCGACCGGAGCCCGCTGATCCCGGCCATGGTCGTGCAGATGGTGCGCGTGGGGGAAGAGTCGGGCGCGATGGAGGAGGTCTTGAACAAGGTTGCCGACTACTACGAGCGCGAGGTGGACAACACCGTCAAGCGCTTCGCCTCCGTGGTCGAGCCCATCTTGATTTCTGCCGTCGGTGGAGTCGTCCTGATCGTGGCCCTCGCCGTCCTGCTGCCCATCTGGAGCCTCATCGGCAACATCCAGCGGTAGGCCTTTTGTCCCACGCCCGGCCCGACCTTCCCATTGTTCGCCTGATACCACTCTGGCACGATGGGGGCGGCAGGTGGAGTCTCGCGGCACTCAGGTGCCAAAGGGGGAACCGGTGATGGAGGGGATCCGGAAGGTGGTCAGGGGGGTCCGGGGGTTCACCCTGATCGAGATCGCGGTGGTCATCGCGATCATCGGGTTGCTGATCGCGATCGCGCTGCCGAGCTTCCTCGGCGCGCGCCAGCGCGCATTCAGCGCCGAAGTCAGGCAGATCGCCAGCGAGTGGAAGGCGCTCGAGTTCTCGTGCCTGGTCGAGAAGAACTTCAATACGACCAAGTGCGACACGAATGGTGAGATCGGATGGTCGCTGCCGCCCGCCGGCAACGTGTGGAACTGGGCGGGGTACACCATGGTCTGCCTCAGCGCGGCCACCCCTGACGCCGCGCTCGTCGGGGCCGCCGGGACCTGCACGAGCGGGACCCCCGGGGCGACCGAGTGGAGCCGCCTCGGCATCCCCGGTGTGGCCGGCGGTGACATGAACGGGAAGACCTACTACCTCGTGGTCGGCGCGGGGTCGAGCGTGCGGGGACTCGTCGGCGACCTGATCACCCCGTAACGGGACATGGCGTCACCCGGGGGGTGCCCGCGCGGCCTCCCGGGGGGCTGTCACGAGGCGGGGTCCGATGGCTACGATTGCACACCGGAGCGCATCGTCTTCAGCGACGCTGGCGATGACCTGGGGGATCCTCCTGGTCGTGGCCGTCGTCCCGCTGCTGGTCGACCTGTCCAACCTGGACGACACGTACTACGGGCTGAAGGCCCGGACCCTCCTTGGGCTCGCGGCGGTGGCGGCCCTCGGCCTGGCCGGGCAGCACGACGTTCGGTCGGCGCTCGTCCGCGACGCCGGACCCGTGCTCGCGTTCGGCGCTGCGGCGGCCGCGTCGACCGTCCTCTCCATCGATCCTCGCCTGGCTTTGTGGGGATCCTCCTGGCGCCACGAGGGACTCCTCGTGTTCCTGGCCTACCTCGTGGTCTGCGTCGCCTCATCCGAGCTGGTGCGCCGCAGGCTCCGCCTGTGGGCCGGCGCCCTCCTCGGGAGCGGCGGTGCGATGGCGGTCTATGGAATCGCCCAGTACTTCGGCGCCGAGATCATCATCCGCGATCCGCTGCGCGCCGATTGGGTGGCGGCGTTCGCCACGACGGGCCATCCCAACTACTTCGGCGCCTTGATGGTCCTCGTGCTTCCGTTCGCCGTCGCGGCGTGTCTGGTGGCCCGGAATCGCACCGCGACTGCGGCGGCGGGCTTCATGAGCCTCGTCATCACCCTCGCCGCGCTCTGCTCGTTCAGCCGGGCTGCGTGGGGAGGGATGCTGGTGGCCGCAGGACTCATGACGGTGCTCGTGTCCCGGCGGCTGCCCGGATCGCCGGTGGGCCGCGGTGCGGTGGTGCTCGGGCTCGCCCTCGGGATGACGGTGGTCTTCGGGCTGCCCGGGGGTCCACTGGCCCCGCGCGATGGCTCGTCGTTCCTGGCCGAGGCCGGCACGGTGACCCGGATCGACAGCAACAGAGTCGCCGACCGCCTCTATCTCTGGGGGCAGAGCGCGCGGTTAGTGATCCGCCGGCCCGTCTTCGGCTATGGGCCGGACACGTTCGCCGCCGTGCTCTCGCAGGAATGGGGCGAGCGCCGCCGGCAGCTGTGGGGCCGGACGCCCAGGATCATCGACAAGGCCCACAACGACACACTGGACATGCTCATGTCGTTCGGCGTCGTCGGGTTGCTGGCGTATTGGGGCATCATCACCGCAGCGTTCCGGTCTGCGGCTCGGGTCGTCCGTTCGGGGGGGGAGCGGGTCCCCTGGGCGATCGCCGGCGTCTGCGGGCTCGCGGGCTACCTCGTGGCCCTCCAGTTCGGCTTCAGCGTGGTCAGTGTGGCGCCGGTCTTCTGGAGTGTGCTCGGCGCGATGATCGGCCTCGGCCGTCCGTCCCGGGGCGTGCCGTGAGCCGGATCGACGCCCGCGGGTTCGGGGTGTTGGAGCTGCTCATGGCCATCGCCGTGGGCGCGATCATCATCGCGCTGGTCATGCCGGCCCTGGAGCGATATCAGAAGGTGCGTGACCTCCGCCATGCGTCCCGGCAGCTCCTCTCCGACGTCCGCCTTGCGCAGCAGCAGGCGGTCACCCTCGACGAGCAGGTCCGGCTGGTATACACCGCCGGTCCGCCGTCCCGGTACAGCATCGAGAAGCTGGACGGCAGCGGGCTGAAGCATGCGGTCGTTCCGGTCGCGGTCGCGGTCACGGGGTCGTACGCCGCGACGCCGCTGGAATTCAGGTCCTCCGGTGCTCCCCTTGCACCGGGGGAGTTTTGCCTGACCGAGGGCACGCAGTGGATCCGGCTGGACGTCAGCGCCGGGACGGGGCGCGCCCAGCTCTCGGAGGCCGCCGGATGTCCGTGAGCGGAGCGAAGGGGCTCACCCTCATCGAGGTCGTCGTGGCCACCGCCGTCTTCGGCATGGTCGTCTTCGTGCTGACTGCCTTCTACTTCACCGCCTCTTCACAGGGTCTCGTGGGGCGCGGCGTGACCACGGGAACGCTGCTCGCCCAGCAGCGTCTGGAATGGCTCCGCGGCCGGAGCTACGCGAGCCTCACCAGCGGGACGACGACCGAGACACTCACCGAGCTTGGGACGGTTGATCCGGCGGGGCGATACACGCGCACGACGGTGGTGACGAAACCAGCCCCATCTGGCGCCGGGCTGACACAGGTCGACGTGACGGTCACGTGGCTCGAGGGCGCTGCACCGCGCACGGTCACGCTGACCACGCTGGTCGGGGACTTCTGATTCTGATGCTGCGCGGACGCGAAGACGGGCTCACGTTCGTCGAGATGCTCATCGCCATCGTGCTGATGAGCCTCGTCGTGTTCACCTTCTACGAGCTCATCGGGGTGGCCGTCCGCGGCTGGGGCGCGCTGGAAGGCCAGCTGGACGTGCAGCAGCAGCCCCGGGTGGCGCTCACCCGCATCTCGAACGAGGTGCGGCAGGCCAGGGACTTCGTCATCGGGGGCGGTGGGCGGGAGCTCGGCCTGGCGAAAGCCACGATCCTCGTCCGGGATGCCGCGGCGGGATCGAATACCCTCGAGGTCGAGGATGCCTCCGTCCTCGCCTCCGGGATGCCGCTCGCCATCCAGAGCCTCAACCGGCTCGAGCGGGCGACCGTCGCCGGCATCTCGGGCACGACGGTCACCCTGTCGTCCAACCTCGCGCGCCCGCATCGCCGGGGCGAGCTCGTCCTACGCGCCCGGACGACGCTCAACGGCCCGGCCGCGGCCGGGCTGGCCAGCTTCACCGTGGTGGACGGGTCCGTCCTCCGGGCCGGTGATCTCGCCTCGCTCGGCGACGAAGGTCCGCTGCGCGTGATCGTCGTGACCGGAGCCGTCGTGACGGTGGCCGCTCCCCTCACGCAGACCCACCCGAACGCGGAGGCCGTGCAGCCGCTGAGCGTGATGTTCCAATGCGAGGGGACCTGCCTTGATCCCGGCGCGCAGCTGACACGCTGCACGGCGCAGTGCACCGTGCCCGCGAACCGCATTCCACTCGCGGATCTCCTGGCCGCACCGGCCGGACGCACGCTCTTTGCGGCGGCGACAAGCACGCTCACTGCGCCTCTGGTGCGGGGCGACCGCCAGGTGTGCCTGGCGAGCGTGTCGGGGTTTGCTTCCGGAGACCGGGTCCAGATCGGACGCGAGGTCCACGGCCCCGCCGCTGCCGACCTGCCCGACCGGCGCGTCGTCATCGCGATCGCGGGGAGCTGCCTCACACTGGATCGCGGCGTGGTCCGGACCTACCCGCTCGGAGAGGCCGTCCGCGTGAATGCCGTCGATCTCAGCGCCCGCGCGTTTCGCGCCAATGAGGTCATCGGCGGCCAGGTCCAGGAGGTCATCGTGACGGCGAAAGCCGGACCGAGGTACTGACGATGCGAGCGCATCTGCGCCGGGAAGATGGAGCCGCCCTGCTCACCGTGCTGGTGCTCGTGGTGGTCCTCACGGTCATGGGCGTCGCAATGGTCGATCTCGCCCTCACCGAGATCGCGATCGCGTACAGCCAGGGTGACGCGCTCGCCGCCCACTACATCGCCGACGGCGGCATCGCCCGCGCCCTGTACGAGCTCGGTCTGAATGCCGGGTGGGCCGGCGTCACCGATGCCCTGGGGGACGGGCAGTATCAGGTGACCGTCACGCCCTCGGGGGCGGTCCGCGCCATCGAGTCCGTCGGCACGCGGAGCGCCGCGCGGCAGGTGCTCAACGCGGCGGTGAAGGTCGTTCCGCATTTCGCCCTGAACGGCATCCTCGGCAACACGACGGTCACCCTCGGCGGGCCGCAGGTCGGGCTCAGCGTCGAGAACACGTTCCCTGCCGATGACGCCGCCGCCGTACACGCCAACAACCGGCTCGGCGCCGGCACGGCGATCACCATCAACCCATCCGGCGCGACGGTCGCCGGCGCAGTCACCGCGAACGGGGCGATCGCCGGCATCGCGTGTGCCGCGTGGCCCTGGCCGTGCGATCCGGCGTTCGGCATCCTCCGCTTCCCCAGGCTGGACATGGACAGCGCCGACCCGGGCAGTTACCGGAATCGCGCGCGCGGTACGACGGATCCGATCGACGGATTGAACCTCTACTTCCGCGGGGGCGACGCCGCGAGCCGCTGCATGGCGGCGGGGTGGGGCTTCGGGCCGACGGAGACCCAGCGCTGCTGGGACCGGTACGTCCACGACCGCGGGGGTGCCATCGGCGGGATCATCTCCGGCGCGGTCTTCTACGTCGAGTTCAACGCGGGTGAGCGCACGCAGTATGCCCTCGCCACCCAGACGATCACCCACCGGGGGTCCCGCGGGGGAGACAATGGAGGGGGCGGCACCACGCTGCAGATCAACCGGCCGGCCGGTATCGTCCTGAACGACGTGATGATCGCCGCGATCGCGGTGCGCGGCGGATCGGGGACGGGGATCACGGCACCGGCCGGGTGGACGCTGGTTCCGGGTGGGGTGAATCCCATCGACAACGGGACCACGCTGCGGCTTGCGGTGTATTACAAAGTGGCGACTGCGGCCGAACCGGCCAACTACACGTGGACGTTCACCTCGTCGCAGAAGGCCTCCGGCGGCATCCAGGCCTACTGGAACGTGGACACTGCGGATCCGATCGACGTCTCGCTGGGGCAGCCGACACCGAGCGGAACCGACCACTCGACCCCGGCGGTGACGACCAGCCTCAATGGGACGATGCTGGTCGCCTCGTTCGCCACCGCGATCGGGGCGAACTGGACTCCCCAGACCGCCGGCCTCGTCGAACGCTACGAGGCCTCATCCGGGGGAGGTCCACAGGGCACGCGGACCGCGTCCGAAGGCGTGGAGCAACTCCAGGCGACGGCGGGAGCCACAGGAGTCAGGACGTCGCGCGCCAGCCGTGCTGCGGTTGGCGCGGCCCATATCCTCGCCCTGGTCCCCCGCCGGGTCACGGTCGATTGTCTCGGTCTCGCCCCGTCCGTGCGAGAGACATTGTGCGTGCGCTCTCGGCCGGCGACCGACAGCAACTCCGTCGTCGTCTACGCTGCCAGCACACCCACGCAGGTCACGGGGATGATCGGCACCTTCCGCCGGGCAGGAGCCGCCATCGTTGGTGACATCCACGTCGAGAGCCTCTCCGCGAGGACATCGGACTACCGGCAGGAGAGTCTCACCGGGGATCCCGCCCTCGTCGCCGGAGGCGCGATGCGGCTCATCTCCTCCGGGGCCGCGCTCGCCGCCCGGGCCTTCGGCGTGACCGGGATCCTCTACGCGTTCGCGGGGATCGATAATCCCGCGGGTGGGTGTGTCCCGCCCTCGCCGTGCGCCGATGATCTCCAGGGATCGGGCGGGTGGGGGATCGACGTGCAGCACGGCGCGAACCTCGTCAGCGTGACCCTGGATGGACTGCTCATGTCCAACGGGACGATCCGGCTCCTCGACGGCGCGTCGAACCTGGGCACCGTGACCGTCCGGTATGATGCCGCCGCCACGGAGGTGCTTCCGGGGGCGTTCGCGCCCGGCGCGACCGGCAACGTCCTCCTGAGGGTCTCCTGGTCCTCGAAGGACTAGACGGGGAACTTTCGGGCGCGGACTCGAATAGAAGAGACCGATCATGCCTTCACTGGGAGATATCTTCCAGATCGGGGCGGTCGCCCTCGGGGTCGACGTCGGCACGAGCGCGATCAAGGTGGCCGAAGTGCGCCGGTCGGGACGCGGGATCGAGCTCGTCCGGTATGGGATCGCCGCGACGCCCTCCGGGGCGGTGGCGAACGGGATCATCCTCGATCGCCAGACCACCGCCGGCGCGCTCGCCTCGCTGCTGCGCACCTCCGGGATCCGCCGCCGCCGGGCCGTCGCCTCCGTCACGGGTCCCAACGTGCTCGCGCGGATCCTCCGCCTGCCTCCGATCCCCGAGGACGAGGTGAAGCAGGCGATCCGCTGGGAGGCGGAGCGTCATCTGCCGTTCCCGGTGGAGGAAGCGGTCCTCGACGCGCAGGTGGTCGGCGAGGTCAACGAGGACGGCTCGCGCCAGCTCGAGGTGCTCCTGGCCGCTGCACCGGAGGCGACGGCCCTGACCTGCATCGAGATGCTGGAGGGAGCGGGGCTGCAGGCGGTGGCGGTCGAACTGTCTGCGCTGGCGATGGTCCGTGCGCTCAGCCTGCGGGGTATGCCGGGGACGGTGGCGATGGTGAATCTGGGCGCGTCGACCACGGAGGTCGCAATCGTGCGCGGAGGCGTGCCGCAGTTCACGCGGACGATTGCGGAAGGCGTTGGGACGCTGCTGCAGGGCGTACGGGTGGCCTCCGGGGGCGGGGAAGCCGCCGTGCCGGCCGCCGCCTTCGGCGACGTGCTGGACGCGCTCACCGCGCAGCTGCGCCGCTCGTTCGACTTCTACCGCGCGCAATACGGGGGGCATCAGATCGACCGGATCCTGCTCTGCGGCGGCGGGGCGCGCGCGGGGTCGGTCGATCGGCACCTCGCCCTCGAGATGGAGATCCCCGTGGCCGTGGGCTCCCCCCTGGACGGCATCCTCCTGGGTCGCCGCCTCGACGCGGACGCGGTAGACCGGATCGCCCCTCAGCTGGTCACGGCGGTGGGTCTCGCCTTGAGGGAGTTCGCCTAGATGAAGATCGAGCTGACGCTGCTGCCGCAGGCCGTCCTCCAGCGCCGCGAACGCGCCGCACGCCGGCGGGTCCTCCTCGGCGTGCCGGTCGTCACGGGGATCGCCATCGCGGTCATCTACGTGCTGCTCGCCCAGCAGGCCGCGCAGTCCCGTCACCAGGCGAGCGAGACCGAACGCCTCCTCGTCCCCCTGCGGCCTGCGGCGGTGCGTCTCGCTCAGCTGCAGGCCGAGACGGAGGACCTCGAGGCGCGAAGGGAGCGGATCCAGGCGGTCGTCGGCCGCATCGGGACGCTCTCCGTCTTGATGGACGATATCGGCCGGCTCATTCCGACGAACGCGTGGCTGCAGTCGGTGGTCGTCGAAGGTGGGACGGTCACCCTGACCGGGAGCACGACCGATCTCTCCGCGGTAGCGCTCTTTGCGACGTCGCTGGCGCGATCCGGGGTCCTCAGCGGCGTGGAGATGCGGTCGATCCAGCAGGTCGTCGCCGCGAATCGTCTCGTCACGCAGTTCCAGCTTGCGGCGAGGCTGCGGTGAGGATACCATGGCCGGTTTGAAGCGCCGGGAGCGGACCGTAGTCGGCGTGGCCGCGACGGCCTTCGCGGCCATCGCCGTCTTGTTGCTCGTCATCCTTCCCGCGCTGCAGCAGGTCCAGCTCTCCCGGCTGGAGGCGCAGCGCAAGCAGATCGAGCTGGCCCGTCTCGTCTCGCTCGTCGACCAGCGCACGCAGATCGAGGAGCGTCACCGCCGGGTCGCTGCTGCGGCGCGGGTGCTTGAGACCAAGCTCCCGCGCGATCCCGCGCTGCCGGCGTTCGTGGATTCGCTCGGCCGTGCGCTCCTGTTGAGCAACGTGCAGCTCCGGCAGATCTCCTTCACGCAGGTCCCGGTGGCGGCCGGCAACGACGCGCTTCCGGCCGGCATGGCGGCGGTGCCGCTGCAGATCCAGGTCAGCGGCGATTACCTGCGGCTGCGTGCGTTCGTCAGTGCCCTGGACCAGATGCCGCGGGCGCTCGTGGTGGACAGGCTCGCCGTGACCGGCGTGCAGAACGGCGTCCTCGCCGATCTTACCGTGCGCGCCTTCTACGCCCCCTGACCGCATCCGGTGATGACCCGCGCCATCCGCTGGCTCTTCCTTCTCGCCGGGGGCGTGTTGCTCGGCGTCATGCTCGCCCGCCTTGATCTGGCTGGTGTGCGGGCGTCGCTGCGCGAGACGGATCCGCTCTGGCTCGGCGCGGCGCTGCTCTTCCTGACGGCGAACGTGCTGGTGAAAGCCCTGCGCTGGCGGTGGATGGTCATTCGGCTCACCGGGCACCGGCTGGATCTGCGTTCGGCCGGCGCGGCCATCCTCGCCGGAGTCGCCGGGGCGAGCTTCAGCCCGGGGCGCACCGTTGATCTGGCCAAACCGCTGCTGCTGAAGCAGCGGTTCGGCGTGCCGCTGGCGCCATCGACCGCTGCAGCGCTCATCGAGCGGTTCCTCGACGGCGCGGCGCTGGTGGTCCTCTTCGGTGCCTCGCTGCTCGTGGTGCGGGTGGCGCGCGGTGCGCAGTTGCATCCCGTGCTGGCGGCTGCCGGAGTCCTGCTCGTCGCCGGGGCGGCGGGGCTCGCGTCGCCGCGGATGCTGCGGGCTCTCGCGGCGCGGGTGATCCGGCGGTTGCCGCTGTCGGAGGAGCTGCGGAGCGGCTCGGCGCGCGTCACGGAGGCGTTCACCGATAGCCTCTCACTGTGGCGCACGCGGACCAACCTCTGGCCGCTGCTTGGGCTGTCCGTCGTCGCGGCGTTATGCGAGGCCGGCCGGCTGGCGTCGGTGTTCGCCGCGATGGGCCTGCCCCTCGGTTTCGCGGGTGGGATGCTGACCGTCAGCGTCGCCAACCTCGTGGGTGTGGTGGCGTTGGTCCCCGGCGGGATCGGGATCACCGAGCTGTCGATGGCTGGCGTCGCCTCCCTGGTCCTGCGGGTCCCGGCCGCGGGTGCTGCGGTGGCGGGAGCCGTGCTCCTCGATCGCCTGCTGTCCTACTATCTCGTGGCCGGCGCCGGCGCGCTCATCTTGTTGGGCGGGCAGGTTTTCACGGTGGGCTGGCCTAAGAGGGTGAGAGATGATCAAAGGTGAGAGTGATGCGGCGCGGCGCGAGCGGGAGTCCTGCCCGGTGTGCGCGTCGGCGCACCGGCAGACGATCGAGCGCATGCGCCGCATGGAGCGGGCCGCGTACGCGGACATCCGGCGGTACCTCGAGTCGCTCGACGAGGACGTCTCGCTGCGCTGGATCATGCGCCACTTCGGCCGCGGCCATGACCTGCTGACCCCCGCGGACGAGGGCGGCGTCCCGGCCTGGGTGTTCGAGGATGAAGCGGAGCTCGTGCGCTTCATGGAGCAGCAAGGGTACTGCCGTACCATCGACGACCTCTGCCCCCACGTCCCAGCCCGGACGGTAAGCGACTGCGAGACCATCGACCACCTGGAGTGCGAGCGGTTCCGCCGGTACGCCTTCCGCGAGCGCCTGCTCGACGCCGAAGCCCGCGCCCCCGCCGCCCCGGCACCGGCCGCGGGAACGCCGCACACCCTGGTCGAGCCGCTCACCGTGAACCAGAACGTCGAGGTCGAGAGCCGGTCCGGACCCCGGCGCGGGATCTTTGCCAGCACCGTGCTGGCCATCGCGCCCGAGGCCATCGCCGTCAGCGTCCCGACGCGCCTTCATGAGATGCTGCCGCTTTCCCCGGGAGACCGCGTCGCCATCTCCTACCAGGGCCGCGTCTCGAAGTATGTCTTCGAGACCACCGTGCGGGGGATCCGGGAGAACCGGGTGGAGGTGGCGCATCCCCCCGCGGTGAGCATCGCCTCCCGCCGCAGCCCGCGCATCCCGCTCCGGGACTCGGCGGTGCGCGTCGTGCGCATCGAGCGCGGGGGCGAAGAGCTCACCGGGTCAGCGGCGAACGTCAGCCTGGAAGGGCTGCGCGTCATCCTCACCTCGGAACTCGTGCACTGGGAGCGCGTGCGGATCACGGTCTCGCTCGCGGATGGCCCGCTCACCTCTGAGGCCGAGGTGGTGCGTGTCGAGATCCTGGCGTCCGGCGCGGTCGCCCACGGGATCTACTTCACCGGCCTCACCCCAGAGGATCTGGGACGGCTGCAGCGGCTGGGAGGATGACGATGCCGGTGCGGCCCGTCGTCGTCGGTCTCGTCTTCCTCGGCCTCTTCCTGGTGGCGATCGTTGTCGGTTACGTCGCGGGCCAGGCGTTCCTTTCTCCGACGACGACCGCTCCCCGGGCCATCCGGCCCGAACCGCCGCAGGCCGGTCCTCCGCCCTCGCCCCCATCCTCGCCGCTCCCCGGTCCGCAGCCGATCCCTCAGTCCGGGGTCCGGCCTGCACCGGAACCGCAGCATGCGCCATCCCCCGGTCCGTCGCCCGCCCCCGTTCCGGCGCCGCCGCCCACGCCCGCGCCGGGACCCGCACCGGCTCCAGTAGCTGCGCCGCAGCCCCCCGGCGTCCTGTATCGTGTGCAGGTCGGCGCGTTTCTCCGCCGGGAGAATGCCGAAGCCCGTGCGGCGGAGCTGCGAGAGAAGGGGTTCGAGGCGTACATCAGTCTCTCGGGCGGCCTGTACAAGGTGCAGGTCGGCGCCTTCGCGGACCGCGACAACGCACAGCGGCTCGCCGAAGATCTGCGGGGGGCCGGCTACGAGGTCCTGATCACCCCCTGAGCGGAGGCTGCCCGCATGGTGAAACTCGTCGCGCTGTACCGCCGTCCGCCGGATCCGGCCGCGTTTGACCGTCACTACGCGGAGGCCCATCTGCCGCTGATCCGAACGATGCCGGGGCTGCGGCGCGTGGAAGCCTGGCGCATCACCGGAGCACCCGGAGGCGAGGCCCCGTACTACCTCATCGGGGAGATGTACTTCGACGACCAGGACGCCCTGCGCGCGGCGATGCGCTCGCCGGAAGGGCGGGCGGCGGGCGAGGACCTGCAGCGGTTCGCCGCGGGGCTGGTGACGATGGTCTACGCGCAGGCGGATTAGATGGACGCGCCCCGCCCCCGACCGGCCGAGAGTTTCGGTTTTCAGCACATCCTCTACGAGAAGCGTCTTCCCACGGCGCGGGTCACCATCAACCGCGCGCAGGTGCTCAACGCTCTCAACTTCGCGACCCTCCACGAGATGGGCCGGGCGTTCGAGGATGCCTCGTGGGATGATGCGGTGGCGGTCGTGGTGCTCACCGGCGCCGGAGACCGCGCCTTCTGCACCGGCGCCGACCTTGAGGAGCAGGGGCAGTTCCTCCGCCGGCCTCGCGACTACTGGAAGTGGATGGGAGCCTTCATCGAGGCCCAGGAACGGCTGCGCAACATCGGCAAGCCGACGATCGCGCGGTTGAACGGGATGGTCGTGGGCGGAGGGAACGAGTTCAACATGGCCTGCGACCTCGCCGTGGCCGCGGACGATATCGTCATCCGTCAGGTCGGCCCCGCGCGGGGGAGCGTCCCGGCCGCGGGGGCGACGCAGTGGCTGCCGCTCATCATCGGCGACCGCCGGGCGCGCGAGATGCTGTTCCTGTGTGAGGAGATCCCGGCGGCGCAGGCGCTCGCGTGGGGGCTGGTCAACCGGATCGTGCCCCGGCGTGAGCTCGACGCCGCCGTGGAAGCCCTGGCCCGGTCGCTCGCCGACAAGCTGCCCGAAGTGACCCGCTACACGAAGCAGCAGATCAACTTCTGGCGCGATTTGAGCTGGCATCTGACCATCGGCCACGCGCGGGACTGGCTCACGCTCCACGCGGGCGCCCCGGAGACGCAGGAAGGGCTGGACGCCTTCCGCGAGAAACGCGCCGTGGACTACGCCGCGATCCGCCGCGCGCTCGCGGAGGGAACGAGCACCGAGCACGCCTGGGGCGCGCCCGTCCGAGCCTGCCCGCACTGCGGTGCGGTGCACCTCCCCGAGGGCTTTGCATATTGCGGTCGCTGCGGGAGGCCGCTGTAGCACGAGGCGAGGAGGGGGCCATGGCATATCAGAACATCACGGTCAGCACGGAAGACGGGATCGCGGTCGTCACCTTGAACCGGCCCGACGTGCTCAACGCGCTGAACCAGGCGACGATGGACGAACTGGTGTCCGCGCTCGAAGGATTCGAGCGCGAGGGGTCTGTGCGGTGCATCGTGCTCACCGGGGCGGGCCGGGCCTTCGCCGCGGGGGCGGACATCAAAGAGATGGCCGGGGCGAGTGCGCCAGAGATGCTGGCCGGGTACCGCTTCCAGCAGTGGGAGCGCATCCGCAAGGTGACGACGCCGCTCATCGCCGCCGTGAACGGGTTCGCGCTGGGGGGCGGCTGCGAACTGGCGATGCTGTGCGACATGATCGTCGCCGCGGAGACCGCCCAGTTCGGGCAGCCGGAGATCAACCTCGGGATCATGCCGGGGGCGGGCGGCACGCAGCGGTTGACGCGGGCGATCGGGAAGGCCCGGGCGATGGAAATGGTCCTCACCGGACGGCCGATCAGCGCTCGGCAGGCGGAGGCCTGCGGCCTGGTGAGCAGGGTGGTCCCCGCGGAGACCGTGCTCGATGAGGCGAAGCGCCTCGCAACGGAGATCGCCGCCAAGGGTGCTGTGGCGGTGCGCCTGGCCAAGGAGGCCGTCCTCAAGGCCTTCGACACGCACCTCGAGGGCGGGCTGGATTACGAGCGCAAGTGCTTCTATCTGTTGTTCGCCACCGAAGATCGGTCGGAAGGCATCACGGCCTTCCTCGAGAAGCGGAAGCCGGCGTTCAAAGGACGGTAACCCATGCCTGATACGATTGCCCTCGAGCAGGCGAACGGCGTGTTGACCATCACCCTGAACCGTCCCGACGTCCTGAACGCGGTAAACGACCTGCTGGCCAAGGAACTGCAGGATGCCCTCCGCCAGGGGGCGCGCGACGCCGCCGTGCGCTGCCTGATCCTCACCGGCGCCGGCCGCGGCTTCTGTTCCGGAGCCGATCTACGCGACCGCGCGGGCGCGATCACGTCCTACCGCGAGCACCTCCAGGCGACCTTCAATCCCGTGATCCTCGCCATCCGCACCATGGAGAAGCCCGTGCTCGCTGCCGTGAACGGGGTGGCCGCCGGCGCCGGCTGCAGCCTGGCGCTCGCCGCGGACGTCCGGGTGGCCAGTGACCGGGCCAGCTTCATCGAGCTGTTCTCGCGCATCGGGCTCGTCCCGGACTCCGGCAGCACGTGGTTCCTGCCGCGCCTTGTCGGGCTCGGCAAAGCGTTCGAGATGACGTATACGGCCGATCCGGTCGACGCGTCCGAGGCGCTGCGCATCGGGCTGGTGAACCGTGTGGTGCCGCACGACGAGCTCATCTCGAAGACGATGGAGCTGGCCGGTCGCCTGGCGGCGGGACCGACGAAAGCCTATGGCCTCACGAAGCGGGCGATCACGTATGCGCTGGGCGCCACCCTCGAGCAGGCGCTGGAGTATGAGGCTCAGGTGCAGGACGTGGCCGGCGCTACCGCCGATCACCGTGAAGGCGTGGCGGCGTTCCTCGCGAAGCGCCAGCCGAAGTACGAAGGCCGCTAGGGATGCGCGCCGGGGATCCCCGCGCCGGCATGATGCGCACGCCGGTGATCATCGACGCCGTCCGCACGCCGGTCGGCCGCTACAACGGCATCCTCCGCGACGTGCGACCGGATGATCTCGCCGCGCACGTCATCCGCGCGCTCATCCGCCGCACCGGCATCGATCCGCGTAAGATCGAGGACGTGATCTTCGGCGCCGCCAACCAGGCCGGAGAAGACAACCGCAACGTGGCGCGCATGGCCCTGCTGCTCGCGGGACTGCCCGCCGAGGTGGCGGGTCAGACGGTGAACCGGCTGTGCGGCTCCGGGCTGCAGGCGGCGGCGTCCGCGGCCCAGGCGATCAAAGTGGGCGAGGGCGACATCGTCATCGCGGGCGGCGTGGAATCGATGACGCGCGCCCCGTTCGTCATGGCCAAGCCCGCCGCGGCCTACGCGCGGGGCGAGATCCACCTGTACGATACGACGCTTGGGTGGCGGTTCACCAATCCGCGCCTCGCCGAAATGTATCCGCCCCATAGCATGGGCGAGACCGCCGAGAACGTCGCCGAGCGATTCGGCGTCACGCGTAACGAGCAGGACGAGTACGCCCTGCTGAGCCATCAGCGCGCCTCCCGGGCCATCGCCGAGGGGCGATTCAAGGACGAGATCGTCCCCGTGGTGATCCCACAGCCGAAGGATGATCCGGCCGTCGTGGAGCGGGACGAGCACCCGCGCCCGGACACGACGCTGGAGAAGCTGGCCCAGCTCCGGCCGGTGTTCCGCAAGGACGGCACGGTGACGGCCGGCAACTCCTCGGGCATCAACGATGGCGCGGCGGCGGTGCTGCTCGCAGCCGCAGAGACCGCGGAAGAGCTCGGTCTCCGGCCGATGGCGCGGGTCATCGCCTCCGCCGTCGCCGGAGTCGATCCCGCGTACATGGGCCTCGGCCCCATCCCCGCGACGCGCAAGGTGCTGGCGCGGACAGGTCTGCGCATCGAGGAGATGGACGTCATCGAGCTGAATGAAGCCTTCGCCGCGCAGGTCATCCCGTGCGTGCGCGAGCTCGGGATCCCGCTCGAGAAGCTCAACCCCAACGGCGGGGCGATCGCGATGGGCCACCCGATCGGGTTCTCCGGAGCTCGTCTCCTGACCAGTCTCGTCCACGAGCTGCGCCGCCGGCAGGGCCGCTACGGCCTGGCCACGATGTGCATCGGCGTGGGGCAGGGGATCGCGATGGTCGTGGAACACGCGTGAGCAGCAGCAATCTGCTCGTCCGACGGCCGGGAATCGTCGCCGCTTTTCTCGCTGCCATCATCTACACGATGCTCGGCTTTGCGCTCTCCGCAAGACCGCCGGCCACCGTACCACCGGCGCTCGGGCGAGTCCTC
>DASSGA010000168.1:0-4971 GCA_035693805.1 bacterium | reverse complement strand
CCGTCGCAACGTCCGAAACCCGGAGATGGTCTTCGGCGATATCCAGGCACAGGTCGGCGCGAACCGCGTGGGTGTCGACCGGCTGCTGACCTTTATGAGCGAGTACGGTTTGGAATCCCTCGAGCCGCTCGCCCACGAAGTCCAGTCGCGGGCGGAGGCGGCGATGCGCGAGGCGATCGCCGCGGTGCCGGACGGCACCTACGAGGGCCGGGCTGAGCTCGAGGTCTTCGGTGAACAGCTCCGACTGGGTTGCGCGATCACCGTCGCAGGCGAGGAACTAACCGTGGACTGGCAGGACGTGCCCGGCGAGCTGCCGATCGGTGGGATGAACTGTACCTACTCCTATACGGCCGCCCACACCGTCTACGCGCTCAAGTCAATCCTGACGCCCGACATCCCCAGCAACGCGGGCTGTTTCCGCCCGCTGCACGTCCGCGCGCCAGAAGGGAGCGTGCTCAACGCGCGCTACCCCGCCGCGGTGAACCAGCGCACGATGGTTGGGTGGTTCTGCGGACCCGCGGTGTTCCGCGCGCTTGCCCCGGTGCTGCCCGACCGTGTGCAGGCGTTTACGGGCCTGCCGGCCTCCGGCATGGCGTACGGCCGCGATGGCCGGGGGCGCATCTTCAACGATCACATCATGTTCGCCGGCGGGCAGGGTGGCAGCCGCCACGGGGACGGTCACGCCGCGCTGATGTATCCGACGTCGGCGGGCAACGTCCCGGTGGAGATGTTCGAGCAGCGTACGCCGCTACTCGTCGAGCGTAAGGAACTCATCCCAGACACGGGTGGCGCGGGGATGCACCGCGGGGGGCTCGGCCAGCGGCTCGTGCTGCGCAAGGCCACACATGACGCCCTGCCGGCGCTGGTCAACGTGCTGCCGCACGGCATGGGCGCGCCGATGGCGGGGTTGCTCGGCGGCGCGCAGGGCGGCCAGGCCAGCTTCTCGGTTACCGGCGGCGCCATCCGGAACGGTCCGGCCAGGAATCAACACACCGAAACGACGCTGGTGGAGCTGCGGGATCGCCAGGATGCTATTGTCGTGGAGGCGTCGGGTGGAAGTGGCTTTGGCGATCCCCGGCAGCGCTCCACCGACCTGATCGCCCAGGATCTCGCCGAGGGATACGTGACATCCGCTGGGTTGCGTACGTACGGTGCGGTCCTGCTGCCCTCGGGCGCGGTTGCCCGGGGGCCGGCCGTGCGGCGACCCCGTCGCGTTCAGGGGGGACGTGCGGCCGGCCGTCGTGCGCCTCGGCGGAATGGCCGGCGCCGGCAGAAGACCGCGCGCTGACAGGCTAGGCCTGCCCGACCCGCCGCATCTTGTAGCGCTCGTAGATCAGCTCGACCCCGCCATTTCGCATCGCGAACTCGACCTCCAGCCGGCGACCCATCGAGAGCGTGAAGAACCGCGCGCGATCGGATTCGAGCGCTACCGGCACGAGCGGTACCGTCTGCTCGAGGAGCTTGTTTTTGATCTGCAGCATCAGGAAGTCCCCGGCGCGATTCACCGTGGCCCCATACGTCCCCCGGTACGTCTCGTAGCGGCCGGTCAGCCGATCCAGCGCGCGCTCCGCGCTCACCCCGGGGAGCGCCCACGGATCCTCTCCGAGCAGCACGGCCAGGGCGACCTCCGCGACATGGGCCATCGGGTAGCCGCTGCCGTTGGCGAGGATCATCACCCCCACCTCGCGGTCGGGGATGAACGCCAGGTGCGCGGTGCTGATCAGCACACTCCCGCCATGACCGACCAGGGCGTGCCCGTAGAAGTCCGGGTAGATGCTGAGACCGTACCCGTACCCTCCGACATGTCGGCGGCCGTCCGCCGGGTAGACCTCCGGCGGCAGATCCACGTATCCCGTCATCATCGTTGTGAGCGAGGCTTCTTCGATGAGGCGGACGCCGGCGGCCCGGCCGCCAGCAAGGTACATCCGAAGGTAGCGGGTCATGTCCTCGACGCTGCTGATCAGGCCTCCGTCGCTCGTCAGACGGCCGTACAGGTAGTGTGACGGGAGCTGAGTCTTGTCCTTGGTGACCACGTAGGGGACGGCGACGTCGGTGTCCGCGTCGACATGGGCCTTGCTGAAGAACGTGCGCGTCATCCCCAGGCGATCGAGGATGTGCTGCTGGATGTAGTCCGCGTACGGCTGGCCGCTGACCTTCTCGATGACCGCCCCGAGCAAGATGTAGCCCTCATTCAGATAGAACCATCGCTCCCCCGGAGGCGATTGGACCCAATCGTGCGCCCCGTTGAGAAAGGTCAGCATGTCGTCGTAGCTCGCGATGGGCAGGTAGGAGTCGGCGGCGCCCGCGGCGTGCCGGATCACGGCCTCGGCGTAGGCCAGCGCGGGGATCCCGCTGCTGTGGGACATGAAGTGGTGCAGCGTGATGGGCCGCCCGAAGGGGCGCACCTCGAGCGGTACGTAGCGCTCCATCGGATCGTCCACGCGCAGCTTCCCCTGTTCCTGCAGCTGCATGATCGCCAGGCAGGTGAACGATTTGGTCACGCTCCCGATGCCGTAGAGGGTACGCGGGGTGGCGGGCAGCCCGCGTTCGCTGTCCCGGAACCCGAAGCCGCGAGCGAACACCGTCTCACCGCGCTCCACGAGGGCGATGCTCAGCGCGGGGAGGTGAGTCTCGGCCAGCTTCTCCTGGATGAACTGCTCGAGTACGTCGAAGTGCGCCGCCATGTCCGCCTCCTTCAGGCGATTCACATCGAGGATTCGGGGAGGGGAAGAGCGCGCCCTGTCATACCGTCGCCCGCCGTTGGGGTGGGCGACGCCATACATACACGAGTGCCCCGAGATACGGGAGGCTGAGCGCGAGCACCAGCCAGCCCACTCGTGCCGCCCTGCGCAACCGCCGGCGTCTCGCATCCCAGGCGACGGCGATCACCGAGGCATCGTAGACGAGGAACGGCAGCAGATAGAAGAAGAGCCGCACGTATTCGCCCCCCGGCACTGGCGCGCCGGAGGCCACCGGGCCGAATGCGGCGGCCTCGCGAGGAAGAGACAGCGTGGGTACCATGGCGCTCGCTCCCGAGAGTGCCCGGTTCTCCGGGGTCGGCCAGGCGGGTGCCGGCGGTGCGAAGGGATCCGGCATCGACGGCTGCGCGGGCGGAACGGGCTGCGTCTTCCAGTCCGCCGAGGTGAAGGCGCCGGACTGGGCGCGCGCATACTGACTGAGCATCACGACCAGCGGTCCCGGATCGCCCCCGCCGAGGCGGCTGAACGGCGATCCGCACCCGTAGACTTGCTGGATCGCCGGCGGGCGGCTGCGCGCGAACCGGTTGTCCGCGAAGCACGTGTCCCGACCCGCCGGAGCGGCCAGCGCCAGATCGGCGCGCCCCGAGGCCCAGACCGTGTTCGAGCGGATGCGGTGGCCGGACGGGATCCAGACGTTCCGGTCGAGGTTGGCGATGATCAGAACGCCGTAGTTCGGGTGATCCCAGACGACGTTCCCCTCGACGACGTTGTTGATGCCCCCGGCCAGGATGATGCCGCTGCCGAAGGTGGGGTACTGCAGCCGTTTCACGGGAGCGGACTCGTTGTGGTTGGAGTACACGAGGTTTCCGACGATCCGCGTGCCGTCCTGTGGGGCGAAGCGTTCCGAGTCGAGAGTGTTCGGGACGATCCCCGACATGTTGTTCCGCCAGATGGAGGTGGTGATCGTCAGGTCGCCCCCGGCATTCGTTCCAGAGTAGCCGAGTGCGTTGTGTTCGGCGAGGACCTCCGTGACCAGCGCGTGGCACGGTTTGCACTGCCCGACGTAGAAGCCGGAGTCGGGATGGCCCGACGCATAGCTGTGGTCGAACTGCCCGAAGACCGAGTCGTACGCGTAGATCCCGTAGTCGCCGTTGCTGTAGGCGGTGAGGTAGCTCCCGCGATAGCCCCGCACGCCCGTCCAGAAGAACCCGTTGAAGGTGTAGTGGCGCGCCGTCATGTTCTCGACGACCACACCCTCGGCCCCGAGAACTTTGATCCCATTGTGCCGGCTGAAGTCCCCCTCGAGGATGACGCGGTTCCGATCCTGGCCGCGGAGGGTCAGCCGCGGCGTCGTCACGACCACCTCTTCCCGGTACACCCCGGGGGCGATGAGGATGAGGTCGCCCGCCCGCGCAGCGTCCACCGCATCCTGCAGGGCCGCGAACTGCGCCGGGACATGTAGGGTGCGGAATGGTCCCGCGGCCACGTCAACCGGGGGCGCGATGTCCGGCGTCCGCGTCCCCTCTGCGCCAACGAGGACGGCCCCGGCCATTCCGCGGCCACGCCTGAATCCGTGCGGTACGCAGAAGTATCGGATGACGCCCGGGTCAGGGAAGGTCCTACGGTACTCCGCCCCAGGGATGACGTCGCCGGAATCCCAGGAGCCGTCGTCGGCGGTCACGGTATGCGGATTGCGACCCGCGTTGTGCCAGACGACGGTGGCGCCGGGCGCGACGCGCACGACCGCCGGGGTGAAGTCGTTGTCGCTCATCTCGACGACTGTCGTCCCGGGCTGAGGGGGAGGTCCGTAGCCGGCACCATCCGCGCCCAGGGCAAGGGCGAGCCACGTCAGGACTATCCCCAGCAGCCAGACGATGAGATCGCTGCGGCGCTTCGCGCCTCGCGATGACTTCACCCGAAGATGGATCGCGGCAGATAGGCGGAGACGAGCCAGTTCGGCGCGTCGACGACCTCGCTGATCCGCAGGTCCACGGCGACGCTGCACAACGCGTACGCAAGTTCGGGCGCGAGCTTGTGCTCGCGCCCGAGGTAGTCAATCATGTCGCGGATGGCATCTCTAGCTGCAGCCATCAAGTCGGGAGCGATGCCAGTGGTAGCGTGATATCCTTGTTCATCGATGTGCTTCGTCGGAGCCGCCGCCAGCTCGAACTGCGGCCGGCGGAGGCGTGCCTGCCTCACTACCGTGAAGCGGAGGCTGATCGTCATCGGCGACTCGATCGCCGTGCCGCAGACCTCGCCGTCGCCCTGGGCG